>DAJPGB010000001.1:330118-660236 GCA_025992855.1 Coriobacteriaceae bacterium
TTCGGCAACAAAAGTCGCCACATCCCGCTCAAGCGCCGCGTCATTCATGGTCGAGATCGCGACGTCCCCACGCGCATCGATTGCCAATGCCGAGGCCCCGGCAGCAGCCAGGGCCTCGGTCAAGATGTTCAGCTTGGCATCGCTATCCATGATTCGCCTCTGTCCGCAGCGACGTGCAACCGCCGACGGTCGCACGACCGAGTGTTTCAAAATTGAACGATATTGCTCACCAAACACTATAGGGCAGAAAGCGCCGTCCTGCGAGTATAGGTGTTGCCCCGCATCGCCATCCTGGCGGGGCGATAAGAGCTCTTCGGGACTTATAAACCTGCGGACAAGCCATACCCGCAAGAGCTCCTATCGCTCCACCGTGAGAATGCGCTCACCAGCACGCAGCACGCAAATAAGCTACTTCTCTACCAGATTCCCAGCACGTGCTGCATTCCCAAACTCATGCACGCAATGCCAATCCAGCAGCAAAAGCCCAGCGCGATGGGCTTGCCGCCCTTTTTGACCAGCTCAACGATATCGGTATTAAAACCAATAGCCGCCATGGCCATCACAATAAAGAATTTCGACAGCTCCTTGATGGGCGCCGTGATGGACACGGGAAGCTGAAACACCGTGGTGATCACACTCGCCAGCACAAAGAACAGCACAAACATGGGAAACGCGCGTTTAAGCGAGAACGTGCTCCTATCGTCGCCGCCGGCCTTGCGCGCCAGATGCATCTGCCAGCAAGCAAGCGCCAGCGTGATGGGAATGATGGCCAGCGTCCTGGTGAGCTTGACCACCGTGGCGCTCTCGAGCACATTGGCGCCGGGATGCATGCTGTCCCAGGCGCTCGCCGCAGCCGTTACGGACGAGGTATCGTTGATGGCGGTGCCGGCAAACAGGCCAAAGCCCTCGTTGGTCAGCCCGAGCATGCCGCCGAGCGTCGGAAACACGAGCGCCGCGATAACGTTAAACAGGAAGATGACCGAAATAGCCTGGGCAATCTCGCGATCGTCGGCATCGATGACGGGTGCGGTCGCGGCGATGGCAGAACCGCCGCAAATCGACGAACCCACACCCACAAGCGTCGCGATCTTACCCGGCACGTTCATGACGCGGCAGAGCACAAAGGCGATGACAAGCGAGGTCGAGATCGTCGCCACGATAATCGGCAGCGACTGGGCGCCCTTGGACAGGATCTGGGAGAGGTTCATGCCAAAGCCAAGCAGGATAACCGCGTACTGCAAGACTTTTTTGGACGTATAGGTAATGCCGGCGGCGAGCTGTTCGCGACGATTCTTGGGAAAGACGAGCGCCAGGACCATGCCAAAGAGGATGGCAAATACCGGCCCGCCGACCACCTCAATTTGTTTGCCGAGCAACGTCGCGGGGATAGCGATGATCAGGCAGAACAAGACGCCTTTCCAGCGCTCGCGTACGATGTTTGCCAGTTGCATATGGGATTCCTTCTTTCTATTTCACGTTTGCGACGGCTTATGATACGGCAACATTGAGCGCAGCCTTGCGCAAACACAGACTAAGATGCCGCAATAGTTCTCAGGCAACAGCCGAATTACCCACCGCGGAAAGCTGATTCGCGGCATAATTAACAACTGACATATGAGTTTGATAGAACAGTTGCGAGGCGCTATGGAAGAATCGATGCACGTCGGCGAGCAGGAAACGAGCCTACAGGACCAGTCCTACCACACCATTCGACGCAAAATCGTCTACCTGGACTACAAGCCGGGCGAAAAGCTGGGCGTCAAGCAACTTTGCGATGACCTGGATATGGGGCGCACGCCCGTGCGCGAGGCTTTGGTTCGCTTGGCGCAGGAAGGCCTGGTGCGCACCGTGCCCCAAAGCGGCACCTACGTCTCACCCATCAACCTCACCCTTGCCGAGAGTGCCTGCTACATTCGCGAGCACCTGGAAAAACAGGTAATTGTGGAGTGCTGCGCCCGTGCCACGTCGGCCGGCATCGAGCAGCTCGACCGCGCCATCGCGCTGCAGGAAAAGGCCATGGCCGAAGAGGATCGCATCGGCTTCTTTTTGAGCGACAACCTCATGCATCACATGATTTTTAGCATCGCATGTCGCAGCACCGTGTGGTCGTGGCTCGAAGAGACCAATGCCGACTTGGAGCGCTTCCGCTGGCTGCGCGCTGCCACGCAGGTTCTCGACAATCAGGACATCGTGAACGAACACAAGCAGATTCGCCGCGCTATCGCCGGTCGCGACCCCATCGAAGCGAGCTTTTTGGTCAGCAAGCACCTGCATATGATGTTCCGCAACCAGACCGAGGTTCTGGACCAGTTCCCCGAGTACTTCGAGACCAGCAAGCTCCGCTAACCTGCCAAAAAGGGACAGGTTTATTTTGGCAGGTTTTATCTGGGAAAACGCAAATAGGCCCGACTCCGTCTTGATGCGGAGCCGGGCCTTAGTTGTTAGAACGACGGAACCAACTACTCGACCGTGACGCTCTTGGCGAGGTTTCGGGGCTGGTCGACGTCGCAGCCGCGCAGGATGGCGACCTCGCGTGCGAGCAGCTGCAGAGGAACGCTCGCCGTGATGGGGCTGAACACGTCGCGGACTGCTGGCACGCGGATAATGCAGTCGGCGATCTTGTTGATCTCCTCGTCGCCCTCGGTGGCAACGACGATGACCTTGGCACCGCGCGCCTTGCACTCCATAAGGTTCGACACGGTCTTGTCGTAGGTGGCACTCTTGGTGGCCACAGCGATGACAGGGAAGCCCGGGTCGATCAGGGCAATGGGGCCGTGCTTCATCTCGCCGGCGGCGTAGGCCTCGGCGTGCAGGTAGCTGACCTCCTTGAGCTTGAGCGCACCCTCGTAGGAAATAGCGGCACCCATGCCGCGGCCCACGAACAGCGCCGACTGCGCATCCTTGCACAGCAGGGCAGCCTCATGCACGGCATCGGTCTGCGTGTCCAAAATCCACTGGATCTGCTCGGCAGTATCGGAAAGCTCGCGGAACAGCATGCGTGCCTGTTTGGTGGTCAGGCGGTACTTGACCTGCGCCAGCAGCAGGGCCAGCAGCGTCAGGCTCACAACCTGGCCGATGAAGCTCTTGGTCGAGGCGACCGCGATCTCCTTGTTGGCCTTGGTGTAGATGACGCCGTCGCTCTCACGCGCCACGGGGCTGCCCACCACGTTGGTGATGCCGAAGACCTTGGCACCCTTGATGCGCGCGTCGCGAATGGCGGCAAGGGTATCGGCCGTCTCGCCCGACTGGGACACGGCAACGACAAGCGTCGTCGGCGTAATGATGGGGTTGCGATAACGGAACTCGCTGGCCGCCTCCACCTCGGTGGGGATGCGAGCCCAGCCCTCAATGAGATTCTTGGCAATGAGGCCAGCGTGATAGCTGGTGCCGCAAGCGATCACGTAGACGCGGTCGATGTCGTTGAGCTCCTCGAGCGAAAGGCCCAGCTCGTCGATGTCGAGCTCGCCGGCCGGCGTCATACGACCAACCAGCGTGTCGCGCACGACGCGCGGCTGCTCGTGAATCTCCTTGAGCATAAAGTCGGGATAACCGCCTTTTTCTGCCATGTCCAGGTCCCAATCGATGTGGGTGACCTTGGGCTCGATAACGTTGCCGGCCTCGTCGGTGTACTCGACGCCTGCGGGCGTGAGCTTGGCAAACTGACCGTCCTCGAGCACCACGACATCGCGGGTGGCGTCGATGAGCGCGATGACATCGGAAGCAACATAGGAGCCGGTTTCGCCCACACCGACTACGATCGGGGAATCCTTGCGGGCCACGGCGATCACGCCGGGCTCGTCAGCGCACACGGCGGCCAGACCATAGGCACCGACCACGTGGGTGCAAGCCTCGCGCACGGAGGCCATCAGGTCGTGCGTCTCGGCATAGGCCTCTTCGATCAGATGCGCGAAGACCTCGGTATCGGTCTCGCTCTTAAAGTGGTGGCCTCGACCCTCCAACTCTTCGCGCAGCTCGGCGAAGTTCTCGATGATGCCGTTGTGGACGATGGCGATACGACCGTCGCAGCTGGTGTGGGGGTGAGCGTTAACGACGGAGGGCTTGCCGTGGGTGGCCCAACGGGTGTGGCCGATACCGCAGGTAGCGTCGCTGTCGATGTTGGAAAGCTCGCTCTCCAAGCCCGCGACCTTGCCCACGCGGCGGATGACGTCGAGGTGCACCGCGGCGTCCTCGCCCACCTCGAGCGCGACGCCCGAGGAGTCATAGCCGCGATACTCCATACGCTTGAGGCCCGTGACCAGGATGTTCTTTGCAATATCAGAGCCGGTGTAGCCGACGATTCCGCACATAAGATAAATCCCTTCGTTCGCGTGACTGCAAGACGTCCACGCACAAAGGGCGCTGAGACGTACAACGTTCGAGTATTGTACTCACGCAAACGCAAGCTGATATACCAGAAGTGGTATCTCAACTTAGATACCACTCGATGCACACACGTCCAGCCGGTCCAAACCACCACAAAGGTACCTGCCCCCTTCGTGGTGGTCGCGCTGGCAACAGCGTTTCCCCAGATAAAACCTGCCAAAATAAACCTGTCCCTTTTTGGAAGGTTTGGGATGCTACAATCTGGCTTGTACTTGAAACGCATCAAAGGGGCCGCTATGGCAAAGGTTAAAATCAGCGACGTCGCGCGCGAAGCCGGGGTTTCGTTGGGCACGGTTTCCAACGCGCTCAACCATCCCGAAAAGCTGCGCCCCGAGACCCTCAAGCTCATCAACGAGACCATCAGTCGCCTTGGCTACCTGCCCAACCAAAGCGCTCGTCAGCTCGCGGGCGGCGCCACCAAGTCCTTTGGCCTGGTGCTCCCCCGTCTCGATCACGGCTTTTCGCTCCAAATCGCCAGCGGCGCCCACAACGAGGCCCGCAAGCACGGCTACGACTTGCTCATCGCCAACGCCGATAACGACGATATTCTCGAGGACCATTACCTGCGCTACTTTATGGGCACCCAGATGTCCGGCGTCATGGTTCAGCCCATGGCATCCCCCGACTGGCACCCCGCCATGACCAAGATGCCCGTGCCGATCGTCCATCTGGACATCCATTGCTCCGAGCCCGGCTACTACGTAGCGGCCGACAATGAGGCCCAGGGTCGCATCATTGCCGAACTTGCCATCGCCCGCGGCGCGCACCATATTGTCGTCGTCGGCCGAGCAGCATTTATGCAACTCACCCTGCGCGTCCTTGGCATTCATAAGGCGCTCGCCCTGCACCCCGATATCAAGATCGAAGTCATCGACGCCGGCGAATGGAATACCGCTGCCGACGGCTACGGCATCGGTGCCCAAATCGCCGAGCGCCCCGCGGACGAACGTCCCGATTTTGTCGTCGGCCTGACCGACGTGCTGGCCTCGGGCGTTATCTCGGCATTGGTCGACAAAGGCATCTCCGTCCCCGAGCAGGTTCGCGTGGCCGGATGCGACGGCAACCCGCTCGCTTGGAGCGGATCGGTCCCACTCACTACGGTAGCGCCCCCGGGCTACGAGATTGGCCGCAAGGGTGTCCAACTGCTGATGGAGCAAATCGAGAACAAGGCCCCGGCAAAGATCAAGCATATCCGTGTCGGCTCCGCAGTGCGTACCGTCACCGCAGTCGCCGCCGAGGATATCAACCGCCAAGAACTGGTACGTCCGTTCCTGCTGGAACGCGCCAGCACCCGGGCAAGCAGCCAGACCGACGCCACGGCCATCAACCTCGGCGCGTATCTATAGCACGCCCGCAAGTATGCTAAGTCGCCGCTCAAGCAAAAGAGGCCCGACCATTGCCGGACCCCTTTTGTTTGAGCGCAAACGTAAGCAATTGCTCGTTTCAACGCCGCAATTGTCTAGCGCACGGCCTTGACCGCCGCCGCCAGATCGAACAGCGTATCGAGCACGGCCTCGCAGCCATCCACCACGTCCTGCGGCAGCGGCACGATATCGGGGACGGCAAAGACATGGCAGCCGGCCGTAATGCCCGAGACGCAGCCGTTGCGCGAATCCTCGACCACGGCACATTCCTCGGGAGCAAAGCCCGCGCGCTCGCAGGCGAGCAGATACATCTCGGGGTCGGGCTTGCCGTGCACGACGTCCTCGCCACACGTTACCGTTTCAAACTTGTCAAAGAGGCCAACCATCTTAAGGTTGCGCTCGGCCGTAACGAGGCGCGACGACGTCGCTAGACCAACGTGATAGCCCGCAGCCAGCAGCTCGTCTAGGCACTCGGCGGCGCCGGCCTTAAGTTCCAGTTCGGTCTTGACCATCTCGTCGCGAATCTCCTTGTGGCGGACATAGACCGCCTCGGTGGTTTCGTGGCTGCCGTAATGCTCATCAAGGATGTCCATGACATCGGGCAGCGTGCGGCCGATAAACTGATGGATCAGCGCTTCATCAATCGCGAGCCCCAGCTCAGCGGCGCCTGCCTTCCAGGCCTTAATCCCCAAACGCTCGGTATCGACCAGCGTTCCATCCATGTCAAAAATAACAGCCTTGATCATATCGGTCCCCCATCGACTCTCGCTGTCGCGTTGCTGCAACTCTACCGCATTTGGCAACTTGTATATAACGTATATACCATATTGCACTTTCGTTACACAGATAGAAGTCTTATGGCAAGTAACGCATTAGGATTATAGTTTTCGATCGAGTACTCAACGATAAGGAACGTTTCATGATTTTAGACACCACGGCACCCGCAGAGGAGCTTCAAGACAAGCTATCGGCGCTCGAACAGCTGCTTTTGGCATACGGGCGCGTGGCTATCGGGTTTTCCGGCGGCGTTGACAGCAGCTTTTTGGCCGCCGTATGCGCCCGCATCATGCCTACCAATACCCTCCTCGTCCATCTCACCACGCCGCTCATCGGCACGCCCGAGCAGGCTTCGTTTGAGCAGTCCGTTGATGGACAAGCCAATGAAGGGGCGCATTTTAAGCTCCCCGTGCTCAATCTTTCGGTCGATCAGTTGCAGCTCCCCCAAGTAGCCTGCAACGATGCCAATCGCTGCTACCACTGCAAGCACGCTGGCTTTACCGCCATCGTCAACCACGCCAAGTCGCTCGGCTTTCCCACCGTCATCGATGGCAGCAATGCAAGCGATCGCGGTGACTACCGCCCCGGCATGCGTGCGGCAGAAGAGCTCGGCGTACGCTCACCCCTTATGGAGGTCGGCTTTACCAAGGACGAAGAGCGCGAGCTGCTGCGCGCATGGGGTTATCCCGTTTGGAACCTGCCGGCGGGAGCATGTCTTGCCACGCGCGTCCCCACGGGCGAGGAGCTTACGCGCGAGAAGGTCTCCCTGATTCGCGCCTGCGAGGATTACCTGCACGATCTTGATCTGGCACAGGTACGCGCGCGCCTGGTCGGCGGCTGCATGCATATCGAGGCCGCACCCGCAGATGTCGCCAAGATTGCCACCCTCGGCGGTGCCGCCGTCGACGACAAGGGCAAGACCCCGCTGCCCGCCGTTATCAAGTCCGCGCTGCGCGAACTGGGCTGCGACCATATCTCCCCCGAGGTCACCCCCTACATTCACGGCAACATGAATCTTTAAGTTACGCCGTTTTACAAACGGCGTAACCGCTCGGCGCTGCGCAGGCCCCGGGCACGGCAATCTGACGCTCAACTTCACGGGCGCGACCAAAAGGTCAGCGCCCGCTTGTTTCACGTCACCTTACCGCACCCGGAGCCCGCTCGCTCGCATATGCTCAACCTGCACTGCGTTAACTGACCTGCCAAAAAGGAACAGGTTTATTTTGGCAGGTTTTATCTGGGGAAATATCGCGAGGCAGTCGCTCCCCTAGCACCCATCAAACTTCGAGAGACGATAGAGGGGCAATTCGGCTGCATCTACTTCTTCCGATAGCGGCGGTTGCGGCTCGTCGATGAACCCATTACTTCGATGAGCCCTTTATCCGTCATTTTTGGCAGATGGTAGCTGACGGACGAATTTTGGCATTCCGTCTCTCTAAAACAAGGCGCTCATCTCTCTAACTTTAGAGAGATGAGCGCCTTGTTTTAGAGAGACATTAAGAGAGATGTATCGAATTCGCTGCTAGATTGCCTAATGCTATCTCTCTAACCAACCTTCTCTTTAGAGAGACATTTAGCGAGATGAGCGCGACCTCTCTAATCATGGGCTCCACTCTTTAAGGTGCACACTTCCTAACCGTGCCCTAAGTTGCGGTGAAATAGTCCCCGATTAACCTGCCAAAAAGGGACAGGTTTATTTTGGCAGGTTTTATCTGGGGAAACGCAAATAGGGCCGTGACACCCATACGGCGTCGCGGCCCTTTTCCTTGGAGAAGGATCAATTGATTGAACGGGATGACCGTTCTAGTCTTCGAGTCCGCTATTGATGAGCTCCGCAATCTCAACGGGATCGGTGCTCGCGCGCACCTTGTCACGGAAGCCGGCGTCCATCAGCATCACGGCAGCCTTGGAGAGCAAGCGCAGGTGCGTGGTTCCTGCCTCGCCGGCAGGCACGTACAGCGCGAGCGCAACATCGACGGGCACACCATCGAAGCTCGGCCATTCAACGGGCTCGACCAGCTTAAGCACGGCAACGCCCGGCGTGTGGATAGCATCGCTTTTGGCATGTGGAACGGCAAAACCGGCGACAAGGCCAGTCTCGGCCTCGTTCTCGCGAGCCATGAAGGCAGTCTCTACGGCAGATGCGTCGTCAGCAAAGCCGAGCTCGACGGCCTGATCGGACAAATAATGCAGGGCATCCTCGCGCGAGGCGGCGGTATACCCTATCGTCACTTGGTTGGCAGATACAAATCCCATGGAAACCTTCCTTACAACACAGACCTGACCGCAGCTTCGATGCCGTCGGCGTCCAAACCGTACTTGTGCAGCAAATCGACCGCAGGGCCGGACTCGCCATACACATCGCGCACGCCGACGCGACGCATCGGCACCGGATACTGCTCCGCTAGCACCGAGGCAACGGCCTCGCCAAGACCGCCGATAATCGAATGCTCCTCGGCAGTGACCACGCGACCGGTCTTCTTGGCGCTGGCTACAACCAGGCGTTCGTCGAGCGGCTTGATCGTATGCATGTTGATGACCTCGGCATCGATGCCATCGGCAGCGAGCGCCTCGGCAGCCTCAAGCGCCTCGGCGACCATAAGGCCACAAGCGATGATGGTCACATCGGACCCCTCGCGCACGACCACGCCGCGACCAATCTTGAACTCATAGTCCTCGCAGTCGTTGATGACCGGTGTTGCCAGGCGGCCGAAGCGCATGTAAACCGGGCCCTCAAACTCATAGGCGGCGCGCACACAGGCACGAGCCTCGACGTCGTCGGCGGGAACGACCACCGTCATACCCGGAATCGTGCGCATGAGTGCGATATCCTCGCAGCACTGGTGCGTGGCGCCGTCCTCGCCCACCGAAATGCCGGCATGAGTAGCGCCAATCTTGACGTTGAGGTGCGGGTAGCCGATGGAATTGCGGACCTGCTCGTAGGCGCGACCGGCGGCAAACATCGCAAAGGTGCTCGCAAAAGCAACGCGGCCCGTGGTCGCGATGCCGGCGGCAAGACCCATCAGGTTGCTCTCGGCAATGCCGGCGTCGTAGAAGCGCTCAGGGTGCGCAGCCTTAAACTTACCGGTCTGCGTGGCGGCGGCCAGGTCGGCATCGAGAACCACAAAGTCATCGCGCTCATTGCCCAGCTCGACAAGTGCCTCGCCATAGCTAACGCGCGTGGCGACTTTCTTGACGTCTGCCATTAGAGCTCCTCCCCTGCTGCTGCGAGCTCGGCCATGGCCTGCTCAAACTGTTCATCGTTGGGTGCCTTGCCGTGCCAGCCCACCTGGTTTTCCATAAAGGAGACGCCCTTGCCCTTCACCGTCTCGGCGATAATGGCCACGGGCGAGTCGCTCACTTTGCGGGCCTCGGCAAAGGCGGCGGCAATCTGCGCCATGTCGTTACCGTCGGCGAGCTCGATCACATGCCACTTAAAGGCGCGGAACTTGTCAGCGAGCGGCATGGCCGAGTTGACCTCATCGATCGTGCCGTCAATCTGCAAGCCGTTGTGGTCGACGACGGCAACAAGATTGTCGAGCGCATGGTTGCCGGCAAACATGGCCGCCTCCCACACCTGGCCCTCCTCGCACTCACCGTCGCCCAGCAACGTGTAGACACGGTAGCCGTCGCCCCAGTGCTTAGCGGCAAGCGCCATTCCAACTGCAGCAGAGATGCCCTGACCGAGCGATCCGGTGGACATATCGATGCCCGGGGTGTCATTCATGTTGGGATGGCCCTGCAGTCGGCTGCCAATATGGCGGAGCGTCTCGAGCTCTTCGACGGGAAAATAGCCGCGATTTGCCAACACCGAATACAGGCCCGGCGCCGCGTGACCCTTGGAGAGCACAAAGCGATCGCGATCGGCCTTGTGAGGGTCGGCAGGATCGATATTCATTTCCTCAAAGTACAGATACGTCATGATGTCGGCAGCACCGAGCGATCCACCCGGATGTCCCGACTTGGCCGCGTGAACCGCAGTCACGACACCCTTCCTGACCTCATTGGCGACCTTCGCCAGCTCCTGGTTGGTCATACGAATTCCTCTCTTGAGAACAACCCCGGCACCGGATGACGCGATGCCGGGGCAATCCACTCGTTAAGCCTGAGCGACGACCTTCTGCCAGTCAGCCTCGAACGAGGCAAGGCCCTGGTCGGTCAGCGGGTGATGTAGGCATTTCTTAAGAGCAGCCATGGGGACGGTCGCAATATCAGCGCCGAGCAGCGCCGCCTGGGTCACGTGGTTAGGCGTGCGAACGGATGCGGTAATAATCTCGACGGTGTCATCGACGTTTTTGCCAGTCCAGTCATAGTTCTTGATGCAGGTCACAACGTTGTCGAGCTGCGAGATACCGTCCTCGGCGATGTCATCGAAGCGTCCCACAAACGGGCTGATGTAGCGAGCGCCGGCGTTGGCGGCCATCAAGGCCTGGGTCGGCGAGAAAACAAGCGTCATGTTGACGCGCACGCCTGCGTCGGCCAGGGCGCGGCAGGCGGCGAGGCCGGCCTCGCAGACGGGGAGCTTGACCACAATGTTGGGGGCGAGGGCGGCAAGGCGCTTCCCCTCCTCGATCATGCCCTCGGCCGTGGTGGCGGTAGACTCGGCAGACACGGGCAGACCCTCGCAGAGCTCGGCAATCTTGAGCATATGGGGCTCAAAGTCGGCGAGCTTACCGCCGGTCTTGGCATACAGGGACGGGTTGGTGGTGACGCCGGCAAGGCAGCCCCAGCTCTTAGCCTCGGCGATCTCGTCAAGGTTGGCGGTATCGATAAAGAACTTCATGGTGCAAACTCCTTCGAAGGAATCCAAAACTCAAAAAATAGGACAAAGGGGATGTCCCTTTGTCCTATGTGCCGGGCCTGCAGCTGGGACATGCCCCAGGCCCGGCGTCGTGTAGGGAAAGCTACCTAGTCCTCGAGAGCCTTCTCGATGCGGCTCGTGACGCCCTTGAGGTTAAGACCGACGACGTACTGCTTGATCGGGCGCTTGATGTGCTCGATCACAAAGCGCTTGCCGTCGATATCCTGAGCGGCGAGGTTGCGGTAGAGCTTCTCGACCTGCTCCTTGACCTCGGGATCGTTGAACGCGTAGTGGCCGGAGACATCCAGGATCTTCAGACTGAGCTCATCGTCGGCAAGGATGTCATCGACCTGCAGGTTGACGTCGTCGCCAGTCATCCACTTGCGCCAGCGCTCGGTCTTGATGGCCTTGACCAGCAGCGTGTGATACAGGTCGGAGGGATCATCGCACAGGCCATTGTCGACCAGAATCTGCTCGGTAGCGCAGAGCTTGAGGTAAGCGCGGGTCTCCTCGGTGCCGTACTGAGGGGCGACATTGGAGGCCGTCACGTGAGCCGGGATGTGCTCGAGCAGCGTCGCGTCATCCAGATAGTCGGCGTTGTGCTCCTTCAGGCCCACGCCGTAGCGCTTAGCCATGTCGGCGAGCTCGCGGGCATTCTTGAAGTTGTAATGACCGACCTGCTCGGTCCAACGGGTGAGCGTACCGGTCTGGCCGACGATAAAGGTGGGCATGGGGCAGCCGCGCTTCTCGAGCTCGGGCTGCAGCTGAGAAATGAACTCCTCGTACTTATCGGTAGAGGTCAAGCCGCCATTGGTCTCCTCGGTACCGACCTCATAGGCAACCTCGGGCAGGTTATGCTCGCGACGGTACTGCTCAAGGTAGTCGATAAGATCGATCGTGCGGCGAAGCACCACGTCGAGCGGAATAACCTTGCCGATCTGATAGGGGTCCTTGGTGGGGTCGACCATCAGCAGGTCAAAGCCTGCCTCCATGTCGGCGACGAAGGACTTGCGGGCGAGCTCCATGGCCTCGTCCTCGGGCAGGTGGGCGTTACGCTCCTCGTCGCGCTGCCACGGACCGCCGTGATCGCGGCACAGGTAGTACGGACCGGTGTAACCCACCTCGTCGGCGACCTTCTTGATGTCGGCGGCAAAGCGCGTCTGGTCCCAACCGTTGACGTAGCCGGCGCCCATCTCGTCCATATCGACCTGGTTGCGGCTAGCGATAAACATGGGCGGGAAATCCTCGTCCTTGGCAAGCTCGAACACGGCCTGAATCAGGTTGGGGCTCATGGGGCCAATGCCGACCATGGTTGCGTGATCGCCGCTATCCTGCAGCTTGAGCATGCCCTGAACGGCCTGGCGGATGGTGAGGTTGGACATTTTGTTCTCCTTCTCCAGAGGATTTTTGACAAAAGTTCCCTGGGACCCAGATGTGGGCCCTATCGGTACGGATGGATTTTGTTGTGTAGGGGCGGTTGTGCGGAGTCAAATCCATCCCTCCGCACAACCGGAGTCCTTAAAGGTTTACTTGGCCTGCTTATCGAGCGTGGGCTTCATGGCAATCAGGATTGCAGCGGCAACCACGGCACCAATCACGATGTCCAGGCAGAACAGCGCGACGTTGTTGGTGGCAAGGGCGACGATAAAGCCACCGTGCGGGACGTAGCAGTCGATACCCTGGAAGGCGGCAAGCGCCGCACCCACGGCAGAGCCGATGCAAATGCCGGGAAGGGTGTGACCGAGGTCCTTGACCGCGAAGGGGATAGCGCCCTCGGTAATACCGATGCAGCCCATGAACAGTGCGGAGATACCCATCTGGCGATCGGCGTCATCGAACTTGTTCTTGGCGATGAGCGCAGCGAGGCCACAGGCAATCGGAGGAACGGCGACGGCGACGCGGAACATACCATTAGGACCGTAGATGCCGGAGGCCATGATGGCCATAGTAAAGGTCGAAGCGGTCTTGTTGATGGGGCCACCCATATCGAAGGCGGTCATAACGCCAATGACCAGACCCAGGACAACGGCGGAACCGCCCTGCAGGCTGCCGAGCACGCCGGTGAGCCAGTCCATCACAAAGCCAAGCGGCGTGGCCAGGATGTAGATATAGGCCATGCCCAGGACAAGCGAGGTCAGAATCGGGATAATCAGGATGGGCATGATGGTCTGGATGGTGTTGTTGACCTTCCAGGTCTTCATCCAGCGGACAAAGTAGCCGCAGATGACCGCCATGATCATGGCGCCCAGGAAACCAGTCGAAACGCTGTTGCCGCTAGGGGTAACGACCGCGTTGTTGACCAGATAGCCCAAGACAAAACCGGGGGCGAGCGCGGGCTTGCCGGCCATCGAGTAGGAGATATATGCCGCAAGCACCGGGATCATCATGGAGATGCCGGCCATACCGATGGTGTTAAGGCTCACCATCAGCGGGTTCGTGACCTCCATACCATTGGCGCCGGCGGTGCCGGATGCCAGCGAGAAGGCAAGGAACACGCCGCCGATAACGACAATGGGGATAAAATAGGAAACGCCGGTATTGAATGCATTGAGCAGTGTCTTGCCAGGATCGGCAAAGATGGACTGCTTGGACGCCGGTGTCGGGGCCTGCGGGGCAGCGGAGACGGCCTTCTTCTCTGCCTTGGCCTCGGCCTTGGGCGCGTCAACGGCGCCGCCCGTCGCCTTGATGATCTCAATAGCCTGGTCGATGATCTTTGCCGGATCGGCGATTACATCCGAGGTACCGACCTTCAGGAACTTGCCCTCGGCCATCTTCTGCTCAAAACGGTCCTCATTCTCGACACCCACGTCGACGGACTCGAGTACCAGGTCGGCGGAATCAACGTCTTCCTGTGTCAGCTCGTTCTCGATACCCAGACCACCCTGAGCCTCGACTTTGCACTCGATGCCACGAGCGGCGCATTCATCCTGAATCGCCTTCTGTGCCATATACGTGTGGGCGATACCCACGGTACAGGCGGCAACGCCTACGATCTTCATTGCTTCCCTCTTTTCATAGAGTTGCGTGCGCAAGATACCGTTTGCGGAGGCCTCCGGAGCATCCCCTGCCGTTTGGACTTGCTGTCTTTTCGACAAGACCAATATAGATTTCCAACATCGATAAATCGAGTTCATTTCGGTAAACGCGCAGGTCAGAGCGCTAGTTATGCAATTTAGTTATACGCTTAACCTAAAATGAATCCTGCGTTTTTGACCCTTTTCTTAAAAGTCAAGAAGTATTTGATTTTCTCGGTAGACGGCAGTCCTGCATGCCCGCCACAAATTTCGGAGCCCACGAATACGGTATTGCTGCATACTCATGGAAGGGCGAAAGGACGGACAGAATCGCGTTCCTGCAACCCGAATGCGAACCACCGTGCCAAGAAACGCAATTTGTCGAAAGGAGCCGCTGTGGCCAAACAGCGCGTTACGATTGCAGACGTCGCCCGCGAGGCGGGGACTTCAACAGCCAGCGTCTCGTATTACCTCAACGACAAACGAGACAAGCTCAGCGACAAAACACAGGCAAAGATCGCGCACGTTATAAAAGAGCTGGGATATATCCCCAACGCCCAGGCGCAAACACTCACCGGCAAGCACACCCACGTCATAGCCATCATCATCTTGGATAACACCAACAAATGGGCGGGGCTCGTCCTCAACGGCATGGAACAGGTCATGCTCCCCGCGGGTTACCAGACGGTCGTCTGCACCAGCAATTTCAACCCCGAGACCGAGCTCATGTATGTCGACAAAATGCTCTCGCTCGGCGTTGATGGCTTTATCATCCAGCCCACGGCCAACTTCAAGGCCGTCCACGACCGCATCGAGCGTGCCGGTAAGCCTGTTGTCTTTTTTGACGCGGCCATCTACAGCCCGGGTACCAGCTGGATCAAGACTAACCTCTATGACGGCGTGTACAATGCCACGCAGGCGCTTCTCGATGCCGGCTACGAGGACTTTTTCTCCATCGCCGCCAACATGACCGAAATGCGCACCCGTATGGAGCGTTTTCAGGGATATGCCGAGGCGTTGGCTGCCAGCGGACAAATCTACAGAGCCATTCCCATCGACCACAGCAAACCGTCGGTCCATGAACTCACCGCGTACTTTAAGTACAAGCTTAATCCCGCCAAGCGCACACTTATTTTCGTACAAAATCAGTGGGCACTCCCCCGTGTCTACAAAGCACTTCAGCCCATGGCCCATCTGCTTCCACAGCAAATCGGTCTTTTGGGACTCAACTGCGAAGACTGGACCAACCTCACCACCCCGACCGTCTCCACGATCATAGAACCCGTCGACCAGGAAGGCAGAGAGGCAGCCGAAATGCTCCTCGCGCTGCTCGACGGCAGCAGCACGCCCGGCGAGCAGCGCATTCTTGAGTGCAAGCTCAACTGGCTCGACTCCACCTCGATCTAGCCCACAGAACAAACCCACCAGCATCCCAACACCCCAATAAGTTGCGGTGAAATAGTTCCTGTTTAACGGCTTTCTGCGGCCAAACAGGAACTATTCCACCGCAACTTTATTTGGGACAAAGTTATCAGAAGTGTTTGTCCCAAATCTTAAGTATTTGTTCGATCGAATGACCCGCGACGGCACCTGCTAGACTGGTAGATTCCCAACCGACTATCCAGGAGCCGCAATGTCGCGCAAGTCCGCCTACAAGCAAGTTCTTTCCATCGGCACCGCCGTGGTGCTGGGATTTGCGTTGTTTACGGGATCGATTGACGGAGCCCCCAAGCTGCTGTCGCCGCAAAGTGATGAGCAGGCGGCAGCTCTGGCCGAGAAGCAAAATGAAAGCCCTAGCCGCACCGACGACGAGGCCGATCTGGTCGCCCGACTCGAATCGGGAACGGCGAGCTCCGCGGACTCCGATGGCGGCGAGGATACCGGCGATGGCTCTGAGCCCACCACAACCGACACCGGCGACGCTGCCACGGACAGCACCGTCACCCCCATCGACGAGGTCGAAAACCCCGACCTCAACCGTGCCCGAGGCGTATATCTCAGCAGCATTCCCGACTATGCGGGCAACCCCTATGTCGCCCTGCGAGCCGATAGCACACATCCGCTGGGCACGCCGTCGTTCACGCTCGATGAATACGAGCGTGCAACGGAAGAAGACTGCTTTAAGAAGTTCTCCAAGCTCGACAGCCTAGGTCGCACCCGCAAGGCGCTCGCCTGCGTGGGTCCCGAGTCGCTCGGCCAGTGCAAGCGCGGCGACATCTCGCGTATCCACCCTGCCGGCTGGCACCAGCAGCGCTATGACTTCATCCCGGGCCAGAGCCTCTATAACCGATGCCACCTCATCGCATGGTCGCTCTGCGGCGAAAACGCCAACCGCAAGAATCTCCTCACCGGCACACGCTATCTCAACGAGACGGGCATGCTGCCTTTTGAGGAACAGACCCTCGACTATATCCGTGACACGGGCAACCATGTGCTCTACCGCGTCACGCCCATGTACAACGAGGATGAGCTCGTTTGCCGCGGCGTACGCCTGGAGGCGCAATCGGTCGAGGACCATGGCAAGACGCTCTGCTTCCACGTGTACTGCTATAACCTGCAGCCGCATGTGCAGATCGACTACGCCACTGGCCGCAATCAGGCTTCGGGGGATTAGAGTCGACCACGCCGCCCCATCATCCCAAAGCAAAAATGATCCGTTTTCCTCCGTCCCCAAGGGACCAAATAAGGCCGCCCCGGTTACCCAGGGCGGCCTTTTCGTCAGCAGCTACATTGCAGGCAAAACCACACGCTACTTGGCGCGGCCCTCCTCATAGCGCTCGACCAGCTTGGCCTGAACGTCGTAGGGCACCTGCTCGTAGCCAGCGGGCTTCATGGTAAAGTCGCCCGTGCCGCGCGTGATGGAGCGCAGGCGCGTCGAATAATCCGTCAACTCGGCGAGCGGAGCCTGGGCGATGACCACGGTGTCGCCGCGCTCATCGGTCTCCATGCCCGTCACGCGACCGCGCGAGGCCGAGATGTCGCCCATCACGGCGCCGGCGTAGCTCTCGGGAATGGTCACGGTGATCTCCTCGATGGGCTCCAGCACCACCGGGTCGGCATCGGCACACGCCTTGCGCAGGCCGATGCGAGCCGCCGCGCGGAACGCCATCTCGTTGGAGTCGACGCTGTGATACGAGCCGTCGTACACCGCGACGCGAATGCCCGTGAGCGGATAGCCGGCGATAATGCCGTCCTTCATGGTCTCCTGGACGCCCTTGTCCACGGCAGGGATGAGCGAGCGCGGAATGCGGCCACCCACGACCTCGTCAACAAACTCATAACCGTCGCTCGTGCCGTCGGGCCCAATGAGCGGCTCCACGCGCAGCCAGCAGTCGCCGTACTGACCGGCACCGCCGGTCTGCTTCTTGTGGCGACCCTGGGCGCTTGCCGTACGGCGAATGGTCTCGCGATACGGAATGCGGATCGGCACACTCTTGGCCGCAACCTTGGTGCGGTCCTCCAGGCGGTTGAGCAGCACCGAAACCTGTGCCTCGCCAACCGCCGAGATGATGGTCTGACCGGTCTCCTCGTCGCGATCGATGCTCATGGTCGGATCGGCCTTGCAAGCCTTCTCGATAAACGTATAGAGCTTCTCCTCGTCGCCGCGGTTCTCAGCCTCGATGGCGATACGGTACTGCGAGTTGGGGAACTTGAACGCCGCCGCCTCGACCTTACCGGTAATGGAGAGCGTGTCGCCCGTCTCGGCTGCCAGTTTGGGCGCCACGATAATATCGCCGGCATAGGCGTGACCGACCTCGGTCATGTCGCGGCCGCACATCACATACAGGTGAGCCAAACGGTCGCTCTTGCGCGTACGGGCGTTGACGAGCTCAAGGCCCGGCTCAAGCGTGCCTGTCAGCACCTTGATAAAGCTGATGCGACCCTGCTGCGGGTCGGCCAGCGTCTTAAACACAAACGCCACCGGACGGTCGTCATCGCTCGAGATCTTGAGCGAATCGCCGTCGATGAGCGGCATCTCGCCGTAGTCGGTCGGCGCCGGGAAGTACGTGGCGATGTCATCCATCAGCGAGTTGACGCCCTGTTCCTTAATGCAATCGCCCGCAAAGACCGGCACAAAGATGCGCTCGGCGATTGCCTTGGACAACAAGCCCTCGAGCTCCTCCTGCGTCAGCGTCTCCTCGCCTTCCAGATACTTCATCATCAGCTCGTCGTCGGCCTCGGCCACCAGCTCGCACAGATGGTCGTGGGCCTCCTCGGCCTGGGCACGATACTCCTCGGGAATCTCCGACTCGGCGGCCTCGGCGCCGTTGCAGTGACGCGCCTTCATGCGCACCAGGTCGATGATGCCGTCAAAGTCCTCGCCCTCGCCCCAGGGAAGGGTCACGGCGCCCAAACGCGTGCCAAAGCGCTCCTGCAGCAGCTCCATGGTGGTCGCAAAGCTGGCCTCGGGGCGTGACAGGCGGTTCACGAACACCGCGCGCGCCAGGCGCAGGTCCTCGGCCGCATACCAAAGCTTGACGGTCGTCGGCTGCGGTCCGGCCTCGGCGTCGACCACAAACAGCGCCGTCTCGCAGACGCTCATCGCCGCAAAGGCGTCGCCGATAAAATCGGGATAGCACGGGGCATCGAGCACGTTGATGCGGGCGCCCTTCCAGTCGATCGGCGCGATGGTCGTCGAGATGGAAAACGCGCGCTTGACCTCTTCGGGGTCATAGTCGAGCGTAGGCTTGGTACCGTCGTGGCCGCCCAGGCGGGCGGTCTTACCAGAAAGGTGGAGCATGGCCTCGGCGAGTGAAGTCTTGCCCACCCCGCCTTGGCCTACGAGCACCACGTTCCTTACGTTGCCGGTCTTGGGAGCACCCATGATGACCTCCTTGCAGGGCCGCGCGCATTGCGCGACGCCAACGGGGAGAGTTCGCGGTCGGTGCCATCCCGGGAGCAGCATGGTCGGCAGCCGAGCCGACTCACCCTCCAAATGTCCTATGCCACCACCCTACCCTCACGGGCGGCTGTCCATGCATACCTTTCGGCGCACGTATGAATACAGGCGGCGAGAGGAAGAGACAAGCTTGTGAGGCGATTATTGAACCCCGTCGATGCAAACAAAAAGCCGCCACAGACCGTAAGACCTGCGGCGGCTTCGCCTCAATTAATAGTTGAGTAAATACCTGAGCCTATCCCTCGATACGGCTCAAGAACTCACGGGTGCGCTGCTCGCGCGGATGGTCGATGACCTGCTCGGCAGGACCCTCCTCGACAATACGACCGCCATCCATAAAGACCACGCGGTCGGCAACATCGCGCGCAAACTGCATTGCGTGGGTCACAATCACCATCGTCATATTCTGCGCCGCAAGGTCCTTAATGACACGCAGCACCTCGGCCGTCAGCTCGGGATCGAGTGCCGAGGTCGGCTCGTCAAAGAACAGGATCTCCGGGTCGAGCGCCAAGGCGCGGGCAATACTCACGCGCTGCTGCTGACCGCCCGAAAGCTCACACGGCACCTTGTTCTCGTTGCCCGTCAGCCCCATTTGCGCAATCAGCTCGTGAGCGCGGGCTTCCGCCTGCTCGCGCGGACGCTTGAGCACGCG
This sequence comes from Coriobacteriaceae bacterium, assembly GCA_025992855.1. Taxonomy (NCBI): domain Bacteria; kingdom Bacillati; phylum Actinomycetota; class Coriobacteriia; order Coriobacteriales; family Coriobacteriaceae; species Coriobacteriaceae bacterium. The sequence goes on from DAJPGB010000001.1 coordinate 350,010, forward strand.
AATCGGAGCATCGGTGATGTTTTTCATCACGGTATAGTGCGGGAACAGGTTGTAATTTTGGAACACCAGGCCGAATCGCGAGCGCGTTTGCTTGGGCACATCGCCCTTCGCATAGACCGCGCCCGAACCCGCATCCGTCGCAACGGCAAGGCCGCCAAACGAGAGTGAGCCTCCGTCGAGTGTCTCGAGCAGCGTGGCGCAGCGCAGCAGCGTGGACTTACCGCCACCCGAAGGCCCGATAATCGCCACGACCTCGCCACGCTTCACCTCGAGCGAGATATCCTTGAGCACCTCATTGCCGCCAAACGCCTTGCGGGCGTTCGTTATATTCATTACCGTTCCGGACACAGGAACCTCCATGTATTTGAAGAGTCAGCGAGCGTGTGACTGACGAGACAATGTGCTCCGAAAGAGGAGCGCCGCGTACTTCTGTACGCAAGCGACGGCTTGAGGCGCAGATTGGCCGTCAGGCACGCGCGCAGCGTCGAGCAGTCCGCCGTTCGTTAGAACGGCGGAACGATCTAGTCATGATAATAGTCCAGCTTCTTTTCGGCAGCGCCCAGCAGCATCTCGACCACGAAGTTAAAGACCCAGTAGATCAGCGCTGCAATCGCAAACGGCACCATGCTCACCTGCGAGGCGACCAGCGCCTTGGCCGTCGAGAACATCTCGCCCACGCCGATGGCGAACGCCAGCGACGTGTCCTTGACCAGCGTGATGATCTCGTTGCCCATCGCCGGCAAAATGCGCTTGGCGACCTGTGGCATCACGATATACAGAAACGTCTGCATGCGCGAGTAGCCCAGCACCTCGGCAGCCTCGTATTGACCGCGTGGAATGGACTGTAAACCCGAGCGATAGATCTCGGCAAAATAGCCGGCGTAGTTGATGATGAACGCCACGACGCACGCCGTCCACTTGGAATCGGGCGTGAGCGAAATGCCGAACACGTAGTACGGGGCAAAGTAGATAGCGAACATCTGCAGCATCAGCGGCGTGCCGCGCATGACCGAAATGTAGATGCGCGCGATCCAACGAAGCGGCGCGATCTTGCTCATGCGCATAAACGCCACGGGGATTCCCAGCGGAATCGACCCCAGCAGTGTCAGCACAAATAGCTGCAGGCTGACCAGAAAACCCTGGCCAAGCATCTGCATCATGACCTGAATTGACATTATTTGAGCACCCAATTATCGAAGGACAAACCGTAATCCGCATATTTATCGCAGAGGTCCTTGACCGTGCCGTCTTCGTAGAGCGCCTTGAGCGACTCGGTCACGGCGTCGGCAGACTTGGTGTCGCCCTTCTTAAAGCCGACGGCGTAGTGCTCGCTGGACAGCGGCTCATCAAGCTGCGTATAGGCATCGGGCTTGGCGGCAAGCTGATACTGAGCGATCGAGAGGTCGCAGGCAACGGCATCGACCGCACCGCTCTCGAGCTGCATAAACGCCGTGTTGTACTCGCCGATGGTGTCGAGCGTGGCAAACGTCGCGGCCAGATTCTTCTGGTCGCCCTCGAGCACGTCCTGCGCGGCGGAATCAGTCTGGGTGATCACGGTCTTGCCCGCAAGGTCATCCCAGCTCTTGATGCCCGCGTCCTTCTTGACCACGAGCACCTGCTCGTTGAGCATGTACGGCTCGGAGAACGTGTAGTCGTCCTCGCGACCCTCCATGGTAAAGCCGTTCCAGATGCAGTTGATGGCGCCGGAGTTGAGCAGCGTGTCCTTGGCATCCCAATCGATGGCCTCGTATTTGACCTCCCAGCCCTGCTTATCGGCAACAGCCTTGGCAAGATCGAGATCAAAGCCGGTGTACTCGCCATCGTCGCCCACAAAGCCGTACGGAGGATAGGACTTATCAAAGCCCACCACGAGCTTCTTGGACTCCGCAGCGCCCTTCACGTCCTTGGCCGCGGCAGAACCAGCAGCGGAGCCCTTGCCGGCACCACCGCCGCAACCGACAAGACCAAGGCCAAGCACCGTGGCGAGCGAGCCGGCTAGACCAACAAACTGACGACGAGACATATCGGTATTCATGGTATTCCCCCTTGATGGCACTTTAGTTAAGTAAAGTGAGTCGTGTAACGTTCAGAATCATACACTTTACCTTGATAGAGTACAAGGGAGGGTTTGCCCGCCGGGTGCCGGGACAGGGGTTAAGTTTGCTGCTCTACAGTCCTGCTCACGACGGAGAGCACATTAAGTGCTCTCCTGTTCGTGCGGAACTCGCGACAAACTTAACCCCTGTCCCGGCACCCGGCGGGCAATCTTCGTTGGACTTATCACTGACATGAAATGGGCGCTTGCATATCGTCTGCTAGCTTGGCACGGTACAATGCTTTCAGATTTCAATTTGTAAATTAGTGGGGTTAATTCATGGCAGAATCTCGTGCGGAGCGTAAGGCTCGTCGTGCTTTGATTGAGGCGGCTGAGGGGTCAGAGGAGAAAAAATCTTCTAAGAAATCCAAGTCGTCTCAGGACGCAAAGGGTAAGTCGGGCAAGAGTAAGGTTAAGGCCAAGCGTTCTGGCGCTCGTCAGGCTGGAAACAAGGATTCCGAGGCTCGCTCCAAGCGTTCGCATAAGGATTCGCCCAAGCCCACTCATAAAGCTGTGGACCCCAAGTCCCCTTGTTCCATCATGAAAGCTTGCGGTGGGTGCACGGCGCTCAATCGTCCTTATAAAAAGCAGTTGGCGGCTAAGCAGGCTGCTATGGAGGAGCTGTTTGCTGGGCTCTGTGAGCGCGAGGGCATTAGCGTCGACCCCATTCGCGGTATGGGCGTCACCCTGGGCGACCCGGGCAAGTATCCTGCGCCGCGTGGTTTTCGTCATAAGGCTGCCACTCCGTTTGCTCCCGGCAAAGAGGGCGCTGTCCGCTGCGGCTTTTTTGAACGTGGGACACACAGAATCGTTGCTGTTCCTGAATGCCCTGTCGAGGCGCCGGGCACTCGTCAGATTCTCAACGGCATCGCTCGCGAGGCCGAACGTCTGCATATTCCTGCCTTTAACGAAGACAAGCATCTGGGGCTGCTTCGCTATGCCGTCGTCCGCTGCGGTTGGCGTACCGACCAGATCATGGTTACCCTTGTGACCGCTCAGCGCGACCTGCCGCATGCGCAGGAGTTCTTTGAGGCTGTCGCCGCACTCGATCCGCATATCGTCACCGTTGCCCAAAATATCAACGGGCGACCCGGTAACGCCATCTTGGGCGAGGAGACCCGTATCGTCTATGGCGCTGAATGCATGCGCGACCAGCTGCTCGGCTGCGAGTTCGATATCTCCCCCGCCGCGTTCTACCAGACCAACCCGCAGCAGACCGAGCTGCTCTATCAGCTCGCGATTGACGGCATGGACCTGCAGCAGGGCGACGTACTCATGGATGCCTATTGCGGTAGCGGAACTATCGGCCTGTGCGCAGCCAAAGCCGCCCAGGACAAGGGCGTCGGCATTATGCTGCTTGGCGTGGAGCGCAACCACGCCGGCATTGCCGACGCACGTCGTAATGCCGAGCTCAACGGCCTCACCCGCAGCGCTTGGTTTATGGCCGACGATGCCACCGACTACATCCTAGATGCCGCCGATAACAACGAGCGGGTCGATGTCCTTTCCATCGACCCGCCGCGCGCCGGCTCCACGCCCGAGTTCCTCGAGGCCGCCTGCGCACTTAAGCCGCGCCGCATCACCTATATCAGCTGCAACCCCGTGACTCAAGAGCGCGACCTGCATCAGCTCCTCGACGGAGGCTATCGCCTGCTCAAGATCACGCCCGTCGACATGTTCCCTCACACCGACCACACCGAAACCGTAGCGGTCCTCGAACGCCGCTAACCAACCTCAGTAGATTTTTGGGACAAGAAAGGGGGCGACCCGCCTGGGCCGCCCCCTTCGCTTGGTTTATAAACTCCGCTACATCCCATTGCGCAGATCGCACACGCCGGCTGCCGCCATCTCGCGCAGCAGCGTCTCGCGGTCGCGCGTCACGATCAAATCCAGCGGGAAGTGAATCTCGTCGAGCATCTTGCGCGCGTGATCGAGCTTGCCAATGGCCATGCCAATGTGGGCATCGGTTGACACGCCAATGCCCACGCCCAGCTCGGCGCAGCGCTCGGCGATCTTGCGGCATACGGCCCAATGCTCAGTGTCGACACCGTGTTCAAGACTATGGTTGTTGATCTCGATAATCTTGTGCTTGGCCTTAGCTGCCAACAGCACCTCGTCGATATCGAACGGCACGCCCGAACGCCCCGTGTGACCCAGCATGAACACCTTGGGGTGCTCCAGGGCATTGATATACATCTCGGTCGTCTGGGCCAGCGTCGCGCCCTCAGCAATCTGTGGATTATGCACGCTTGCAACCAAATAATCCAAATTACGCGTAACCAAATCGAACAGCGAATGCTGACGGCTGTACGAATCGCCGGCAATATCGAGCGTGACAAGAGTGTCCTCGCCAAACAGGCTTCCGTCCAGCGAAACGATATCGGCCTCGGCACCACGCAGCACCAGCACGCCGCTCCAAATGCGCGGCCAGATATCCTGGTTGATAAAGAACTGGTAACTGCGCAGGTCATTGGGGCAAGCCGTAACCATAGAGCTCAAATGGTCGGCAGATCCGAGCACCTGCAGACCACGCTCTGCCGCCCAGTACACATTCTCCTCAATGGTCGAATATGCATGCGCAGAGAACATCGTATGGGTATGAATGTCACAAGAAAGCAGGTAGGGCATCAGGTCTCCTTATCTGGCACGGCCGTCGCTTATATTCATTGTACGCATAGCCTTCGATAGTCGTAAAACCACTCCATCCCAAAGACACAACGTCCATGACAACGGGGTCCGGCTTAACACCAAACCCCGTTTCACGTAAAACATTGTAGGCAGAGCGCTTTGCTTTTAACGATACTCGTCCGCCAACTGTTTCCAAGCGGGTAGCGAATTGACAATCGTTTCGTAACTCACGCAATAGCCCAGGCGGAACCAACCCGGCATACCAAAGCTGTCCGAGGGAACCGCAAGCAACTCATACTTCTTTGCGCGCTCGCAAAACGCATTCGCATCGGGCTCCAACGCTTTCACCCATAGGTAGAACGCGCCATCCGGCTCAACATAGGTGTAGCCATACTCCGCTAGTGCGTCGGTAAGCGCGGTGCGGTTGCGTGCATAGGCCTCAACGTCACTCGGCTCATCGATGCAGTCGATAATTACGCGCTGGAAGAGTGCCGGTGCGCATACAAAACCCAGCGTACGGGCAGCACCCGCAACAGCCGGCATCAGACGGGCGGCCTGCGGATTGGTGTTGGGAACCAAGATCCACCCCACGCGCTCACCCGGCAGCGACAGCGACTTGGAATACGAGTAGCACACGATGGTGTGCTCGTAAATCGAGGGCACCCAAGGCACCTCGGCACCGTACACGATTTCGCGGTACGGCTCATCCGAGATGAGCATAATCGGATTCTCGGGATCGCGCTGAGCGTTGGCCTCGCGCAGAACGTTGGCCAGTCGCGTCAGCGTGTCGCATGTATATACGGCACCGGTCGGATTGTTGGGAGAGTCGATGATGACGGCCGCCGTCTTATCGCTGATCGCCTTGAGCACGTTGTCCACGCTCAGCTGGAACGTATCTTCATCGGCGAGCGCCTCAACACACGTACAGCCGGCCTTCTCAATCCAAACGCGATACTCCGGAAAGTACGGGGCGATAACAATAACCTCGTCGCCCGGGTTCGTAACGGCGTTGAGCGTGCAGGCGAGCGAAGCCGCGGCACCCACCGTCATAAAGACGTCTTTGCCCTCATAGCTCGTGCCAAAGCGGCGGTTGAGCGATTCGGCCACAGCGGCACGACATTGCGGCAGGCCCGGTGCGGGCGTGTAGCCGTGCAGCTGGTCGCTCGGCAGCTCCAGGGCCTTCTTAATCGACTCAGCCACGGCAGCGGGCGCTGGAACGCTCGGATTGCCCAGCGAAAAATCGAATACGTTTTCCGCACCGATCTGCGCCTTGCGCTCAAGGCCATAGCTAAAAATCTCACGGATGATGGAGCTTTCCGCACCGCGAGCATACATAGTTTCGTTGATCATCTGTTCCCCTTTCGCATAGGCGCTATTGTACGCTTTAGCCGAGCAAAGTGCCGCAGCAATGTTGATTGGGGACAGACTTAAATGCGTGAAAACGCTCATTTAAGTCTGTCCCCAATCAACAGACGGCCCCATATCGCTCAAAAGAAAAAGCCTCCGCAGGTTTCCCCGCAGAGGCTTTCGCCACAAAGACTATTTGTCGGCGTCGGTGTCGGCATCGGCATCGACGACGGCATGGTCATCGTCAGCGTCATCGGATGCCACTTCGGCATCCTCCTGCATGGCCGCCTGCGCAAAGGCCGCGGCATCAGCCGCCAGCTCCTCCTCGCTCATACGAGGCGCGCGCTTCTTGGTCGGCATGCCGGCCGCCTTGGCATTGCGATCCTCCTTGGCCGCCAGGATATCGCCCTCGCGCTCAAGGTAGGCATTCCACTCGTTGTCGAGCAGGGCGTTCACGGCGTCGCCTTCGACGGTCTCGCGCTCAAGCAGCACCTTCGCCATCAGATCGAGCTGATCGCGACGGGCATCCAAAATCTCGACCGCACGACGATGGGCTTCGCGCATAATGCGCTGAACCTCGATATCGATGCGGCGTGCCGTCTCCTCGGAGTAATCCTGGTGATCGGCGTAATCGCGACCAAGGAACACCTGATGCTGCGCCTCGCCAAACACTTGCGTGCCCAGCTCCTCGCTCATGCCCAGACGCGTAACCATCTCGCGCGCCATCTTGGTCGCACGCTCCAGGTCGTTGCTCGCGCCCGACGTGATGTCATCGCACATGAGCTCCTCGGCAACGCGACCGCCCAAGAACACGGCAAGCTCGTCGAGCATCTCGTTCTTGGTCTTGAGGAAGTGGTCCTCCTGCGGAAGCTGCAGCGTGTAGCCCAGGGCCTGACCGCGGCTGACGATCGAGATCTTATGAACCGGATCGGAGTGCTCCAGGATGTGGCCCACCAAAGCGTGACCGCTCTCGTGGTAGGCAATCGTGGTGCGCTCGGCCTCGGTCATCACGCGACCCTTGCGCTGCGGACCTGCAATCACACGTTCCATCGATTCCTCGACCTCGTCCATCGAGATCACGGAACGATGACGGCGAGCGGCCAGCAGCGCAGACTCGTTGAGCAGGTTCGCCAAATCGGCACCAGTAAAGCCAACGGTCATCTGGGCGAGCTTCTCAAACTTAACGTCCTCGTCCATCGGCTTGTTCTCGGCGTGCACGCGCAAAATCTGCTCGCGGCCTTTCACGTCCGGACGGTCGACCGTCACCTGGCGGTCAAAACGGCCGGGACGTAGCAGCGCCGGATCCAGGATGTCAGGACGGTTGGTAGCTGCGATCAGGATGACCGACTCGCTCTCCTCAAAACCGTCCATCTCAACCAGCAGCTGGTTGAGCGTCTGCTCGCGCTCGTCGTGACCGCCGCCCAAGCCGGCTCCGCGCTGACGTCCCACAGCATCGATCTCATCGATAAAGATGATCGACGGGGCCTGGGATTTGGCCTCCTTAAAGAGGTCGCGCACGCGGCTGGCACCGACGCCCACGAACATCTCGACAAAGTCGGAACCCGAGATGCTAAAGAACGGTACGCCTGCCTCACCGGCAACAGCCTTGGCCAGCAGCGTCTTACCGGTGCCCGGAGGGCCCACGAGCAATACGCCGCGCGGAATCTTGGCGCCCAGCTTGCGGTAGCGATCCGGATCGCTCAAGAAGTCGCGGATCTCCTCGAGCTCCTCGACTGCCTCGTCCACGCCGGCAACGTCCTCAAACTTGACCTTGGGGCGCGTGGCCTCGTTGGTCTTGGCGTTGGTCTTGCCAAACTGCATGTTCCTGTTGTTGGCACCCATCATCTGGCGCATAAAGTAGAACATGATGGCGATCAAGGCGATCGTCGGAAGCACGCTCATCGCCAAGTCGCCCCAAAAATCGGGGTCATTGGTGTTGACGATGTACTTGGTATCGGGGTGCTCCGCCATAAGCTCGGCAAGCGAATCGGAGCCGACATAGGTCGAGGAGAAGCTCTTGAGCTCGCTCGTATCGCCCTTGTCCTTGCTCGCCTTCCAGTAATGACCGGTCACGCTGCCGTCTACCACCGTATACGTCAGGTCGTCAACACGATCCTGCTTAATGGCGTTGACCATCTCGCTCGTCGCGAGCTTTACGGTATTGCTGGAATTGGCAAAGCCGGAGCCCATGTTAAAGAAGGCGTAGCCCAGAAGCGCGCAAGCCAAAATAAAATACAGCCAGCCCGTACGCGTGGGCTTTTTGCCTCCGGGCATCCCCGGGATCTTAGGGTCCCGGGGAGTCTGGGAATTGTTATCGTTACGGTCGTCGGGCATCTTACGAATAAACCTCCGGTTTCAAAATGCCCAGATACGGAAGGTTACGGTAGCGCTCGGCATAGTCGAGGCCGTAACCCACCACAAAGGCATCGGGGCAATGGGTTCCAACATACTTGGGCGTGACGGCCGAGGTACGGTCCGCAACGTCCTTCCACAGGAAGGCGGCGACCTCCAGAGAAGCGGGCTTGCGGCTCTCGAGGTTCTTCATCAGATACTTGAGCGTCAGGCCCGAGTCCAGAATGTCCTCGACGATCAGCACGTCGCGACCACGGATGTCGATATCCAGGTCCTTAATAATACGCACGATACCGGAGGACTTCACGCCGTCACCGTAGCTCGAAACAGCCATGAAATCGATGTTGGTCGGCAGCTCGATTTTGCGCATCAGGTCGCCCATAAAGACCACGGCGCCGCGCAGGACCGCAATCAGCACCAGATCCTTACCCGCGTAGTCGCGAGTAATCTCCTCGCCCAGGCGAGAGACGATACCGTCGATATCCTCCTGCGTAAACAGAACCTTCTCGATATCCGGATGTTGAGAAGCCATGACAACCCTTTCTTGTGCTTATCGTCCACACACCGCCGTATGGACGCGAACTACACATTCTAGCAGCGCACGGGGTATATTTACCAGCCCGTGCGCCATCAGCGCGGGAATAGCGTCAACGTCGCACAGAATAGCTGGCGCAGGACGCTATTCCGCATCGATTACACGAAGCAGATACGCCACGCGCGTTGCGGCCGTGCATTTAAAACGCTCGTCCGCGCGAACGCCTGCGACCCACACCACGGCGCCCCCCGGAGCCGTTCTTACCACAGGAACGCTCGCGCGCTCGGATACGGGGACGCGCGCCTCATTCAACAGGTCGGACACTTTCTTGCTTCGGCCGCTCATACCTAACGGACACATCACGTCCCCCGGCGCTGGACCGTCTATCCACAGTCGTGCCGAGCGCGCCGCGGCAGGTATCTCCCCGCGCGAGCCGGCTAGCATCCGCTCGCTATCGCGGTCGGCGAACCCCAGGGCCGCCGCATCCACCAAGGCCGCAACCTCTCCGGCAGCAGCAAGCTCGCGGGCACGGTGCACGATATCGCGCCCCGGCTCCACAGCCATCGGCTCTGCTGTCAGCATACGCCCCGCCCCCAGCGGCAGACGACCGGGAACGGAGATCCAGTCGGCCACTAAGCCCTCGCGCGCCGCCGGGGCCTTGAACGCCAGCATGCCAAACTCCACACGGGCATCAATTCCCGCAGGAAGCGTTACCGAGCCCGAGCCCGCAGCGACGCAGGCGAGCACGCGCTCCACGTGCCGCATCTCCGGTCGCGCGTCGGGATCGATGCGCTTTATCGCCAACCGCACGATACGCCGTGCAATCACAACCTCAGCGGCGGCAAGACGGCGCGCATCGAGCACCAGTGCGCCCGCCGCTTCCTTGCGCAGACAGCTTCGAAACGCCTGTGCCGAAAGCTGGGAAAGAAAGGCGTCTTCGTCGCCCAGAATTTCGCAAGCGGCGCCAATCGTCTTACAGACGCTCGCGTTGCGCTGCGCCACCACCGGCATCACTCGATGGCGTACATAGTTGCGCAGGTACGAAACGTCCTCGTTGCTTTCATCTTCCCGCCATGGCTGACCGTGCACCTGCAGATAGCTCACGAGCTCATCGTGCGTGAGGTCGAGCAAGGGGCGAACCACAATGTTCCGACGGCGCGGAATGCTCGATAGACCCGCGGGACCCGACCCTTTAATGGCATTCATCAAAAATGTTTCCGCGCGGTCCGACGAAGTATGCGCGGTACAGATACGAGCCGCCGTCCGCGGTGCGCCCGATTCGGCACAAAGTTCGCGAACATATCTCCGTGCCGCGGCATAGCGCACCTCGCGGGCCGCAGCCTCGATATTGCCCGATTCGTCATCAAAATAGGCATGCTCAACGCACAGCGGCAAGCCGTATTGCACGCACAAATCACGTACAAAGGCCTCGTCGCCATCGGATGCCTCCCCGCGCAGATGATGGTTTACATGCAGCACGTGCAATCGCTCGCGCGCAATGGGAGCGACGCCGCGCCCGTCCTGAATATCCAGCTTTGATGTGCAAGCCATAAGGAGCAGCGCCGTCGAGTCCGCACCGCCTGATACCATGAGCACTACGGGGGCAGCGGCCTGCCGCGTTGCCAGGGCGCTCTTATCCGTCCTCGGCGCGGCATGATGTCCATAGTGCTGAGATACCGTTGGCATTCGCTTCCTCCTCTATTCGTCCGCACCCATTGTATCCTTTGGAATCTTATGTCTCGCCTGCACCTTCATATCCTCGGCAGCGGCTCAAAAGGCAACTGCGCACTCGTCGAGGGGCCTCAGGGGCTCATCATGATCGACAACGGCCTGTCCCGCCGCGAGACACTTAAACGCATGGCGGAGCTTGGCCTCTCGGCAGACGACGTCGCCGCTCTAGTAATCACCCATGAGCATGGTGACCATATCAAGGGGCTCGATGTATGGTGCAAGCACTGGCATGGTCCCCTCTTTGCCAGCAGGGACACCCTTTCATGCAAAGAAAACCTCGCGCACCTGCCCGTAGAGGAATTTGACCCCGGCGACACGCTCCCCATTGCCGGCATCCACGTGCAAACCTACTCAACATCGCACGATGTCATCAATCCTGTCGGCTATCGATTTAATGCTCTCGATGATTCCATTGGGTTTGCCACCGACACCGGAGAGTTATCGAGCAAGGCCATAGGCATCCTCAAAGACTGTCGAGTTCTCGCGCTCGAAAGTAACCACGATGTAACTATGTTACGCGAAGGACCGTACCCACGCTTTCTTCAGGAGCGCATCCTGTCCACAAAGGGGCATCTCTCCAACAACCAGGCCGCCGAAGCCGCGCGCGAACTTGTTACCGATCGCACCGAACAGCTCATCGCCATGCATATCAGCCAGGACAATAATCGTCCAAGCCTTACCGTCAAAAGCTATGCCAACGCGCTTGATGCAAGTCTCGATGATGAACTCGGCAGTTCTGCCACCCGTCTTCAAGGGCCACGGAAGCTCTCGATACGCCCTGCAAGTCAGTATCAACCGACAACTATTCAATAGCCCCTCAAGACAACAAAAGGGGGCTGGGAATCACTTCCCAGCCCCCTTAACTCATACTCTCGATTGAAGCAGAGCCATCGTTAGTCGATGGAGATCTTCGTGACGTTCTTCTTCTCGACGATCTTAGGAACCGTAACGGTCAGGATGCCGTCAGCATACTTTGCAGAGAGGCCCTCGCTCGAAGCGTCCTTCAGATATACGCCACGCGTCGCGCTGTACGAGCTAAACTCCTTCTGGAGGAAGTTCTTACCCTCGTTTTCGGCGCTCTCCTCGACGTTCACGCTGATGGACAGGCGACCCTCATTGAGCTCAACGTCGATGTCATCCTTGGCGACACCGGTCAGATACGCCTTGACCTCGTAGCCATCGCCCTTGTCCTCAACGTCAACGGGGAACGCCTTGGAGGCAATCGAGTTGTTTGCAAGGTCGGTCATATCATCAAACAGATCGAACAGCGAGCTAGCAGAAGGACGAACGCCAAAAACCGAACGATAAGGAACCATGCTTGCCATGTTTACCACTCCTTTTAAGGACTGCCGAGCCATCTTCTAGGTGACTGGGACTTCTTTTGACGCTCTTATATATGCCCACCCAGTGCCCATATATACATCGACTATAAAGTTTTTTGAGTCCAGTACTATAAGCATATCTAAGTGTGTATGACTCAGGTTTTAGTAAGGTTAAGGTTCTTTGAACCAGAGCTTAAATAACAAGTATGTTCGCAGCTACAAATAACAAGGGGCTTACAATGAGCGCGTACACGTTGTTGGTAACGAGCTAAAGGGCATCATGGACGACCAAAACCAGAACAATATGTTTATGCCGACGCAGGGCGAAGATACTTCTACGCAGCCGCCACGGTTCCATCGCCCCCACATCTCGCAAGAGCCCATCAATGACCCAGAGCCCGATTATGTGACGAGAAACCGATATCAAACGCTCGAGGATGCCCAAACGGGACGTAAACATATGGGCGTCGCCTCGGGAGACCCTGTATATCTGAAAGACGCACCATTATCTAAAAACAGCGCAGCTAGTGATGAGCCGATGAAAGCATCCGCCGTCCATCAACAAAGAGGGCCTCGACCCAAGCAAACCTTGACGCATTCGGCTCGCTATCTCGAAACGCCAAAACAGGGAAAGTCAATCTTCGTTTCGTCAAGTAAACGACGCAAGCAGCATCAGCTGACAATTCTGCTTTTGACCATTGCGGCCATAGCAGTTGCCCTTGTTATACGATTTATTTTCTTTAAATAAAGGCTCAATACCGAAAACAACAAGATCGTCTGGTGTAATTGAGTCATTTACGCCCCGTAAACGCAAAAAAGGGGGAGGCCGCGAGGCCTCCCCCTTTTTCAGTTTCGATGACGGCTCGGTGCCGTCCACCGGTCAGCGGCGCCCTGGCCTCCCACGGGCTGGCCCCGCAGTACTCTCGGCGCGATGGGGCTTAGCTTCCGGGTTCGGAACGGGACCGGGCGTGCCCCCCATGCTCTGGCCGCTGACCGGTGGGCGGCGCCCACCGTTACGGTGTCCTGGGTCTCATCTACGTGCCCTGGGGGCCGCATGGCGCATAGGAGGAGTCGACTCGGGGGCATCCTCGTGCCCGGACCGCGCGCATGAGCGCTGGGTCCCGCGGGCCGCGAGGTGCGGTTCCGGAAGAGCTCGGGCGATTAGTGCGGCTCGGCTGAGGCTGTCGCCAGCCTTGCACCTGCCGTCTATCGACCAGGTAGTCTACCTGGGCCCTTACCGGAAGGAGAACTAATCCCTGGAACGGCTTCCCGCTTAGATGCCTTCAGCGGTTATCCGCGCCGCACGCGGCTACCCGGCCGTGCCGTTGGTCGACAACCGGTTCACCGGAGGTGCGTCCACCCCGGTCCTCTCGTACTGGGGGCAGCCTCCATCGATTCTCCTGCGCCCACGGAGGATAGGGACCGAACTGTCTCACGACGTTCTGAACCCAGCTCGCGTACCGCTTTAAACGGCGAACAGCCGTACCCTTGGGACCTGCTCCAGCCCCAGGATGCGATGAGCCGACATCGAGGTGCCAAACCTTGCCGTCGATGTGGACTCTTGGGCAAGATCAGCCTGTTATCCCCGGAGTACCTTTTATCCGTTGAGCGACGGCCCACCCACTCGGGGCCGCCGGATCACTAGAGCCTGCTTTCGCACCTGCTCGGCTTGTGGGCCTCGCAGTCAAGCCCGCTTGTACTCTTGCATTCAAAAGGACGGTTGCCGACCGTCCCGAGCGGACCTTCGCGCGCCTCCGTTACCCTTTAGGAGGCGACCGCCCCAGTCAAACTGCCCGCCTGGCACGGTCCCCGAGCCGGTTGACGGCCTCGGGTTAGGACGCCGGTCGCGCGAGGGCAGTATTCCAAGGGCGGCTCCCCGGGGGCTGGCGCCTCCGGATCTGTGCCTCCTGCCTATCCTCTACACGCGGGACCAGCGGCCAATGCCAAGCTGCAGTGAAGGTTCACGGGGTCTTTCCGTCCTTCCGCGGGTAAGTCGCATCTTCACGACCAGTGCAATTTCACCGGGTCCATGGTCGAGACAGCGCCCAAGTCGTTGCGCCTTTCGTGCAGGTCGGAACTTACCCGACAAGGAATTTCGCTACCTTAGGACCGTTATAGTTACGGCCGCCGTTTACCGGGGCTTGGCTTCGGGGCTTCGCCTTGCGGCTAACTCCTCCGCGTGACCTTCCGGCACCGGGCAGGCGTCAGACCCTATACGTCGCCTTGCGGCTTCTGCAGAGTCCTGTGTTTTTGGTAAACAGTCGCTTGGGCCTCTCCACTGCGGCCCGCCTCCGCTCCCGGAGCAAGTCCGTTCACGTACGCGCGGGCACCCCTTCTCCCGAAGTTACGGGGCCATTGTGCCGAGTTCCTTGACCATGGTTGACCCGATCGCCTCGGTATGTTCTACCCACCCACCTGTGTCGGTTTGCGGTACGGGCGCGCACGCGCCTGCCTAGGGGTTTTTCTAGGGACCTCGGGCTCACTCGCTTCGCTTGATCGCTTCGTCCGGAGCCTCGCCCTCGTGCGGACCGGATTTCCCTGGTCCGCGGGCCGCGCTCCATCACGGGGACGTCCAGAACCCCGCCGAGCCACCCCCATCCGTCGCCCCGTCGGTCGTAGCGCCGCGTGCGCGGTGCAGGAATGTCTGCCTGCTGCGCGTCGGCTACGCCTCCCGGCCTCGCCTTAGCCCCCGACTGACCCTGGGAGGATTAGCCTTGCCCAGGAAACCTCGGGTTCACGGCGGACGAGTTACTCTCTCGTCTCTCGCTACTCATGCCAGCATTCTCACTCCCATGCGCTCCACCGCCGGTCGCCCGGCGGCTTCGCCGCCCATGGGAAGCTCCCCTACCGATTCTGAAAGTCAAAATCCCGCCGCTTCGGTGTCCAGCTTAGCCCCGTGTATTGTCGGCGCATGTCCACTCGACCAGTGAGCTGTTACGCACTCTTTGAATGCATGGCTGCTTCTAAGCCAACATCCTGGTTGTCTGGGCGGACGCACATCCTTTGCCACTCGGCTGGAACTTGGGGACCTTAGCGGGCGGTCCGGGCTGTTTCCCTCTCGAGCACACAGCTTAGCCCACATGCTCTGACTGCCGCGCTCTGGGCCGCCGGCATTCGGAGTTCGGTTGGATTCGGTAGGCGGCGAAGCCCCCTCGTCCATCCGGTGCTCTACCTCCGGCGGTGAACGCGCGACGCTAGCCCTAAAGCTATTTCGGGGAGAACGAGATATCTCCGGGTTTGATTGGCCTTTCACCCCTATCCGCAGGTCATCGCCGCCGTTTTCAACCGACGTGCGTTCGGCCCTCCACGGGGTCTTACCCCCGCTTCAGCCTGCCCACGGATAGCTCACCCGGCTTCGCGTCCGCGGCGCGGGACTCAAGTCGCCCTGTTAAGGCTCGCTTTCGCTCCGGCTCCCTTTCGGTTAACCTCGCCCCGCGCCAGCGACTCGCTGGCTCATTCTACAAAAGGCACGCCGTCACAACTGAAAAGTTGCTCCGACTGCTCGTGGGCGCACGGTTTCAGGTACTGTTTCACTCCCCTCCCGGGGTGCTTTTCACCTTTCCCTCACGGTACTGGTGCGCTATCGGTCACAGGGTAGTACTCAGGCTTGGATGGTGGTCCACCCAGGTTCGGACCGGGTTTCACGTGCCCGGCCCTACTCAGGGACCGCGTCGCGCCGTCCGGTCTGGGTTCGCGTACGGGGCTGTCACCCGCTGCGGCCGGCCCTCCCATGCCGTTCCGCTCCCCAGCCGGACCTGCGCCCGGGGGCGGCAGCCCCCGGATGCGCGGCCCTGCAACCCCGTCGGCGGAACCCCTGCCGGGTATGCCCGCTCGACGGTTTGGCCATCGGTCCCCTTTCGCTCGCCGCTACTCGGGGAGTCTCGAGATTGATTTCCTCTCCTCCGGGTACTTAGATGTTTCAGTTCCCCGGGTTGTCCTCCCGGCCCCTATGTGTTCGGGGTCGGGATATCCGTACTGCTACGGATGGGTTCGCCCATTCGGAGACCCCCGGGTCGAAGGATGTGTGCTCCTCGCCGGGGATTATCGCAGCTTGCCGCGTCCTTCATCGGCTCCCTGTGCCAAGGCATCCGCCGTGCGCCCGTGGTATCTTGCGGGACCGCTCTCGGGCCCGCGGGATATCCACGTGTCGCTAAAATTAATTAATCGATATCATGAATAGCGCTCGTATGTCGCAATTCGGGTATCTCATACCGCGGCACAGTAGTTGACTGTGCTCGCGATCAGATGCTCCTCACTCATTTATAAGTGAATTCTTCTTGTTTGGATCGGATGAATGATTGCTATCATTCTGTCTGATAAATCGCAGAAAAGAATCGAGTCTGGAAGAATGATCTTCCATCTCTCTCCTATCGCTATGCGGCTCTCAAGGTACGCGGGTGCGACCCCGGGGACCGGGTGCTGCGGGGACTTCATCGCGGGCGACATCCACCGGACGGGCTCCTGCCCTCTATTCGAGTTAAAGTTTGTCTCTCTAAGAACGTATCTCCCTAGAAAGGAGGTGATCCAGCCGCACCTTCCGGTACGGCTACCTTGTTACGACTTCACCCCCCTCACCCTCCACACCTTCGGCGCCTCCCCCCTCTCGGTTGGGCCGGCGACTTCGGGTGCAGACGACTCGGGTGGTGTGACGGGCGGTGTGTACAAGGCCCGGGAACGCATTCACCGCGGCATGCTGATCCGCGATTACTAGCAACTCCGACTTCATGGGGGCGGGTTGCAGCCCCCAATCCGAACTGGGGCCGGCTTTCCGGGATCCGCTCCCCCTCGCGGGGTGGCATCCCTCTGTACCGGCCATTGTAGCACGTGTGCAGCCCAGGGCATAAGGGGCATGATGACTTGACGTCGTCCCCGCCCTCCTCCGCCTTGACGGCGGCGGTCCCGCGTGGGTTCCCGGCATCACCCGATGGCAACACGCGGCGGGGGTTGCGCTCGTTGCGGGACTTAACCCAACATCTCACGACACGAGCTGACGACAGCCATGCACCACCTGTATGGGCTCCTCTCGGCCACGGGGTCTCCCCCGCTTCACCCATATGTCAAGCCCTGGTAAGGTTCTTCGCGTTGCTTCGAATTAAGCCACATGCTCCGCTGCTTGTGCGGGCCCCCGTCAATTCCTTTGAGTTTTAGCCTTGCGGCCGTACTCCCCAGGCGGGACGCTTAATGCGTTGGCTGCGGCACGGGGGGATCGTCCCCCCACACCTAGCGTCCATCGTTTACGGCTGGGACTACCAGGGTATCTAATCCTGTTCGCTCCCCCAGCTTTCGCGCCTCAGCGTCGGTCTCGGCCCAGAGGGCCGCCTTCGCCACCGGTGTTCCACCCGATATCTGCGCATTCCACCGCTACACCGGGTGTTCCACCCTCCCCTACCGGACCCAAGCCGCGGAGGTTCCGGGGGCTTCGGGGGGTTGAGCCCCCCGCTTCGACCCCCGGCCTGCCGGGCCGCCTACGCGCGCTTTACGCCCAATGAATCCGGATAACGCTCGCCCCCTACGTATTACCGCGGCTGCTGGCACGTAGTTAGCCGGGGCTTCTTCTGCAGGTACAGTCTTGACTCTTCCCTGCTGAAAGCGGTTTACGACCCGAAGGCCTCCGTCCCGCACGCGGCGTCGCTGCGTCAGGGTTCCCCCCATTGCGCAAGATTCCCCACTGCTGCCTCCCGTAGGAGTCTGGGCCGTGTCTCAGTCCCAATCTGGCCGGTCGGTCTCTCAACCCGGCTACCCGTTGTCGGCACGGTGGGCCGTCACCCCGCCGTCTACCTGATGGGCCGCGGAGCCATCCCCTCCCGTCGGGGCTTTAGCCGGGGTGCCATGCGGCACCCCGGGGTATCCGGTATTACCCGTCCTTTCGGGCGGCTATCCCGGGGGAGGGGGCAGGTTCTCCACGTGTTACTCAGCCGTTCGCCACTCGCTTCCCTCCGGAGAGGGGTGCCGTTCGACTTGCATGTGTTAGGCGCGCCGCCAGCGTTCATCCTGAGCCAGGATCGAACTCTCCGTCCAAAATATATGGGCTTCGAGCCCGTCCGGTCCTCACAACTATTAGCTGATCGGTTCCGTTCGATTCATATGGTTCTATTTGATAGGAAAAGGAATTTCTCGGGGCCGCCTCTCGGCGGCCTTGCGAAAAACAAATCCAAGTTAGACCATTTCAAATGGTTCGATGTCTGCCCGGATGCGACACATCTGGTGTGTCCATCCTCGCAGTATCCGGTTCTCAAGGTGCACGCCCCGCGGTCCATCCGGTTCGACCGGGCCGCGCGGCAAGGAGATATATTGCCAGACCGGAGGGCCCCCGGGGGCGGGAATCTGGGTGCACACATTTCCTACACATATAAGCACTCTCGGCTGGCTGGCTAAAAACAGGAGGGGACCTCGCTTCCGAGATCCCCTCTTTTGCCTATCTATAGCAATAGACTCTTAAATACCTTATGCCAGCAGCTTGCGACCGGACTCCTCGATCGCGTCAAGTGCTGCATCTGCCTCGGCGGCATCCGCGCCCTTAGCGAAGATGTACAGCTTGATCTTGGGCTCGGTGCCGGAAGGACGAACGATACCCTTGTTGCCACCCTCAAGATCGAACTCAATAACATTAGCCTTCGGCAGGCCGTTCACGCAGGTGTTGTAATCAACGACGGCCTCAATCTTGGAACCGGCGAGCTCCGCGGGCGGGTTCTCGCGCAGACCGGCCATGATGCCGGCCATCTTTGCCGCACCCTCAGCACCCGGATAGCTCAGCGAAATCGTCTTATTGTGATAGTAGCCATACTTCTCGTACAGCTCGTGCATCGCGTCGGCAAGGTTCTTACCCTGCAGCTTGTAATACTGCGCCATCTGGCAAATCAGAAGCGAAGTGCTCACCGCGTCCTTATCGCGCACGTGGTCGCCGGCCAGATAGCCGTAGCTCTCCTCGAAACCGAAGATAAAGCGATCGACCTCGCCAGCATCGGAAAGCGAGGTAATGATGTCACCGATGTACTTGAAGCCCGTCAGGCAGCGACGGAGCTCAAAGCCGTACTCGTCGGCCAGTGCGTCAACCATAGCGGAAGAAACGATAGTAGTAACGGCAACCTTCTTGGTGAGATCCTCGCCGCGGGCGGCACGGGTCTTGCAAATATAGTCGAGCAGCAGGACGCCCATTTCGTTACCGGTCAGCAGCAGGTAGTCATCACCATTCTTGACGGCAACGCCAACACGGTCGGCGTCGGGATCGGTTGCGAGCAGCAGATCAGGGTGAACCTGCTCGCAGAGATCGATGCCCTTCTGCATGGCCTGACGGATCTCGGGGTTAGGATACGGGCAGGTCGGGAAATCGCCGTTAGGCTCCTTCTGCTCGGGAACAACCGTGACATCGGTGATGCCAGCGCGCTCGAGCACCGTCGTGACGGGAATGAGGCCGGTGCCGTTGAGCGGAGTGTAGACGAGCTTAAGCGGTGCGCCGGCAATCTCCTCGGCAGAAAGGTTAGTCACGCCGCGGGCGAGAACGGCGTCATAATAACGCTCGAGGCACGAGTCATCGATCCATTTAACCAGACCCTGCTCAAGAGCCTCATCAAAGTCCATGGACTTCACGCCGGTAAACGTATCGGTCTCGGCGATAGCCCTAGAAATTGCATCGGCGGCCTCACTGGTGATCTGGCAGCCGTCGGGGCCATAGGCCTTATAGCCGTTATAAGGCGCTGGATTATGACTAGCGGTCATGCAAATGCCACCGGAGCACTTAAGGTCACGGACGGCCCAGGAAAGCGTCGGCACGGGGGAAATCTTAGGATACACGAGAGCAGTCACGCCGTTTGCCGCAAGAATGGCAGCCGTCGTCTTAACGAACAGTTCGCCCTTATTGCGGCTATCGCGAGCGATGGCAACCGTCGGATGCTCGAAGGTCGCATTGAGATAGTCAGCAAAACCCTGCGTCGCGCGACCGACCGTATAGATATTCATACGGTTAGTGCCTGCACCGATAGTGCCACGTAGACCGGCGGTACCGAAGGCGAGATCTTGGAAGAAAGCGTCGGTGATGGCGTCTTCGTCACCCTGCTCCTTCATTGTGTTGAGCTCAGCGAGGAGCTCCTCGTCCTTGACATTGGCAATCCAAGTATCAAGCAGCTCATGAACATCTGCCATGTGAGTCCTTCCGTCACAATCAATAAAACAACCCGTATAAAACAGGACAAGCGCATCAGCGCGCTAAAGCAAATATTAGTCCATTGAGAACAGAGAACCGGCCACAGAACGGTGAACGTTTATATTCACCGGTGGATGATTGGATTGATTAAATTGCTTAGAGAATGTCATCTGTAACGTAAAAAAAGGGGGGAGGCCGCGCGGCCTCCCCCTTCTTCAGTCCGTTGCGACGGCTCGGTGCCGTCCACCGGTCAGCGGCGCCCTGGCCTCCCACGGGCTGACCCCGCAGTACTCTCGGCGCGATGGGGCTTAGCTTCCGGGTTCGGAACGGGACCGGGCGTGCCCCCCATGCTCTGGCCGCTGACCGGTGGGCGGCGCCCACCGTTACGGTGTCCGGTGTCTACTCACGTGCCCTGGGGGCCGCATGGCGCATAGGAGAGGTGACTCGGGGGCATCCTCGTGCCCGGACCGCGCGCATGAGCGCTCAGTCCCGCGGGCCGCGAGGTGCGGTTCCGGAAGAGCTCGGGCGATTAGTGCGGCTCGGCTGAGGCTGTCGCCAGCCTTGCACCTGCCGTCTATCGACCAGGTAGTCTACCTGGGCCCTTACCGGAAGGAGAACTAATCCCTGGAACGGCTTCCCGCTTAGATGCCTTCAGCGGTTATCCGCGCCGCACGCGGCTACCCGGCCGTGCCGTTGGTCGACAACCGGTTCACCGGAGGTGCGTCCACCCCGGTCCTCTCGTACTGGGGGCAGCCTCCATCGATTCTCCTGCGCCCACGGAGGATAGGGACCGAACTGTCTCACGACGTTCTGAACCCAGCTCGCGTACCGCTTTAAACGGCGAACAGCCGTACCCTTGGGACCTGCTCCAGCCCCAGGATGCGATGAGCCGACATCGAGGTGCCAAACCTTGCCGTCGATGTGGACTCTTGGGCAAGATCAGCCTGTTATCCCCGGAGTACCTTTTATCCGTTGAGCGACGGCCCACCCACTCGGGGCCGCCGGATCACTAGAGCCTGCTTTCGCACCTGCTCGGCTTGTGGGCCTCGCAGTCAAGCCCGCTTGTACTCTTGCATTCAAAAGGACGGTTGCCGACCGTCCCGAGCGGACCTTCGCGCGCCTCCGTTACCCTTTAGGAGGCGACCGCCCCAGTCAAACTGCCCGCCTGGCACGGTCCCCGAGCCGGTTGACGGCCTCGGGTTAGGACGCCGGTCGCGCGAGGGCAGTATTCCAAGGGCGGCTCCCCGGGGGCTGGCGCCTCCGGATCTGTGCCTCCTGCCTATCCTCTACACGCGGGACCAGCGGCCAATGCCAAGCTGCAGTGAAGGTTCACGGGGTCTTTCCGTCCTTCCGCGGGTAAGTCGCATCTTCACGACCAGTGCAATTTCACCGGGTCCATGGTCGAGACAGCGCCCAAGTCGTTGCGCCTTTCGTGCAGGTCGGAACTTACCCGACAAGGAATTTCGCTACCTTAGGACCGTTATAGTTACGGCCGCCGTTTACCGGGGCTTGGCTTCGGGGCTTCGCCTTGCGGCTAACTCCTCCGCGTGACCTTCCGGCACCGGGCAGGCGTCAGACCCTATACGTCGCCTTGCGGCTTCTGCAGAGTCCTGTGTTTTTGGTAAACAGTCGCTTGGGCCTCTCCACTGCGGCCCGCCTCCGCTCCCGGAGCAAGTCCGTTCACGTACGCGCGGGCACCCCTTCTCCCGAAGTTACGGGGCCATTGTGCCGAGTTCCTTGACCATGGTTGACCCGATCGCCTCGGTATGTTCTACCCACCCACCTGTGTCGGTTTGCGGTACGGGCGCGCACGCGCCTGCCTAGGGGTTTTTCTAGGGACCTCGGGCTCACTCGCTTCGCTTGATCGCTTCGTCCGGAGCCTCGCCCTCGTGCGGACCGGATTTCCCTGGTCCGCGGGCCGCGCTCCATCACGGGGACGTCCAGAACCCCGCCGAGCCACCCCCATCCGTCGCCCCGTCGGTCGTAGCGCCGCGTGCGCGGTGCAGGAATGTCTGCCTGCTGCGCGTCGGCTACGCCTCCCGGCCTCGCCTTAGCCCCCGACTGACCCTGGGAGGATTAGCCTTGCCCAGGAAACCTCGGGTTCACGGCGGACGAGTTACTCTCTCGTCTCTCGCTACTCATGCCAGCATTCTCACTCCCATGCGCTCCACCGCCGGTCGCCCGGCGGCTTCGCCGCCCATGGGAAGCTCCCCTACCGATTCTGAAAGTCAAAATCCCGCCGCTTCGGTGTCCAGCTTAGCCCCGTGTATTGTCGGCGCATGTCCACTCGACCAGTGAGCTGTTACGCACTCTTTGAATGCATGGCTGCTTCTAAGCCAACATCCTGGTTGTCTGGGCGGACGCACATCCTTTGCCACTCGGCTGGAACTTGGGGACCTTAGCGGGCGGTCCGGGCTGTTTCCCTCTCGAGCACACAGCTTAGCCCACATGCTCTGACTGCCGCGCTCTGGGCCGCCGGCATTCGGAGTTCGGTTGGATTCGGTAGGCGGCGAAGCCCCCTCGTCCATCCGGTGCTCTACCTCCGGCGGTGAACGCGCGACGCTAGCCCTAAAGCTATTTCGGGGAGAACGAGATATCTCCGGGTTTGATTGGCCTTTCACCCCTATCCGCAGGTCATCGCCGCCGTTTTCAACCGACGTGCGTTCGGCCCTCCACGGGGTCTTACCCCCGCTTCAGCCTGCCCACGGATAGCTCACCCGGCTTCGCGTCCGCGGCGCGGGACTCAAGTCGCCCTGTTAAGGCTCGCTTTCGCTCCGGCTCCCTTTCGGTTAACCTCGCCCCGCGCCAGCGACTCGCTGGCTCATTCTACAAAAGGCACGCCGTCACAACTGAAAAGTTGCTCCGACTGCTCGTGGGCGCACGGTTTCAGGTACTGTTTCACTCCCCTCCCGGGGTGCTTTTCACCTTTCCCTCACGGTACTGGTGCGCTATCGGTCACAGGGTAGTACTCAGGCTTGGATGGTGGTCCACCCAGGTTCGGACCGGGTTTCACGTGCCCGGCCCTACTCAGGGACCGCGTCGCGCCGTCCGGTCTGGGTTCGCGTACGGGGCTGTCACCCGCTGCGGCCGGCCCTCCCATGCCGTTCCGCTCCCCAGCCGGACCTGCGCCCGGGGGCGGCAGCCCCCGGATGCGCGGCCCTGCAACCCCGTCGGCGGAACCCCTGCCGGGTATGCCCGCTCGACGGTTTGGCCATCGGTCCCCTTTCGCTCGCCGCTACTCGGGGAGTCTCGAGATTGATTTCCTCTCCTCCGGGTACTTAGATGTTTCAGTTCCCCGGGTTGTCCTCCCGGCCCCTATGTGTTCGGGGTCGGGATATCCGTACTGCTACGGATGGGTTCGCCCATTCGGAGACCCCCGGGTCGAAGGATGTGTGCTCCTCGCCGGGGATTATCGCAGCTTGCCGCGTCCTTCATCGGCTCCCTGTGCCAAGGCATCCGCCGTGCGCCCGTGGTATCTTGCGGGACCGCTCTCGGGCCCGCGGGATATCCACGTGTCGCTAAAATTAATTAATCGATATCATGAATAGCGCTCGTATGTCGCAATTCGGGTATCTCATACCGCGGCACAGTAGTTGACTGTGCTCGCGATCAGATGCTCCTCACTCATTTATAAGTGAATTCTTCTTGTTTGGATCGGATGAATGATTGCTATCATTCTGTCTGATAAATCGCAGAAAAGAATCGAGTCTGGAAGAATGATCTTCCATCTCTCTCCTATCGCTATGCGGCTCTCAAGGTACGCGGGTGCGACCCCGGGGACCGGGTGCTGCGGGGACTTCATCGCGGGCGACATCCACCGGACGGGCTCCTGCCCTCTATTCGAGTTAAAGTTTGTCTCTCTAAGAACGTATCTCCCTAGAAAGGAGGTGATCCAGCCGCACCTTCCGGTACGGCTACCTTGTTACGACTTCACCCCCCTCACCCTCCACACCTTCGGCGCCTCCCCCCTCTCGGTTGGGCCGGCGACTTCGGGTGCAGACGACTCGGGTGGTGTGACGGGCGGTGTGTACAAGGCCCGGGAACGCATTCACCGCGGCATGCTGATCCGCGATTACTAGCAACTCCGACTTCATGGGGGCGGGTTGCAGCCCCCAATCCGAACTGGGGCCGGCTTTCCGGGATCCGCTCCCCCTCGCGGGGTGGCATCCCTCTGTACCGGCCATTGTAGCACGTGTGCAGCCCAGGGCATAAGGGGCATGATGACTTGACGTCGTCCCCGCCCTCCTCCGCCTTGACGGCGGCGGTCCCGCGTGGGTTCCCGGCATCACCCGATGGCAACACGCGGCGGGGGTTGCGCTCGTTGCGGGACTTAACCCAACATCTCACGACACGAGCTGACGACAGCCATGCACCACCTGTATGGGCTCCTCTCGGCCACGGGGTCTCCCCCGCTTCACCCATATGTCAAGCCCTGGTAAGGTTCTTCGCGTTGCTTCGAATTAAGCCACATGCTCCGCTGCTTGTGCGGGCCCCCGTCAATTCCTTTGAGTTTTAGCCTTGCGGCCGTACTCCCCAGGCGGGACGCTTAATGCGTTGGCTGCGGCACGGGGGGATCGTCCCCCCACACCTAGCGTCCATCGTTTACGGCTGGGACTACCAGGGTATCTAATCCTGTTCGCTCCCCCAGCTTTCGCGCCTCAGCGTCGGTCTCGGCCCAGAGGGCCGCCTTCGCCACCGGTGTTCCACCCGATATCTGCGCATTCCACCGCTACACCGGGTGTTCCACCCTCCCCTACCGGACCCAAGCCGCGGAGGTTCCGGGGGCTTCGGGGGGTTGAGCCCCCCGCTTCGACCCCCGGCCTGCCGGGCCGCCTACGCGCGCTTTACGCCCAATGAATCCGGATAACGCTCGCCCCCTACGTATTACCGCGGCTGCTGGCACGTAGTTAGCCGGGGCTTCTTCTGCAGGTACAGTCTTGACTCTTCCCTGCTGAAAGCGGTTTACGACCCGAAGGCCTCCGTCCCGCACGCGGCGTCGCTGCGTCAGGGTTCCCCCCATTGCGCAAGATTCCCCACTGCTGCCTCCCGTAGGAGTCTGGGCCGTGTCTCAGTCCCAATCTGGCCGGTCGGTCTCTCAACCCGGCTACCCGTTGTCGGCACGGTGGGCCGTCACCCCGCCGTCTACCTGATGGGCCGCGGAGCCATCCCCTCCCGTCGGGGCTTTAGCCGGGGTGCCATGCGGCACCCCGGGGTATCCGGTATTACCCGTCCTTTCGGGCGGCTATCCCGGGGGAGGGGGCAGGTTCTCCACGTGTTACTCAGCCGTTCGCCACTCGCTTCCACCCGGAGGTGGGTGCCGTTCGACTTGCATGTGTTAGGCGCGCCGCCAGCGTTCATCCTGAGCCAGGATCGAACTCTCCGTCCAAAATATATGGGCTTCGAGCCCGTCCGGTCCTCTCAGTCATTCGCTGATCGGTTCCGTTCGATTCATATGGTTCTATTAGATAGGAAAAGGAATTTCTCGGGGCCGCCTCTCGGCGGCCTTGCGAAAAACAAATCCAAGTTAGACCATTTCAAATGGTTCGATGTCTGCCCGGATGCGACACATCTGGTGTGTCCATCCTCGCAGTATCCGGTTCTCAAGGTGCACGCCCCGCGGTCCATCCGGTTCGACCGGGCCGCGCGGCAAGGAGATATATTGCCAGACCGGAGGGCCCCCGGGGGCGGGAATCCAGCACTCCATATTTTGTTCACAAATGAATAGAACCCTCAGTTGCTTCACTGAGGCCGTATTCGAAGCAGCAGCTTCTGATATTGGCGATGACCAGCTGGTTTAAAGGTGTTAAGGCATCGGTCATCTCTGGAGCGCCACTTTACTCCAAAAGCATCAGCTATTTGTTTCCCGTCGGTAAAAGGCAGATTTTGTTCGCCAAGCGTTCTTATATATAGAGAAGTTCGGGTTCGAACCCGTGCCGCGGCAACAAAAAAGCGACCAACCGGAGTCGATCGCTTTCTATTCTATGGTGGAGCATCCAGAAGATGCTTCCGAACTCGTTTTCTCGGTGCCATTCATGCTTTCGAAGCATCGTTCGACCTTCGCAGCCTCATGTTTTGAGGATCTGCCGTGTTTATCACTGTTATTAATGAGTGTGCGGAAGTGATCCTCATACAGATACGTGCGATCCGCCAGAGAACTGAGAAGCATCTTTCTGCAGCCCTCGTTGTCTATCCTCGCATCTCTCAGGTCTTCCGGAAATTCACAAGCAGTCTTAGGGTCAGTTTGTTTCTGCTTTCAGAGACTTGTTTGAGAGTTATTAAAGACAGTTCAAAACAATAAGTGAGACACCATAAAGCAGAGCAAGATGTGCCGGATAGAAAATGTAGAAGAAGTATTTCAGCTTCAGCCCTCGCTTGCCATTATAAAGATTGATAAGCAGCAACGAAACGACCGCGGCAGCAACATCAGGATTAAATACATTAGCTGTAGCAAACTCAAATCCGCCGCCAACTATATGGCATGACGAAAGGAGCACTGCGCATACTGCAGCAAAGAACATCTTGGCCTTGCTGTCGTGGAATAAATAGAATGCAGCCACAAGCAGAATGCCATACACGCCGCCATCTAGTTTAGTGTATTCAGCTGCCAGTGCTGTCAAAACAATCAGAGCAATTTCTGCGATGTGCCTCTTCCATTTTGAAAGACTTTGTATCTTTTCCAGAATAATCAAAAAGACCAAGGAAAGCAGGAGCTCGCACATAACATTTTGTTGCCGAAGGTCAAAGAGTTGCCCGGTTTGAACGAAATCGTATATGGGCTCCGCAATGATTGCGAAGACAAGCATATTTCGCAGGTACTTCTTTATGTCATGAGTATGCAAAAATCCCTCAACTATCAAAAAGCAAAATAAGGGAAATGCAATTCTGCCAAGAACATGAAGCACATCCGAAGCCTCGCTTAGAATCGCCCACTGCTCGTCTGATATCTGATTGTACGATGCGTGAGTCATGATTCCATTGGTCAGGACGATCCTGCTTACATGATCGAGAACCATCGAAATGGCCGCTATTATCTTTAATGTGCTGCCGCTAATTCCGTATCTATCTGTTTTCATTTCGTTTTCCTTTCTTTGGGTGGGCCGTCAGGGGTTCAGCCTGCTCCGCAGGCGGCCGCTGCGGCGCTTCGCGCCTTGCGCGCTGCGCTGGCAAACGCTCACGCGTTTACTCAGCTCCGCGCCCCGACGGGTTCGAACCCGTGGCGCGGCAATAAAAAAGCGGCCGGCATCCGCCAGTCGCTTTTCTATTCTATGGTGGGCCGTCAGGGGTTCGAACCCTGGACCTTGGGATTAAAAGTCCCCTGCTCTGCCAGCTGAGCTAACGGCCCGCGGGTGGCATTGTACCACGGTCTGGGACTATTCCCAACTCCATTGGCCGTTCTGGAAAATCACAACTTCACGTCCATCAGGCGTAATGCCCTTAATATCGATGTCGTCCGTGCCGATCATAAAATCGACGTGCGCGCTCGAGACGTTAACGCCATGCTCCAGGAGCTCTTCCTTGGACATGTCGTACCCACCCTCGATGCATTCGGGGAAACCGACACCTAGCGCGAGATGGCAGCTAGCGTTCTCGTCATAGAGCGTGTCATAGAACAGAACGCCGCTTTCGCGGATCGGAGTGTTCTTGGAAATGAGCGCGACCTCGCCCAGATGAGCGGCACCTTCATCGGTGTCAATAATGCTCGCAAGCGTCGCCTTGCCCACACGGGCATCGTAGTCCACTACGCGGCCGGCCTCGAACTTAATCCAAAAATCGTCAACCTTGTTACCGTGGTGAATGAGCGGCATAGCCGAATACACGATACCGTCGGCACGCATACGATCAGGCGAGGTGAAGACCTCCTCGGTGGGGATGTTGGGGAAGAAGGGGTGTCCATCGGGCGTCTTACCCTTGCCGCCGGCCCACTCGTGACCCTTCGTCATGCCAATCGTCAGATCGGTTCCATTTGCCGCGGTGTAATGTAGGCGGTCAAAACGATTGTCGTTCAGGAAACGCAGGTTCTTTTCGAATGCCGCGTCATGAAGCTCCCAGTCGCTCTCCGGGTCCTGGCCATCGGCACGAGCGGTGTGCAGAATCGCATTCCACAGCTTATAGATTGCAACCTCATCGGCGTCTCCCGGGAACACCTCGCGCGCCCATGCCACGACCGGAGCGCCAGCGATGCACCACGGGTTGATGTTGTAGTCCAGTCCACGGCGGAAGACCTTGCACTGCGTATTCCTTGCCTTAGAAGCTGCAGCAGGCTTGGCGGGATCGATGCCCTTAAGGGCGGCAGGGTCCGCACCCTCGATAAAGATAAAGCAGGCGCCGTCCTGGGCCAGGGAATCCAGCTGCAGGCGCTTCCACTCGGGCGTCTGCTCAAAATAGCTTTTATCGACATGCTCGTACGTGAGCCTCGTCACGGCATCATCGGCCCAAATGACCGTCACGTGACCAGCGCCGGCGGCATAAGCCTCCGCGACCACCACGCGGGCAAAGGGCGCGCACTCGACCGGAGACTGAACGACAACCTCCTGGCCGGGCTTGACGTTTACGCCCTTGCGGACAACCAGGCGCGCATAGTTTTTAATCTTGGGCTCCAGGGCCTTCATGCCCTCCAGAGCTTCTTCGACCGTCAGGGCAGCTCGAATCATGTGCCACTCCATCTATCTATAGAACAGTAAAAAGGCGCGCCGCTAAAACGACGCGCCTT
Organism: Coriobacteriaceae bacterium; assembly: GCA_025992855.1. Taxonomy (NCBI): domain Bacteria; kingdom Bacillati; phylum Actinomycetota; class Coriobacteriia; order Coriobacteriales; family Coriobacteriaceae; species Coriobacteriaceae bacterium. The sequence continues at coordinate 378,870 of DAJPGB010000001.1, forward strand.
ATATCTTAGCGATATGTATGAATACAAACGCTACTTCTTCTTGGAGTCCTTCTTGTCCTCCTCGGCAGCCGCGCGCTCAATAAGAGCGTTGAGCTTGTTCTCGGACATGCCCTCGGCCTGCGTGCGGTACATGTTGCGCAGGGGACGGATACGAACGAAGTCGTAGATAAAGTCACCCAGGATGATGACATAGGACAAAACGATGCCGACCATCTGGACGGGGCTGGACACCGTGCCGCCGGGAGCGAAGTAGAGCGAAGCCCAAATTGCCACGACGAGTACCATGCCGATGGCGAGCACGGCCCACCAGATACGACGGCGCTTGGTGTAGTCCTCATCCTGCTTGAGGAGGATATTCGACACCGTGTAGATGCGATCCTCGCGGGCACGCTGTTTGGCCTTGCGGGCGCGCTTTTCCTCCTTGGAAAGACCTTCCAGGTTTTCGCCCTTCTCGAGCTCCTTGCGGCGTGCCTTGGATGATGCCGGCACGACGCGAACGGAGCTCGCTGCCTGGCGGGCGGGCTTAGCAGATGCGGCGGACTTGCGCGCAACCCCGGTAACTTCGTGGGATTGCGTGCGCTTGTTCGTGGCGCTACGGGTACTCACTTATGCGTTCTCCTTCATGCTTGTGAACTGGGAGCCCGTGATGATCTGGAAGGCCTCGCGATAGCGCTCGGACGTGCCATCGATGACCTCGGCGGGCAGGTGCGGGGTCTCCCCCGTCATATCCCAGTTGGCTTTGAGCCAATTGCGGACGAATTGCTTGTCGTAGCTGGGCTGAATCTTGCCCTCCTCGTAGCTGGCGGCAGGCCAGAAACGGCTGGAGTCAGGCGTGAGGCACTCGTCGATCAGCGTGACCTTGCCATCGATGACACCGAACTCGAACTTGGTGTCGGCAATGATGATGCCACGGGTCGCTGCATACTCGGCGGCAGCCTTGTAGATCTTGAGGGAAAGGTCGCGAATCTGCGTGGCGATGTCCTCGCCCACGATCTCGCAGCAACGCTCGAACGAGATGTTCTCGTCGTGGTCACCGATCTCGGCCTTCGTGGACGGCGTAAACAGCGGCTCGGGAAGCTTGGAAGCCTCGGTCAGGCCCTCAGGCAGCTGGATGCCGCAGACGGTGCCGTTCTCGTCGTAGGTCTTCTTGCCCGAACCGGTCAGATAGCCGCGGACGATGCACTCGATAGGAATCGTCTGGGCCTTCTTAACCAGCATGGCGCGGCCGGCGAGGTAGTCACGATACTCAGCAAACTCCTCAGGGAAATCCGCCGGGTCGATGGAAACGAGGTGGTTGGGAACGATGTCGGCAAACTTATCGAACCAGAATGCCGAGATGCGGTTGAGCACCTCTCCCTTAAACGGAATCTCGTCGGGAAGAATGAAGTCGAACGCAGAAATGCGGTCGGTGGCGACCATCAGCAGGTTTTCACCGGCATCGTAGATATCACGAACCTTGCCACGGGAATCCGGACGACGCTCCATCGTTGTCACGTGAGTCACTCCTTACCAAAATACGACAGTAATGCGGGTTCTTTCCCGCACGTTTTCGCAAACTCGGAGCGGCAGGGACGAAACCCCTCCTTCACCGAATAGCGAAAAGCTAGTGCTCCATTGTAGTAGATGCCGCGTCCGCCGTGTGCTCGCGAGGCAGATGAATCGTAAAAGTCGTACCCTTTCCAAGCTCCGACTCCACGGATATGTAGCCGTGATGGCGCTCGACGATCTGTTTAGTCACGGCGAGGCCCACGCCCAGACCGCCCGCCTCACGGGCACGGCTGGCATCGGCGCGCCAAAAACGGCCGAAGATGCGCGACAAGTCATCCTTGGCAATACCGATGCCGGTATCAGAAACGGCGATGCTGACGTGTTTGCGGTCACTGAGCACCGACACCACGACCCAACCGCCCTCGGGGGTGTAGCGCATGGCGTTGCTCATGAGATTGATGACGCATTGTGTGATCATGTCGGGATCGGCTTCGACGACATCGTCGTGACCTTGGGTCTCGTCAGCAAAGCGCAAGCGCAGATCGCGGTCGACAAAAAGGCGCTCCTGGGCATTGACGATGGAACGCACGAAAGGAACCATGTCCACCGGCTCAAGGTTGAGCGGAGCCGTGCTGTTTTCCATGCGCGACAGGTCGAGCATCTGCTGCACCAGACGAGCCAGGCGACGCGTCTCGGAAGCAACAGTCTCCAAGTGCTCATCGTCGGTAGGATATACGCCATCCTGCATGGCCTCGACCGTTGCGAGCATGGCCATAAGCGGCGTGCGAAGTTCGTGAGCCACGTCCGAGGTCAAACGTTTCTCGTGTTTCATATCCTTCTCGAGCGAAGTGGCCATCTCATCGAATGTCTCGCCCAGTTGATCGATCTCGTCATCGCCGCGCAAGCCCGTACGAGCAGACAGATCGCCATCGCGAATTTGCTTGGCCGTGCTGGTAATACGGTGAATCGGCTTGGTGAGCATGCGCGACACGAGTGATCCGATAACGACCGAAATGCAAACTGCAACAACCGCAGCAAGGGCCATGGCGTTAAAGGTCTTCTCCCTAAACGCAGAATCTGCCTTGGTGAGCAAGGCATCGGAGCCGATGGCCCACAGCTTTACTTGTCCGACATGCTCGCCGGAAGACGTTATGATTTCGACGTTTGCAACGCTATCGGAGCCGGTGGGAGCCGACGAGACCGGACTATGCGATGCTTTTTTCCCGCTCGAGCTGCTCGACGGCGATTCGTTCTCGCGCACATCGGCGGTCGCGCTTGCCGAAGGCCATGAGTCGTCATAAACGACAACGCCTTTCTTGTTGACGACCTGCATACCCAAATCGTCGGACACCAAACTCGATGTCGCGACCGTACGTAGCTCGCCCGCAGTCCAATTGCCGTTTTCCTCATACGACGTCGCAAGCTTTTCGGCAGCGGAATTTGCGATTTCGACGATATTGGAGCGCGTGTAATCCGAAAAGACCGTGCCCCACACAACAGAGACCACGCCCACCAGCACCAATACCGTCATGAGCGATGTCAGAGCAAAAGCAAGTGCCATGCGCGAGGGATAGCTCATCGTTGGCCTTGAATCGGAGCGAGGCGTGTTCCAACTAGCCTTGGAACCCGCCTCGCTCTCCTGCTTGTGCTTTTGTCCGATTTCAAAGCGCGCAGGTGTCATATGTGATTTCCCTATTTCTCGTCCGACTTATCGGTCTTGGCCGGAGCCTCGAAGCGATAGCCGACACCATGAACGGTGTAGAGCCACTTGGGCTTCTTGGGATCATCGCCCAGCTTGGCGCGAAGGTTCTTCACGTGGCTATCGATGGTGCGCTCATAGCCCTCAAAGTCGTACCCAAGCACCTTCTCGACCAGCTCCATACGGTTGTAGACACGGCCGGGATGACGAGCAAGCGTGGTGAGCAGCTTGAACTCGGAAGCCGTCAGATCGACTTCCTTGCCCTCGACCAAGATCTTGTGGCCCGAGATATCGATGACCAGATCGCCGAAGTCGAGTACCTCGACGGCTGGCTCGTCGGCCTGATGGGCACGGCGGAACAAAGCGCGAACGCGCGCGACAAGCTCGCGCGGCGAGAACGGCTTAATCAGATAGTCGTCGGCGCCGAGCTCAAGACCGATAATACGGTCCTCGATCTCGCCCTTGGCAGTCAGCATGATGATGGGGACATCCGAGGTATCGCGAATGGTGCGGCAAACGCGCTCGCCGGGGATCTTGGGGAGCATAAGGTCGAGCACGACCAGGTCGAACTGATGCTTCTCGAACTCCTCGATCGCGGACTGGCCGTCGCCGACACCCACAACCCAGTAGCCTTCGCGCTCGAGATAGGCAGCGACGGCGTCACGGATTGCCTTCTCATCCTCGACCAGCAGAATCTTTTTTGCATCTGAAGCCATAACACGGCCCCCCTGTCTCAATCAGCTAAGAACAAGCCCATTTTAACGCACCTGAGCCCGCCGGATGCCACTATGACGCGGCAGCTCGGCGGGCGGTACTCACAATTACAACGCGTTTATTCCCCTGTTGGCGCCTTTTTAACCCCTCTAAGCTTAAAGAGAGAATAGGCGTGCGGTGACCGTCTCGGGTATACCCTGGCTGTTGCGCACCGTGGCGTACGTAAGAAATGAGTCCGATTTTCCCGCCGTAGCTGGATAATCGCCATATTCCAAAGCGCGGTCGGGCGACAGTAGCGAGCCATAGGTCTTGGCAGAGGTGTCGATGAGAAAATGCGATGCCTGTACCTTAACGAGATATTTATTCTTCTTGCCGGCAGCACATGCGAGTGGCTCGCGGGACAGGAAGAGGTATGGCCCTCCCTCATTACCGATATACGTGCCCATGTTGCCCAGGCTGCCCACGCCACTATAGGTCGCCTCGATAGAAAACACGAAGGTATCGCCCATATATACGGCCTCGAAAGGCGAGACTGACGAGGGAAGGACTAGCTGGGCACGTTTGGTGTTGTTGCCATCGGTCAGATCGATTGCCGTTATGCCGTAGTAGACGCCCTCGTCGTTGCGGACACGCGGCGAGATGGTCAAAATGCCGTCGCTCACGCGCGGGGCCGACGCAAAGCGGCCCGTCGATTTCCAAATTGTCTCGGCCTTGGATTCATCAAGCGAGCGACGATAGCAAAACGAATCACTACTCGTTTTATTGCCGCCTGCCGAAGGCATTTTATACCAGATGGCTGATGACCCGAACGCCGTAAACAGTGGCGGATCGTAGTCCTTGCCACCTCGATCGAGCTCAACCACGTCGCCAGAGAGCGAAGCGCCCGACAGATTTTGAGCGTAGAGTTTCCACGATGAACTGGCAAAGTTCATCTCAACCCACGCAAACACGCCGTCGCCGGCACGGACATCGTAAAAAGCATATCCCGTGCCCTCGATAGGATTCTCAATTAATGTGGTAAGCGAGCCATCGCCCAGGTTGAGCACACCGAGTGTGTTGGCGTGCAGTGCCGATGCGGGCGCCATCATTGCCGCAGCATAGTCACCATCGCAGTAGTACAGCAACGTGCCCAGCGGCAGCGTCCACGATGCCGCCGGCTCAAGATCGATGTCAACTGCCTCGTACTCATCAGTGATCGAGACAATCTTCGAATCGTCCTTGATAACCTGCGGCTCGCCAGCGGCATCATCACTGGTGCCTGTTTTTTTCGAACATCCGGCAAGCACCGTGGCAGCGCTCGCGGCAACTCCGCCGAGCACAAAGCCGCGGCGCGATATTCCGTTCTTGATGTGGTCGGCGATACCCATTAGGCGATCTCGGCGCGAGCGGCCTCGATAGCGCGCGTAAGCTGATCAGCGCAAGAGGTCTTCTTCATGCCGCAGGTATTGCCGGCAAGAACCTCGATCACACGGTCGGCAGGAGCGCCCTCGACCAGTTTGGAGATGGCCTTGAGGTTGCCATCGCAGCCGCCGGTAAACTCAACGCCCAGCACCTTGCTGCCGTCATCGGAAAGGTCAAGGTGAATATTGCGAGCACACACACCCTGCGGCTTGTAATCAAACGAAATCATGCGATCCCCTCTCAGAATGTTATTCGAGACGACTATTATCCCCGTCTTTCCCTAAATGCAACGAGGCGCTTTGCCGGCAACACACATTACCAGCAAAGCGCCCTAAAAAGCTAACGTTATGCCCGAACCTACTCGAAGCTCAGCTGCTCCAGACGATCAAAGACCGTGTCGATACGGGTGAGGAAGTCCCACGGATCAAAGATCTCGTCGAGCTTCTCCTGACTGACGGTGCAGCGCGGGTCGGCCTCGAGACGCTCCTTAAAGGTGGGGCCGGAGACACAATCCTGTACCTCATGCCAGGTTGCCATGGCGTTCTCCTGCACAATGGCGTACGCGTCCTCGCGGGTGATGCCCGTGTCGACGAGGGCCAGCAGCACCTTGGAGGAGAAGATGAGGCCGCGGGTCTTATTGAGGTTGGCCATCATGCGGGCAGGGTACAGCTGCAGGCCGTCGATAACGCGGATGAGGCACTGGAACATGTGGTCGAGGGCGATGAAGCTGTCGGCCTGGGCGACACGCTCGGCAGAGGAGTGCGAAATGTCACGCTCGTGCCACAGGGCGACGTTATCGAAGGCAACCTGGGCGTTGGACTTCACGACGCGCGACAGACCGCAGACCTTCTCCATGGTGATGGGGTTGCGCTTGTGCGGCATGGCGGAGCTGCCCTTTTGGCCCTTACGGAACGGCTCCTCGGCCTCGAGCGTATCAGTCTTCTGCAGATTGCGAACCTCGGTAGCGATGCGCTCGCAGGTGGCCGCGGTGGTGGCGAGAACGCCGGCGAGATAGGCGTGATGGTCGCGGCTGATAACCTGCGTGGACAGCGGGTCGTGAACCAGACCCAGGTGCTCGCAGACATACTCCTCGACAAACGGCTCGATGGAGCTGTACGTGCCAACAGCGCCCGAGATGGCACCGAAGGCAACATTCTTGCGGGCGTCCTCAAGACGATCCAGATCGCGCTTGAGCTCCCAGGCCCAAGAGCCAAACTTCATGCCGAAGGTCATCGGCTCGGCGTGGATGCCATGAGTGCGGCCGGCACAGAGCGTGTTGCGCTCCTCAAAGGCGCGACGCTTGCAAATCTCGCCGAGCTTCTTGACGTCCTCGATGATCAGGTCGCAGGCCTGGGTGAGCTGGTAGCACAGAGCCGTGTCGCCCAGATCGGAGCTGGTCATGCCATAGTGAACCCAGCGGCTGGGCTTGGGGTCGCCCTCGGGAACATCGGCGTCGATGTACTCCTTCATGTTGGTCAGGAAGGCGATGACGTCGTGGCGCGTGACCTCCTCGATCTCGTCGACCTTTGCCTTCTCAAAGTTGGCATGGTCGCGGATCCACTGGGCTTCGTCTTTAGAAATGCCGATCTTGCCGAGCTCCGCCTGGGCCTCGCAGGCCAGGACCTCGATCTCCTGCCAAATGGCGTACTTGTTCTCGAGGGAGAAGATGTGTCCCATCTCCGGGCGGGTATAGCGATCGATCATAGCGGCTCCTTTTTGGTTATTGGCACGTTGGTCGTAACCCAACCATTGTACCGTGCGCAGGTGCAAGTATGGGCAGCAGGCATTAACCTAACATTTTGGAATTGGAGTGGGCATGAGGACGTCTGCGCATTTGCTTCGCAAATCCGCACCGGCTGCGGTCGATCTCCTCGGATTCACGGAGACGATGGGGAAGACTTTGTTGAATTGGCCGCCCCAAAGTCTCCCGCGCTCGATGGAGCGGGCAACGGGACGTCCGCGTATTTGCTTCGCAAATCCGTACCGGCTTCAGGCGCCTGCCGGCGCCTTCGCCTGCTCGCTACAAACGCTTCGCGTTTGTTTTACGCTCGCACCCTGGCGGGTTCGAGTCCCGGCGCTTTATTGAAAAAAGCACGGCACCGGAACGGTGTCGTGCTTTTACTTTTTCTGGAGCGGGCAACGGGACTCGAACCCGCGAGTGTCAGCTTGGGAAGCTGATGCCTTACCACTTGGCGATGCCCGCATATGTGGGGGATAGTATAACGCGGTTGTCTTGTTCGATACAAGGGTGGCGATGCTTGTTTTAGCTGTGGAGATTCGTTTGAAAATCGCGTCAATTGTGGAGACGAGGACCTTTGGCCTCCTGTTCTCCTTATCTTCTACCTGCGCTTTTGCCTGATTGTTGTATTTGAGCTCAATTTGTCAGGAATTGGGCAAGCTTTTGGTCAGGCTCCGGTACTTACCCGCATGAACCTCGGGGGTAGCCTCATCCTACGCGTCGCAACCTCCCCATGCGGCGCACGAGGGATAAGGAGCAGCCATGTCCAACGCACCCACGCACTCTGTCCACAGCGCAATCGCAACAGGTCCGCTGCTCCTGCTCCTCTTCCTGCTTTTCGGCTGTCTGGCACCGGGAGCCGCATTTGCCGTCGATGGCTACGACCAGCTCGGCTTCCGCACTATTAGCGATGATTGTGGGCCCTTCTTCATCGGCAAGTATGAAGCTCAAGACGCCTCGATCGCCTACTGCATGAACCAGGAACGCCCCGGGCCCACCAAGCCGGGCGGTCCATGGCTCAACTTTGATCAAGGCTGGGTGTGGCTCGACGACGAGTTCGCGGCAATCGTTTGTCACGGATATCCTACCGCCACGTCGTTTGGCGGTTACCATCTTTCACCCGATCGCGCCCGCGCCGCCACCCAGCTTGCCGTATGGATGCTCAACGGCACTACCCATGTCGACGGCACCTACTCCTACACGACCGCTCAGGGCAAAACCAAGAGCGGGCACTTTACCGCCGACAATGAAGTCGTGGCGGCTGCGCGGTGGCTCCACGACAGCGCAAAATCAGGAAGCATCAAAGCCGCTCCGCACCGTGCGCGGCGCTATATAGGAACCGTATCGGGCGGCAGCAAACGTCAAGACATGCTCTATGTACTGCCGGCGGTCTCTGTTTCCTTCCAAAAGCAGTCTGCAAACGCTGCCATTACCAGCGGAAACAATACTTATCAGTTTGACGGGGCAACATTCGATGTTTTTGAGAGCGCCAGCGGCGCGCGTGTCGGCACCGTCCAGATGGACAGCAACGGTCGAGCGCAGGCAACACTCCTACCCAACACGGCATACTACCTAGTTGAGACAACAGCGCCAGCTGGTTATATCCCCCTGCACGATCGCATTGCCTTTACCACGACGAATAACGGCGGATACGTCACCATTGATGAACAACCCGGCACCATTACCTTGCGCATTGTAAAGCTCGACGCCGCAACGAATGCAGGCCCCCAAGTTGGAGCTTCGCTCGCAGGAGCAGAATTCGTGTGCGTATCGCAATCAACCCCTGGATGGACACAAACTCTCAGGACCGATGAAAGCGGTCGAGCTACCCTCACCGATGTCCCCCTGGGAACCTTTACCATCTATGAATCGAAGGCGCCCGAGGGCTATTTGCCCTCCGGTGACAGTTGGTCTTACACCGTTGGAGCCGACCAACTCGGCGATTCAGGCGTGGTCGAGATCGAATCTCGCGTTTCCAATATCCCCATTGCGTTTGACCTTGAGATTTCCAAATTCAAGGACTACGGCAATAGCGATCAATCCGGCCTGGAGCAGCCGGCAGGAGATGTTGTCTTTGAGGTTGTCAGTAACAGCTCTCAGCAGGTTGTTGGCACACTGACTACAAACATCTATGGCTTTGCCTCCACCAAAGACCAGCCCGAAGCATGGTTCGGCACAGGCAAGCGACCAGTCGGTGTCCACGGAGCCGTCCCATACGACCGCGCCGGCTACACGGTTCGTGAGGTTCCGGAAACCGTCCCCGAGGGTTTTAAACGTGCGGGGGAATGGACCGTCGAGGCCAATCAGATTTCCGACGGCGCCGAGCTTCAATATATCGTGGACAACCACGCTCTGTCGACGCATCTCCAGATTGTAAAACGCGATGCCCAAACAGGCGCTTCTGTTCCCCTAGCCGGATTCACCTTCCAACTACTCGACAGCAATCACAAACCTGTCTCACAAACTTGCTGGTATCCAGCACATAACGTAATGGACACCTTTACGACTGACGCGACCGGGACCGTCACACTGCCCGAATCGCTCGTGCCGGGCACCTATTATGTACGCGAAACCTCGGCCAAAGAGCCCTATCTTGTCGGCGAAGAGATCGAGGTAAACATACCCGCCGACATGAACCTAACGCCCGTTGCAATCGCCTCGTATTATGACCACGCCGCGATCGGAAACATCAGGATCGTTAAAACCGATGCCGTAGACGGCAGCAGCCTCGCGGGCGCCGTCTTTGAGATCCGTGCCTCAGGTGATATCGTGCGCCCCGACGGTAGCATTGCCGCGCTCGACGGCGAGGCTGTCGCTACCGTCACGACGGATGAAACTGGAGAAGCACGCGCGGACGACCTCCCGCTGGGATCTGGCACCGCACGCTACGAGGTTGTCGAGACTCAAGCGCCGACCGGCTTCTTGCTCGACCGGACGCATCATATCGTCGACCTTACCTATGCCGACCAGAAAACACCCGTTGTGGAAGCACGGCTTAACGTATCCGACGATTACACCAAGGTTGATATCTCCAAGGTCGATGCAAGCGGAGAGCAGGAAGTGAAAGGCGCACAGCTCACCTTATATGGTCCCGATAAAACCGAAATAGACTCCTGGACCTCATCCGACAAGCCGCACCGCATCGAACATCTTGCACCCGGCACCTACTCGTTGCGCGAAACGATGTCTCCGCGTACCTATGACCTTGCCGAGGAGATAACGTTTGAAATAAAGGATACGGGAGAAGTCCAATCCGTCGCGATGAAGGATGCGCCCATCGAGATCAAAGGACAGGTCGACAAGCGTCAGGAACTTGTCCAACCTATCGGGAAGGGTCTGTTGGCTAACGGCGATGGAAAAAACCGCGCCGCGATGCAAACCAATACGGATGGGCTTTTCTCCTATACCATCGATGCTCGAAACGATTCCGCTACTTGGGTTGATGAGTTTACGATTACCGATGATCTTGAGTGCGCCAAAGACGGCACGGCGAGATTCGTCTCAATCGAAACCCCCGTCGCCATCGGCGACCTCAACGGTCTGTGCAACGTGTGGTATCGCACGACGCCGTTGGACTCGACAGACGTCGATGAGCCGGCAAACGCGACTCTTGGCGATGGGCACGAAAATCCTTGGCTTGAGTCCGACGAAGTAAAAGAGAGTCTGGGTGAAGATTGCCGCCTCGTCGATTACGACGGCTGGCACCTCTGGAAGGCGGATGTCTCGACCACGGAATCCGCCACACTCGAGGCGAAAGAACTCGACCTTGCATCCAATACCGTCGTGACGGGCATTCGCATTGAATACGGTGCGTTAGCCGCCGACTTTACGACTCGAAGCGATACGGATTCTTGGACCCGTGATGATCTCAAAGATGAGCACGACGACCTTGACGATGCCAAAGCAATCCTTGGCACAGATGCTCGGGGCGCAGTCGTGCACATGCAGGCAACGTCGGCTTACACACCCCAAACTGCACTCACCAACAGCGCACGCGTCGATCTTTGCCGCAACGGCGGCGGCGATAAACTTGAGTCACATGACGAGGACAGTGTCATTCAACGCTGTACCCTACCGCAGGACCTACCGGCAACAGGATCAGCTCCCATCGCCGCTTGCATCACCGCGCTCCTGACCTCGGGTGCCGCAGCCCTATGGTTCGCTCGCCTTAGGTCAATCCCAAAGAAGCGCTAGAGCGATGAAAAAGCGGGCGAGCCAGTCCCCCGGCTCGCCCGCTTTCAATCATTTAAATCGCCGCATCTACTCTGCAGACGAAGATCCACCATCAACGATTGCTTGCTCGGACTCAGGAATCCCATCGGCACCCGTGCTCTGTTCTTGCTCCACCTCTTCGCTGATTGCGGAGGCGGGGGTCGAGCCCTTCGCGCCCACGATGTAGGCAGCTCCAAACCCTAACGCAATGGCAATCAAGGTCAAAATCACGTAGACAGGCCAATGGCGCTTAATATACGAAAACACGTTGACTCCTTAGAGCTCCGTCTACGAACGGCGGATAACCTCGGTCACGACCTCGGATACCGTGGCAATGTTCGTCGGGTTGACATTGTGGGGCAGGTCGTCCTCGGTACGAGCGCAAGCCAGACGCGTGCCGTCCACGCCGGCGATGGTGAGGGCTCGGCGGCTCGCCTCGAGGGCGGCGTAGGCATCGGTCTTGGCATAGGGCATCTCGAGCGCGCCACAATCGACATGGAACGACTTGCACACCTTGCTGACCAGGTTCATGATGCGGCGATCGCCCTTGAGCAGCTGCTGTTCGCCCTCAACCGTCACCACCGAAAGCCTACCGGCGCCGACGGATTCAAGATTGATGAAGAAGACGCCGCGGAGCTTATCGCGATGCGAAGCCAAGAAGGCCTTCATACCGGCGCCATCACAATCCGAGGCGCCCGTTGCCACAAACCAGATATCGTGACCGAGCAGCTCATCGTCGCCCATAGAGGCGACAGCCGAGAGCATATCTTCGGAAGAAGCGCCGTCGGAAGACGTAGCGCCGCCCTTCCAGCCATCGTTATCGTCCTCGAAATTATCCCACGAACCGATGCCGCGACCGGACTTCTTGGCATCGTAATCGTCTTCGACGCCCAGCCAGTCACTCATGCTGTCCTGTTCGTTTTTCTTTTTACGACCGAACAGGCCGCCCAGGCCGCGCTTGCGAGACTTAGGTGCCGCAGGGGCGGGAGCCGAAATGGTCTCGATCGGCTGTGCGCCCGACGCAACGGGCATAGGAGGCGCAACGGGTGCCGATGTGGGTTCGGGACCCTGAGCGGTAGCAAAGGGGTCGTTGACCTGTGCGGAGGGATCGGGAAGGTCGAACAGCGACGTGCGAGACGCAACGTTTGCCTGCTTCATCGACGGCAGCGACGGATCGGGGACCGAAGCCAGCGGAGACAAGGAGGGTGCAGGCGACGGTGCCGACGCCGGATCGGGAACATTCATCTGCGGACGCGGTGATGCCTGGGAGGAAATCTGGGCCATAAGGGAATCGACCGTTTCGTCCTGGGTGGGAGCAACATCGGCAACCGTGGCACCGGAACCACTCGGGGTCGGCATGGTGAAAATCTGCGTGGAGTAAGGCCTCGACTCATCTGTCTCGGGAGCCTCGGAAACCGCAGGCACTTCCTCCTGCTCGACCTCGGTCGAATCATCTTGCTCGGCTGCCGCGTATTGCTCTTCGTCAGGGTTGGCCTCGACGGCCTCGTCCTCGGCGGCATCTTGGATTTCGGCAGCATCAATAGGCTCGTCATCGTCCACCGCGTCGCCCTGCTCATCGGAAACAGGAAGGGGCTCGGCAATCGCGGTGCCTTGCTTTTCAAACGTTATCGTGGAATCGAACTGCGCGGCATCAAACGACATGGTGCTATCGACGTGCTGCTGAGCCTCGAAAGACGTCGTCGCCTCAACAACATCCGTGGACGCCGGTTGCTGGGACTCAAAGGACGTTGTAGCTTCGGCAGCGTCGACGGGCACGGACTGCATAGCCTCGTTCTGCTCGAACTCCTGCGCCGCGAGCTCGCGTGCCGCCTCGGCTGCCTGCTGCTGAGCGATAGCCTCCTGCTCGGCAGCCTCGCGTGCGGCAGCGCGCTTCTCCTCGAAATCGTCGACAAATTTCTTGCCCTTTGCAAGCGCACCCTTAAAGAAGTTGGAAGCGCTGGCGCCAATCGAAGAGAACGCGGATGCAATATCGGCATGGGGCGTTGCCGCGGGAATCTCGGCCGAGAAATCAGTATCGCTCTCGTAAGACACGCGCCTCGGCTGTTCAACGTAATCGTCGTCAGACTCGTCCGTAACGTCTTGCGCCGGCGCGGCGGGAGCCAAAATGTCCAGTCCTGCCGCGGAATCGATCGCGGACACCGCCTCGGGCTCGGCAACGGCAGCGGTAACCGCGGCAGACTCATCATCCACGGCGACAACGAGCGCAGGTGCAGTCACGACGGGGGCAGGCTCGGGCTCAAACGTCGGCTCCTCGCCTTCCTCGTAATCGAGCGTGCAGGACTCGGGAAGCATTCCGAGCGCACGGATGGCATCCGAACCAAAGCGGATGTTGCCGGCGGCGTTGCGATAGAGCTTGGGCTCGGGCTCGGCCGCGACAGGCTCCTCCGCCGGCTCGGCAGCGGGAACCTCGTCATTGAACTCTTCGGCCTGGACAGCCTGATTCTGATCCTCGGGCACGATGGCGCCAATCAGCGTCTCGTCGGCAGACGCACCCTCAAAGCCCTCGATCTGCTCGTCGAAAGCCTCGCCCTGTTCGGGCTCGGTCTGAGCGTCGGGAGCAATCGGCTGGCCGAACTCGTCCTCGGCGTAGGTAGGCTCTTCATACTCGATGGTGTTGCCGTAGTCGTTTTGCTGTTGGGCCGCGGCATACTCCGCCGCTGCGCGCGCCATTTCCTCGGCACGACGCTTCTGCTCCCCAAAATAGGTATCGAACGGAACATCGTCGGGAAACTCGTTTTCGCCCTGGAAGGGAGCAACGTTGTCCATAACGCCGAGCATAGCGGCGACAGAAGACTTGTTGCACACCGCGCCGGACGTATAGGGAAGAATGTAGCGGTTAGAGATGATGTTTGCCGCGTTGGCGAGCGCAACGAGGGAAGCGAGGATCGCGACAATCCACAGCAGAACCTTGAGCGCGCCGGGGAGCGGCAGGATACGCAAGATGGCAACGGCAGCAGGGGCAACCGTGGCAACGGGCAACAGCTTGGCGATGAGCGCACGATAAGAAGCATAGGGCTCGCGGGCGAGCAGCTCAGCACGGGGAGAGTCGTAGTGTGCGACAACGACCACCGGGCGGTTGCGCGGAGACGCGAGCGGGCCCGAGGCCTTGTGGTAGGCGATGACATTTTGGCTCACGCCCGTCTTACCCAGGCGCGAAACCACGGGGTGGCCCGTGCGTTCGAGCACGTAAAGAACGGCGCCGGCAATGGCCAGCAAGGTGCCGACCAAGCCGATGCCGCCACCGATGCCCATCAGCAGGGCGCCGGCAAACGCAAGAATACCGGTAACGGCAAATGCCAACCTGCTGGGCGCCGGGGCATTGAACTCCTGAACCTCGGGATCAAAGCCGTGGTTGCGGAAGATCTGAGCGATATCCTCGGCAGCCAAGCGCTCTTCTTCGCTGCATGCCGGCGTGATGCCGGTGTTCTGCAGCAGGTGGTTAATATAGTTCTGGGTGTTCGCCATGTGCGCTCCACATCCATAATCCGACAAATAGGCCCAATGCATGCACATTAGAACCGTATATAGTCGAAAGTATACCCCGAGCGAGCGCAAACGACCGAATTCGGGCCATCTTAACGCCCCGAGCGGACAAGGATATAGCCTAATCTCCATATCGGACTAAAATCATGGCAGCAAACCACCTTCTCATGCGAGGACTCTATGACGGCAAGCGACGCGACCGCGACAATAAAAAAGGGGAATTCGGAGCCCAGTTTCGATAAAACGGCTCAGCGCATCCTCAATCTTTTCTTTGTGCTCAACAGCTCCCCCGAACCGCTGACGACCGAGCAGATCGTCTTGGATTCTGACCTGGGATATGGCTCGGGCAATATCGACTCGGATAAGCGCAAGTTTCGGCGCGATCGTGACAAACTGCTCGAACGCGGCATCTTAATCAAGGAGGTTCGCCCCGCCGGCGCGCAGGAGACCGAGGAAAGCTCATGGACAATCGACCGCGAGCACACGTTTGCGGCAGGCGGCCTCATCACCGCAGACGACGCCGATATCCTGCTCAACGCTATCGACCAGACAATAGCGGCCGGCTCATCCACTTTTGCCGCGCCGCTTGCCGATATTCGTTCCAAGATTGCCTACCTCACCGGCAGGACGACGGCGGACGAAGCACCGATCCGCCGCTCTCCCACCGTCGATGCGGTATGGAGCGCCTTTGCCGAGCGATGCGCGCTGCGATTTTTATATCAGAACGGACGCGGTGAGCAGAAAGAGCGTACCGTCTGCGTCTACGGCATGTTCGAGCGCGAGGGCGTTGCGTACTTCTGCGGCCTCGACAATGCCACCGACGACATCAGGACATTCCGCTGCGACCGTATCGTTCGCGCTTGGCGCCCCTCAAAGGCCTACGCTATCCCTGCGGACTTCAACCTCAGCGACTACCTGTTCTTTGAATTCGATTTTGCCGACCGCCCGCCCGTTGCGGCTACGTTCTCGTTCGCCCCGCAGACGCAGATCGATATGATCAACGGCCTCACGCGCGGGCGAGGTGAGCTCGCACACACCGATTCGGGATGGACTTGGACCGTTGACGTGCGCGATCTTGAAGCCGCCGCCTCATTTTGCATGGCCCACGCCATGGACGGCATGAGGCCCATGGCCCCCAAATCGCTCAAGCAGGCGTGGAACCACCTCATTGAAAGGACGGTGCACGAGCATGCCCGTGCGTAAACTCACCAGCGAGCAGAGGCTCTCGCGCGCCATCGACATCATGGAGGCCCTCTACGCCGCCGGCGAGAGCGGCATGACACGAACCGAGATTTGCAGTCGCTTTGACATCACGGGAGTGTCGCTCGACGAGATTCTCGAGATCGTCTCGACGCTCGCGGACCGAGAATCGGGTGCGCGCATCATCTGCGAATGCCACGGCGAGCGTGTGGTCCTCACCGGTGACGCCGGGCGTGTGCTACCGCTGCGTCTGAGTGCCGCCGAGGGCGCTGTGCTCAACCACGAACTTGAATCGTTGGGGATCGAGCCCCAGGCGGCGGCTCGAATTCGACACGCTCTTCTACCCGAAGAGCTCGGCTATAACCAGCGCGTCTCTGACACCGTCAGCCACGGGTCGCACTGGCAGCAGCTGAGCTGCGCCATTCAGGACGGCGTTCGCTGCCGTATCTCGTATCGCTCGATGGACGATGCACGGCCACGCGAGCGTCTGGTCGACCCCTTGCGCATTACGGCAAACGGCGACCAAACATACCTGATTGCCTGGGACATCGCGGTCGATGAGCAGCGCACCTATCGCATGGATAAAATCGAGGGACTCGCCTTGACGGAAGACTCCGTCGTGCCTCACGTACCGGACGTTGCATCCCTCCACGATTCCCTTGCCCGGACGCAGCGTAGCGCAAAGCTCTTGATGCCATTCGATATGGCGGAGCATCTGGACTGGGCCGGCATCACCCTCATCGAGCGCAGCGGGACAGACATGGCAACGGCAACCGTACATTACGGCTCCGAGCGTTGGCTGCTGAGCCAGATAATCGCAGCGGGCGGAGCCATCCGCATCTTGGATGACCCCGCTCTGTCAAAGCGTCTGTGCGATATGGCAAAAACCCTCGTCTGTCCGCTTTAGCGCCGCCGCTCGTGGCGTGCACGCCACAGCTGTAGATAGTGCCCGATCTGCGCCGATTCGATGCGCTGGTAGGAGCTCGTGGGCAGCGACGTTAAGAACTTCTTGCCATAGCCCTTCGTCACCAGGCGAGGATCCGCCAAGATCAGCACACCGCTATCGGTCGACGAGCGAATCAAACGCCCCGCGGCCTGCTTAACCTCGAGCACCGCCTCGGGCAGCGAATAGCGCGCCCATGCGCGGTCTTCGCGCAGGTTGCGCTCGCACGAGAGCGGGTCCGTGGGGCTTGAGAACGGCAACTTGGGAATGATGACGCAGCGCAGCGTCTCGCCGCTGGCATCAAACCCCTCCCAGAAGGCCTTGAGCGCAAAAAGCGACGAGGTCGGTTCGTTGATAAACCGGTCGCGCAGGCGACGAGGAGATGAGTTGCGCTGCTGGCAGTTGAGCTCCAGACCCGCACGGGCCATCTTGGGCTCAACGCGGGCGTATAGGTCCTCCATGTCGCGCCGATTGGTGAACAACGTGAGCACCGATCCGCCCATGGCAAGATGGGCGTCGACCAGTACGCGCTCGAGCGCCGTAAGATAGCTCTCACGATCGCGCGGATCGGGGATATCGCCCGCAACGACTACAGCCATGTTCGAATCGAAGTCGTAGCTCGAATCCAAGTGCAGCGATGACGACGTTGAAGCACCGATGCGATCAAGGCCGACCGCATGGTTAAAGTGCTCAAAGCTTTTGGACACCGTCATGGTCGCCGAGGCAAAGATAGCCGTGTGAACCTCGGGTAGCCACTCGGTTGCCAAAGCCTCGCCAATGTCGATGCGCTCTGCGGTCATCGACTCTCCGCCGGCACGAAGTCTGCGATTGACCTGCAGCGAATACACGTAGTGCTCATCGGTGCCATCAATGATGAGTTTGAGGTTCTCGGCCAGCTCGTGCAGGCGGCGCGAGATATCACCCAGGTCGACAACAACCTCGGGCTTGTCGGCGGCGACGGCTTGCACCAGCGCGTCGACGCTCTTGTCAGCTTGTTCCAATGCGTCGATGCCAGTGTAGGCCGACTGTAAGAAATCATGCCAGTCGTCTGATTCGCGCAGCTCGGGGCCAATCCATAGATTGGCATTGTCATAACCCCCACGCGCACGGCGGCCGAGCTCGCGAACGCCATCGAACACGTCGGCGATTGCCATGCTCGCGCGGGCAACCGTCGACGTCGCCTTGGCAGTAAGGCCCAGATAGAGCGTAGAGCCCTCGGAGGTTGCCAAATCACGGGAAACCTGGCTTAGTGCGCCGGTGCTCGAGCCACCCAGGCGCTCGAACAGGACGCGTGATTCGTCCGCCGACACCACGCGCGCCCACTGACGGCGCGCCTCGCGCTCGATGGAATGGGCCTCGTCGATTACCCAATGACGAATCGGAGGCAAAATCCTGCCCTCGGCCGCGACGTTGCGGAACAGCAGGGAATGGTTGGTGACCACCACATCGGCATGCGCCGCACGACGGCGAGCACCGTGGACCAAACATTTATCAGGGAAAAACGGGCAGAGGCGACGAGCACACTCGCGCGAGGCCGTCGTAAAGTCGGGACGGTTGACGCTGCGCCACCGAATGCCGAGCGAGTCGAGGTCGCCATCGGCTGATTGGCAGACGTACGCCATAATGACCGCGACCGCCGTGAGCGTGTCCGCCGGATCGCGCTTGGTGGTAATCTCGACCTGGCCGCGGCTCATGCGCTCAAGCTTGCGCAGGCACGGATAGTGGTCATACCCCTTGAGCGCGCAAAATGACAGACCACCGTCCAGTTGCTCGGCAAGTTTTGGCAGCTCATGGTACATGAGCTGGTCGGCAAGACTGTTCGATTTGGTCGCAATACCAACCGTGATGTTGTTACGGCGTGCTGCCTCGGCAAAAGGCACCAGATAGGCCAT
Organism: Coriobacteriaceae bacterium; assembly: GCA_025992855.1. Taxonomy (NCBI): domain Bacteria; kingdom Bacillati; phylum Actinomycetota; class Coriobacteriia; order Coriobacteriales; family Coriobacteriaceae; species Coriobacteriaceae bacterium. The sequence continues at coordinate 397,661 of DAJPGB010000001.1, forward strand.
CGATTTGCCGACGCCTGTGCCTGCCTCAATTACTCGATGAGTGCCCGTGACCAGCGCATCGCGGACCTCGAGCGCCATCGCGATCTGCTCATCACGCGGCTCGTAGGTGGGATACATGCGATTGACTAGGCCACCTGGCGCATAGTCTGCCTCAATCTCCTCACGACTCGGCATCTTGAGAACCGGCAGTTCATCGGCGTCCACCCGATCGTCGGCGCGATCGGCCTTGAGAACGTCAGCACGAGCGGCGCTGAGAGAGAAGATAGAACCAGGGTTCTGCCCTGCCAAGAATGAGAAGATAGGACGATAGGACCAAGGCACGTCCGGATGCATGTCGGCTAGGCGCGCCATGAGGCCCTGGGGCAAGTCGGTGAGCGCCACGAGCAACACGCGCCATACGCCACACAGGGCGTCGACGTCGGCATTGGCACGGTGTGATACCGAGTCGCAGCCAAACAGATCGGCCATAAAAGACAGCTTGTGCGAGGCCAGGCGCGGAAGCGCGATGCGTGACAGCGCCAGCGAATCGATCCAAATATCGCTCACGTTGACGCCGCCTTTGACCGACTCGATAAACGAGCGGTCGAACGTGGCGTTGTGTGCGATCACCGGGCAGCCACCGACAAAATCGGCGAGAGCGGCGACGGCCTCAACCGCCGACGGGGCATCTGCAACATCGGCATTTGTAATGCTCGTGAGCTCGGTAATCTCGGCGGGAATCAGCTGCCTGGGATGCACGAAGGTATCGAAGCGGTCGATGACCTCGCGGCCCGAAAGACGGGCCGCCGAGATCTCGATCAGCTCGTTGTCCTGCACCGAAAGACCCGTGGTCTCGGTATCGAGGATAATCACATCTTCCTCGATAAGGCCGAAGGACTGCGTTTTGGCGCGGTCGGCAAGCGTGGCATAGGAGTCGATGACAAACTGCGGCGTTCCTGACGAAACCGCGTCCTCGATTAGCATGCAATGCCCGCTCGACGAAGGCCCATACGGATCAGGCTGTCACAGACCTGCGGGAACGTCATGTCGTCGGTGTGGCGGATCTCATCCGGATACAGCGACGTATCGGTCATGCCGGGAATGGTATTGGTCTCGAGGATAACGGGGCCGTCCTCGCTCACAATAAAGTCGCTGCGCGAGATACCTAGGCAACCGAGGGCCTTGTGAGCGGCACAGGCAAGTTCCTGAGCGCGAGCGTAATTCTCGGGTGAAATCTGCGCCGGAATGCGATGGATATCCGTAGGGTCGACATACTTCACGTCCAGATCGTAGAACTCGCAGTCCTCGGGCTTACGAATCTCGACAATCGGCAGGGCGCGCACGTCATCTTCGCCGTATACGCCGACGGTGATCTCGGTACCCTCGATGCACTTCTCGACCAGCACTTTGTCGCCGTACTCAAACGCCTTGGCGATTGCCGCGGGCAGCTCGGAGGGCTCATGGACCAGGGAAATGCCATAGCTGGAACCGTTGACGGCCGGCTTCACAAAGCAGCGCTCGCCACAAACCTCGACGATATGATCGATATCGACTTCATCGCCCACCTCGAGCGCAAGGCCGGGGGCAATGGGAATGCCCGCCTTGGCGTATAGGAGCTTAGAGACCTCCTTGTCGGCACCGCAGGCGCTGGCAAGTACGCCCGAGGCCGTGTAGGGGATACCCAGGGTCTCCATGGCACCCTGCATGGCGCCATCCTCACCGCCGGCGCCGTGCATGGCGATAAATGCCACATCGAATCCGCCGGTCGCCATGGTTACCATAAAGTCATCAGCGGCCGTGTCAAGCAGCTCCACCGAGGTGTAGCCGGCTTCCTTCAGTGCCACCACAACGTTCTTTCCCGAATCGAGCGAGATCTCGCGCTCGGCGGAATGACCGCCCGCCAAGACCGCTACGTGCATGTTCTCTAGGCTTTTACCCGGCATGGGCAGACTCCTCCTCTATAATTTCTGCAGCTGATACCATATTGTAGCGATACCCTCTACGTTTCCCCAAAATCGAAAGGCTTCCATGAATCCCAGGACTAAATCTCAGGACATTCGCGACTTGAGCCAAAACGATATTCGCGAGCTCGTGGCCGAACTTGGCCAGCCCGCCTTCCGCGCGAAGCAGCTCATCGAATGGGTCTTTGAGAAGAACGTTTGTTCGTTTGACGATATGACCAACCTTCCCAAGGCTTTCCGTGAGCAGCTTAAAGAGGCTTTTGCCTTTGATACGCCGACTGAACTCACCAAACAGGTTTCCAAAGATGGCTCGCGCAAGTATCTGCTCGAGTACCACGATGGCATTTCCGTCGAGACTGTCGGCATGCCCCGTCGTAACAAACTTTCCGTCTGCGTTTCCACCCAGGCAGGCTGCGGCATGGGCTGTGCCTTTTGCGCTACCGGTCTCAACGGCCTCAAGCGCTCTCTGACCGCTCAAGAGATCGTCGACCAGGTGCTTCATGTATCCAACGACTTTGGCGAGCGTGCCACAAGCGTTGTCTTCATGGGCCAGGGCGAGCCGTTTGCCAACTACGACGAGGTTCTCAAGGCATTGCGTATCCTCAACGACCCCGATGGCATCGGTATCGGCGCTCGTCACCTCACCGTCTCTACCAGCGGCGTTATTCCCGGTATTCGCAAATTTGCCGATATCCCCGAGCAGTTCACTCTTGCCGTTTCCCTACATTCCGCCATCCAGTCGACGCGCAATAAACTCATGCCCGGTGTTAAGAAGTACACGCTGCTTCGCCTTCACGAGGCGCTTCAGCTCTACACCGAGAAGACTGGCCGCCGCCCGACCTATGAGTATGCCATGATCGAAGGCGTCAACGATACGAACCCCGAGATGCAGGCACTCTGCGACTTCTGCGAGGGAACGCTGTGCCACGTTAACCTGATTCAACTTAACGACATCGAGGGCAGCCCGCTCAAGCCGTCGCCGATTCATAAGGTTGAGGATCTTCAGCGTCGTCTTGAGTCCCGTGGCATCGAGACCACGATTCGTAACTCCCGTGGTAACGATATTGACGCCGCTTGCGGACAGCTGAAACAGCGCTTTAAAGTTCAGAAGAACGCATAGGGGAGTCGCACCCCAAAACGTTTCATGTGAAACATCCAACGGCCCCTGTTGCAGGATATGCAACAGGGGCCGTTTCATTTATTGACCTCAATTTTGGAGCAGCTGGTACCTTTCCCATTTTTTACGGATAAAAAAAGGGGCCCTTGTCTCATGAATCAGACAAGGGCCCCTCAAAATATGCAGGGTAATTGTTAGGTACCTAATAGCCTACATTTTCCCATTGGTTGTTAACCCAACCTTGATTAATCTTAGGATTTTTCGTTACCTGAGCAGTGCGCATGGCAACATCTTCTGTCATAACATCCATTTTCTTCTTGGATGTATCAACGATATCTTGCGCGCTACGAAGCAAACGACCTCGAAGTTCATCGTCTGTCGCGATCTTATAGCCAGCAAAGGCACCAGCCGCGACAGTCGTCACCAATGCAATCGCAGTTAAAATCTTATTCCTCATCTTGGCCTCCTTGATCAAACTGAATCATTTCACCAAGAATACGAGAGAGCTCTTCCTCGTCTTTAAACTCAATCTCAATCTTATTCTTTCCACGCGAGCTCTTCACGCGCACGTTGGTATTAAATACCTGACGAAGTACACGCGCAGCCTTTTTAAAAGACTGAGGCGTTGCAGGCCTCGGCGTCTTAGGCGTCTCTCCGGCAGAAAACAATGGAGCAAGATTTTCTGTCGCTCTTACGGAAAGGCCCTCCGCAACAACCTTCTCTGCAAGTCGAATTCGCGCGTCCTCATAGGGAACTGCAAGAATCGCACGTGCGTGACCAGCAGTAAGTTTACCCTCAAAAATCATCTGCTGAACTACTTCGGGGAGATCGAGAAGGCGCAGCGAGTTTGTAATTGCAGAGCGTGACTTGCTTACGGCCTTCGACAACGCCTCCTGGGTCATACCGCTAGCATCGATGAGCTGGCGATAGCCCTTAGCCTCTTCGACGGGATTCAGATCAGAACGCTGAAGATTTTCGATAAGAGCAAGAGCCAGCATCTCTTCATCATTAACATCTTTAATGATGACAGGCAGTTCCTCAAGACCAGCAAGCTTTGACGCCTGGTAACGACGCTCACCAGCGATGACCTCATATCCGTTTCCATGCTTGCGAACCAAGAGCGGCTGCAAAACGCCATGTTCTTGGATTGACTCGCTCAACTCGCGAAGTTCAGTTTCATTGAAGTGAATTCGCGGTTGATTAGGGTTGGGAACGATATCCTCAATAGGTAGTTTTGTTTCAGATGCAGCATTTGAAGCAGATGCAGCAGAACCACCGGTCTCATACTCAGCCTCTGAGACCAAAGCATTGAGTCCGCGTCCCAATCCACCGCGTTTCTTTGCACTAGGCACGCTTGATCACCTCTTTTGCAAGGTTCATATACGCTTTTGCACCCTTATTTTGAGGTGCATAGGTAATTACCGGTTCTCCAAAAGACGGAGCTTCAGAGATTTTAACAGTACGGGGAATCAGCGTCTTAAACGCCTTATCACCAAAGTACGATTGAACTTCCTCAACAACCTGATTCGACAAAGAAGTACGTGAGTCATACATGGTCATAAGCACACCATAGGTGTCTAAGCCCTTGTTCAGACGTGATTTGACCATCTTCATTGACTCAAGCAGCTTCGTAACGCCCTCGAGTGCGTAATACTCACACTGGATTGGAATCAAAACGCTATCTGCTGCGGTCAAGGCATTGATAGTAAGCAGGCCGAGCGAAGGAGGACAGTCAATGAAAATAAAATCGAACTCGTCCTGAATCGGCTCAAGCAAGTCTTTGAGGCGGGTTTCACGAGCAATTGCGCTTACGAGCTCAATTTCAGCACCTGCAAGCTGAATCGTAGCTGGAATTACGAATACCTTTTTGCAATTTGTATCAAGAACAAGCGATTCTGCCGGCACATCATTCAACAATGCATCATAGATGCAGTGATCAAGGTCTTCCTTTTCAATTCCAAATCCACTGGTACTGTTTCCCTGCGGATCAAAATCGACAATCAGTGTCTTACGACCCTGCTCACCCAGTGCTGCTGCAAGGTTTACAGCCGTTGTTGACTTACCGACGCCGCCTTTTTGATTGATGATTGCAATGATACGCGTGTCTTTTGCGTTCTTAGAACGCTTAACGTCGCGAAATCCCACGGTCCCTCCTGGTGTGTATTAAAGCTGTCAAACGGAGGATGTTTCACGTGAAACATTCCGATTCGATATCAACCGCCATGTTTCACTTGAAACACTGCAAGTTGATAGTATCCATTATGTTTCACGTGAAACATCTAGGCAAGCGGATTCTTCTTTGCCATGCCATTTGCACGAGGCAATGAAACGGATGCAGGATGACTCTTCTTAAAAACAATAAACTCCCTGTGTCCCAAGCCCCCAGGCAAATCGATTGCGTCATTCAGAAGCAAAGTGAAGCCGCAAATCTTAGCTGCTGACATGCCAGAAGCAAGCTCCTCATCCGAAGGATTACCCTTGGTGATAACAAATAGCCCTCCATCCTTGAGGAACGGAGCCGCATACTCAACAAGAATCGGTAGAGGAGCCAGTGCGCGGGCGGTTACGACAGAGAACTGCTTCTTATGGCTTCGAGCATATTCTTCAAGACGATCATGGACCGCATGAGCATGTTTCAATCCAAGAGCATGAACAAAAGAATTGACAGCATCAACCTTCTTGCCAACAGAGTCAATATAAGTAGCTTTACGATGCGTGGTTATGGTTAAAGGAATACCAGGGAAGCCCGCACCTGTTCCCATATCGAGCAAAGCTCCCTCAGGAGCCTTATTGATATAAGGGAGCAAAACAAGAGAGTCGAGGATATGAAGTACCGCAGCATCTTCTATGTTAAGAATACGGGTGAGATTGGTTGTCTTATTTGTTTCCAGAACCAAATCCAAATGCTGAATACATTTCCTCAGCTCAACATCAGTTACGCTCAAGGAATACTCTTTGCAATAGGAAGTTAGACGACTCAACATCTCGTCAGCCTGCTGATCAGTAAGTACTAACAACGAAAGCTCCTTTCTGACAAAAATCAGTGTATCGAGAACTTTTGACAAAAAAAGGGGACGTGGAAACCACGTCCCCTTAGCATAAGCTCGAGTAGATTATCGAGCAACAATCACCACATGGCGATCGGGATCAGAACCCTCAGAATGAGTATCGACGGCGTCATTGCCACGAAGTGCAATGTGAACCAGTCGGCGCTCGTAGGCATTCATGGGCGGAAGCGAAACACTCTTATGAGTGCGGATGGCACGCTCGGCAGCAGACTGAGCCATGGAGGCAACCTTGTCCTGACGGCGGCTTTTGTATCCCTCAACGTCCACCACAACCGGATACCTAAAGCCAAGCTTGCGGCTTACCAGAAGTGAGAACATAACCTGAAGGGCATCAAGCGTACGACCGTGACGACCAATGAGAACAGCAAGGTCAGGAGCCGTTACATCCAAAATCAGCTCGCCCTCATCGCCCTCATACTCATCGATAGGAGAGTTGGCAGCATCGAAGTGCGAAAGGATGGAACGCAGAATAGAAATCGCAACATCGGCAATGGTGTCAAGCTCCTCATCAGTCAGCTCTTCACCAGCCTTGTAGCGCTGTGCAATCTCGGGATAATCGCCCGCAACCTGCGGGGCAACCTCCTCAAGCATATCCTCGATGATCTCTTCAGACATAACGTACTCCAAAAGTTAGGTACCTAAATAAGATTGATATCCCGACTACTTCTTCTTGTGCGGACGCGGCTTCTTCTCGCGGCGCGTAACCTCGACCTGCAGCGGGGCGTTCTGAAGACGCTCCTCCTCTTCGGCCTTGGCCTTGTCGATAACCTTCTGCGTCACGAAGATCTGCTGGATAACCTGCCAAGCTGAGGACACGTCATAGTACAGCAGAACGCCGACGGGAAGGCTCCAGCCCATCCAAAGCATCATGACAGTCATGACGACAGCCATCATGCGCATGCTCTGAGCCTGCTGACCAGTCTGGTTGCGCGACATGTACAGCTGCGGAATCAGGGTCAGGACAGCGAACAGAAGCAGGCAAATCAGCGCCGGCAGAGCAACCATAAAGCCATCGGCAAACGAGGCGCTCGGCGTCGTGGTCAGGTCGGGCAGGATGTTATAGAACGAGAACGTACCCTCGTTAAAGTACTGCGGCAGATTGCGCAGCAGCGTGAACAGGGCGCACAGGATAGGCATCTGGATCAGCAGCGGCAGACAACCAGCCATAGGGTTGAACTTGTTCTCGCTGTAGAACTTCTGCATTTCCTCGGCCTGGCGCTGGGGATCGTCGGCATAACGCTCCTGGATCTCGAGCATCTTGGGCTGCAGCACCTGCATGCGGGCGGTCGACTTGGTCGACTTGAGCATAAGCGGCGTCAGCAGCAGACGGATAATGACCACCAGGATGATGATGGACAGGCCCCAGTCGACCGCAAAGGTCTGGATGAGCTTGAGCAGCTCAAAAAGGATGTTAACGATCCAATCCCACATGTAAGTTTTCCTCCGATAGCGAGTGCCCGCTAGGGCACAGGGTCATAACCGCCGACGTGCAGGGGATTGCAGCGAGCGATGCGCCTCACGGCAAGCCAGCAGCCTCTCAAAACACCGTATTTCTCAATCGCCTGAACGGCGTATTGCGAACACGTTGGATAATAAATGCAGGCGTCAGGCAATAAGGGCGAAATAACCTGTTGATATATGCGAATAGGAGCGATGGCAACACGCCGCAAGACGTGATTGCTCATCGCTCCTCCCCGGCAACGCCGGCGCGTTTCATAAGCGAACGCAACGCCTTGTCCATCTCCTGCGGCGAGGAAACCCTCGTCTTGGGAGTTGCGAACAAGATGATGTCATAACCCGCAACGGGAAATCCGCAGCTGCGGGCGGCCTCGCGCATCACACGCTTAGAACGGTTGCGCACAACCGCACAACCGAGCCGTTTAGCACCAACGAAGGCGACCCTTCCGGAGTCGCCTTCGCCAACCGATTCACATATGGTCATTCGAATCAGAGGGTGATTGAAACGACGCCCCTGACTGAACACATGCTCGAAATCTTGCCGAGACTTAATAGTCTTCATGCGAGATGTGTGTATCGCTGCTAGACAGTGAGACGCTTGCGGCCCTTGGCGCGACGACGGGCGAGCACGGCACGACCACCCTTAGTGGCCATACGGGCACGGAAGCCATGGGTCTTGGCACGCTTACGCTTATTAGGCTGATACGTACGCTTCATCTTAAGTTCCTCCTGCTGCATTTCGAGTGTCCGCGGGGACGCGGACGCAGATATAGACACGTGAGCTTGAAGATTGTAGGGAAATCAATGTTCAAATGTCAAGAAATCAAAGGTAAAAGGTTGCAAAGAGTACACGGTTCCCCCATAAGCAGAATCGTCATTTGAGGCAGTGGGCAACTTTTCACGATATTTCATCGAGTTTTCAACAGGTCATGTTGGCAATGTTGAGAACTTTTCGCCCGATTTCCAAAGTTTTCAACAGGTTTTGAAAAGTTGTCGAAAGATGAGAAACATTGCACGGTGAGCTACTATTTGTTCGAAACCTTTTGAAAGATTGCGAGCGGCATGTCTGACGACTTTTACACCATGGTCGACTCCGGAGATCCGGCACCCGACAACGAGCACATCACCGGCGTACGCGAAGAGCGCGACGAGGGCGAACAGGCCGCAGCAAAAGCGCCGGCAGCGATGTATGCGGCGCGCATAGCGGTATACGACGACATGCTGTCGACCCCGCGCGTGATCGTCATCGAGCCGCAAGACGTCCGCACGTATCTGGAAGAGACGACCAACACCGTCTACCAATGCATGAAGGAACAGGGCGGCCACATCTCGCTCATGGTCATTCGCGAGATTGTCGAAAACTTTATCCACGCCCACTTTGCAGAGCCCATCATCTCGATCCTGGACGGCGGAGACACGATTCGCTTTGCCGATCAGGGACCGGGCATCGATGACAAGGAACGTGCCTTCGACTTTGGTGTGACCAGCGCAAACAGCAAGATGAAGCGGTATATCCGCGGAACTGGAGCGGGTTTTCCCATGGTGCAGGAGTACTTGGAAAACGCCGGCGGTGCCGTCTCCATCGAAGACAACATGGGCAACGGCACCGTGGTGACCGTGAGCCTGAACCCCAAGCGCGTGCAGGAAATCGAACGCGCCGGCGGGCGTGGCGCCGCCGTGCGCCCCGAGACCGAGCAGGCGGTCTATCCCCTGCCGGGAGCTTTTACACAGCAGCCCATGGCAGCACAGCAGACACAAACGCCCATGATGCAGATGCAGCAGCCCGGTATGCTCCCCATGCAGGGATCCCCGGCAGCGTCGATGCCGGCGCTTTCAAACACTCCAGAGGGCATGCCTCCGACAGACCAGGATGTCGCCGCCATCCAACAATCGGCAGGCATGCCGGGCGGTCAGCAAATGGGTTATCAACCGTACCCGCAAGGGTATCCATACCAACAAGTACCGCAGCAGGGGTACGGGTACACCCAGCAGTATCCGCAACAGTACCCACAGGGATACCAACAGCCGTACCAGCAGATGCCTCAGCAGCAGTACAACCCATGGGCGCAGCAGGTACCGGCGCAGCCTTACCAGCAGTGGCCACAAAGTTTTCAACAGCAGATGCCGCCCATGCAGAGTTCTCAACAACCAGCAGCTCAAATGATGTATCCTAATGCGGCGAATCAGTACGCACAGCCACAGCCGGACGTGTTCGTAAGCGACCGCGGCAACGCCGCGCTAGGCTATCTGGCGCAAAATCAGGCATGCGGCGCAACCGATCTGGCGAGGGCGTTTGGAAATTCGGCCCCCACTTGGTCACGCACGCTCAATGATTTGGCACAGGCCGGCTTGGTCATCAAGCATGGCCAAAAATACCATCTGACCGAACTCGGCGCCGCTCGCGTGCGAGCTCAGAGCTAAAGGACGGGAGAGACAGTGGACGAGGAAGCAAGCATCATCCTGGGGGATGCCATCGCCTTTTGCCAGCGCGACGGCCAAGATGCACGCCTCATCAACATGCTGGGGCAGTCGCGCGCCGTGAGCCTGACCGAAGACACGCTCACGATCGAGGCCCCTTCGCGCTTTGCCATCGCGCAGCTCAAAAAGCACCAACCGACGATCGAGGCCTATCTAGAGGAAATCGCCTTTGCGCCGATCGCGCTCGACATCGTGGCGCCGCAGAGTGCCACGGCTGATTCCGCTGCCGCAACAGCACCCGCCACTCCCACGGTAGCGACCGCAGCAGTCGCAACGACACCCGCGCCCAGGGCCGGTGGTGTTTCCCGTGAAACCATGGGAGAGGCACAGCAGGCGCCCGCGGCGCCGTCGGGCCCGGTGACATCAACGCCCGCGCCCGTCACGCATATGCCCATCGCCCACGACACGACGCCGGGCGAGGATTCGGGCATTGCGATCAAGAACACGCTTTCGGCCGATGACTTCCGCCGCATGATGAATCAGATGAAGGGCGGCGCCCCGGCAAAGACCACGCACGTTGCGGTCCCTGCTCCATCCATGGTGGCGCCGACGGCGGCGGAGCAGAACACGGACGGTGCCCCGCTCGCCGCAAACTCAAAATTCACCTTTGAGAACTTTGTCTACGGCCCCGAGAACAGCCACGCCTATCGCTCGGCGCTCAAGTTCGCCGCCCTGGCGGACGAGCGCGGCACGTGCACGTCACTGTTCATCTACGGCAAATCGGGACTGGGCAAGACCCACCTGCTGCTCGCCATTAAAAATGAGCTCGCCGAGAAATCTCCCGAGATCAAGGTCAAGTATGCCAATTCCCAAGCGTACCTGGACGACCTGATGACCGAGTTCGACCGTCAAAAGAAGAGCAACGCCCCCATCATGCAGGCATACCACGGCGTGGACGTGCTCATCATCGACGACATCCAAAACATTATCGGCAAGCGCGCGAGCGTGGATTACTTTTTCCAGCTCATGGACGAGTTCATCCGCAACAACAAAAAGGTCGTGATCGCAGCCGATCGCGCACCCAAAGACTTGAGCATGGACGAGCGCCTGACCAGCCGCTTTAATGCCGGCATGCTCTGCTTGGTCGCAGAGCCCAGCTACGAGATGAAATACAAGATCTTGCAGCGCTACTACGAGAACACCATCGCCGCCGCACCCGAGGTGGGCGACGATTCGCTGCTGGCGGCCTACGGGGGAGACGGCGGACACCTGACCGACGAGCACTTTAAACACATGGCCGAGGTCTCGGGCACCAACATCCGCGAGCTCGAGAGCTTCTGCGAGCGCTGTGCCGGCGAGGCGGGCGATCGCGAACGCGAGGGCGGGGAGCTCACCTTTGACGATATCGACACCATCGCCAGTCAGTACTTCGACACGTCGGCCAAAAAGATCAACGTTCAGACGGTCCAGTCCGTCATCGAGGAGCAGTACGGCGTAACGCACGAGGAGCTCATCGGCCCGCGCCGTAACGCCAATATCGCCAAGGCACGTCACATAGCCATCTATCTGGCGATTGAGATGTGCGAGATGACGACCACGGCGGTGGGTGCCGAATTTGGCAACCGCAACCACTCGACCGTCAGTACGAGCTACAAAAAAGTCCAGAAGATGATCCAGGAAGACAGAACTGTCACCGAGGACCTCAAGTCGCTGCGGGACAAAATTACACTGCGCTCGTAGGGAAATAGAGACACCTGTTGAAAACTTGTCGAAACCACGGGCATAAGGTGTCTAAAACCCAACCCGCGGTGATGAAAAGTTTTGCGCAGGTTTTGAACGTGGAAAACGACCCCTGTTGCACACAGGCTACTGTCGATTCTCTTTCTGGGCCTGACCTGCATCTTTGCGAGTAATCAACAGTTTCGTCAGTGCTATTACTATTATTAAAATATTTATATCTATAGAAAGGTATTAAAAGATGAAGTTCACCGTCAGCCAGAGCTCGCTTACACAAGCTATCGGCGTCGTTATGAAGGGAGTCGCTTCGGCATCTACCCTTCCTATCCTTTCGGGCGTACTCGTTAAGGCGCAGGACGGCATCTTGGAATTCCAGACCTCTAACTACACCATCTCGATTCGTCATCGCATCGCGGCACATGTCGAAGAAGAGGGCGAGATGGTTATCCCCTGCAAGATGCTCTCCAACATTACCAAGACGCTCCCCGACGCTCCGGTCACCTTTGAGCTGTCTGAACGCCAGGTGCTGATTGGGTGCGAGAAGAGCTCTTTTCGCCTGAACACGCTCGACGCTAACGACTTCCCCGAGTTCCCGGCCTATGCCATCGAGAGCGCCGTTGAGCTTCCGACCGACGTCCTGTCCGAAATGGTCGGCCGCGTGTGGCGCGTCACCTCGACCGACAAGGCCCGCCCCATCCTGGGCGGCGTGCACATGAAGGTCGAGAACAACACCGTGCGCCTGGTGGCGACCGACTCCTTCCGTCTGGCCGTATGCGATACGCAGGTCGAGACCTCGACCCTCGAGGGCTCCTTTGAGCTCAACGTTCCCGCCGACGCCTTCAACGACGCTCTGAGCATTATGGCCAGCCAGGCCACCATCATGATCGGTGCCACCGACACCCAGGTCGTCTTCGAGGCCGGCAACACCACCTACGTCTCGCGCCGTATCGAGGGCGTGTATCCCAACTACAAGCAGCTCATCCCCGATTCGTGCGTGACGAGCGTCAAGATCGACGTGGCTGCCTTCAACGCCGCCCTCAAGCGTGTGGCGGTTATCGCGAGTGCCAACCCCGCCGTCAAGTTCGAGATCGACGTCGAGAACGGCCAGATGGGCCTGTCCTCCATCTCCAACGACCAGGATCTGGCGCAGGAGACGATCGATGTCGAGGCCGAGGGCGAGTCGGGCACCATCGCCTTCAACTACCACTACATCTTTGGCTGCCTAAACGCCCTGTCCAAGGAGAAGGAGATCACGCTGGAGCTCAAGAGCTACTCACAGGCGGGCATCTTCAAGTCCTACGACAAGATCAACTACCTGTACCTGGTCATGCCGGTTCGCATCTAGCGGTCGCTCCATGACCATGTTCGCTCGCGATCTTTCCGTCGCGCACTACCGCAGCTTCGATAGTTACCGCCTTGCCTTGGACGATGGCGTGACGGTGCTCGCGGGGCCCAATGCGGCGGGAAAGACCAACCTCATAGAGGCGCTGCAGCTGCTGACGAGCGGTGCCTCGTTTAGGCACCCGACCGCCGCCGAGCTGGTGCATGACGGCGTTGGCTCATGCCGAGTCCAGTTGAGGCTCGAGGGCGATGGCCGCGTGCTGGACATGGGGCTGAGTGTGGAGGATGGCAAACGCTCGTTTAGTCGCAACGGCAAGAAATGCTCCGCCGCCGGTGTGCGCGGCGTGCTGCCGAGCGTGCTGTTTTGCCCGGACCACCTGGACATGGTCAAGCGAGGTGCCAGCGTGCGTCGCGCCGCGCTCGACGACTTTGGCGTGCAGCTGAGCGCGCGCTATGCCGATCTGGCAAGTGCCTATGGACGTTGCGTGACCCAGCGCAATGCCCTTCTCAAGGAGAGCTGGTGCTGCCGCGAGATGCTCGGCGCCTGGAACGAGTCCATCGCCCGCGCTGGATCCGCTTTGCTGGTGCATCGTCTTGCCCTGCTCGATCGCCTGGCGAGTCACGTGCGCGATGCCTACGGACAGGTCGCGTCCGGCGAGACCGCCCATGTGTCCTATGCGTCCACGTTGGGCGATTTGCCCCAGACCGACGATCGAGAGGAACTAAAGGGCTGGGCGTACGAGCGCATGCTGGCGGCCCTCGATGACCGTGCCGACGAGGAGATGCGCCGCGGCGTGACACTCGTGGGTCCGCATCGCGACGAGATCGAGTTTAGCGTGGCGGGCCGATCTGCCCGCTCGTTTGCTAGCCAGGGCCAGCAGCGTACGCTGGTGCTGGCGTGGAAAGTGGCTGAGGTGGCGGTTGCCCGCGATATCTTGGGCACCGCACCGCTGCTGCTTTTGGACGATGTGATGAGTGAGCTCGACGGTGAGCGCCGTGCCGCTTTTCTGCAGCTGATCGGTGATGACATCCAGACGGTTATTACTACTACCAACTTGGGGTACTTTACCGATGATCTGCTCGATCGAGCCAAGGTGGTGAGCATGGGTGAGACGTGCTAATTACGAGCGCGAAAACGGCACGGTTGCCTTTGGCGGCTTTTTGGATGCCGAGCGCCAGCGCATTATGGCTGCGGCGACACCCGAGCGCCGCGCGCAGATGGAGGCCGCCGAGGAGTCGCGCGCGGTCTATCGCGCGTGGAATGCGGTGTGCTCGGGCACGCGCGAGGGGCGCCATGTGACGGGTCTGCGCTATCTGCCCGAGTCCAATGAGCTGCTGGTATATCTCGATTCGCCCTCGTGGACGCAGGAGATGACGCTTCTGCGTGAGATTATCCGTGCGCGCATGGAGCGCGCCGGGGCGCATGTGGACGGCCTGGTGTTTAAGACGACGGCCCCCGGGCATACGCCAGCCGCCGCCAAGGAGCGCCTGCGCCCGGCGACCACCGAACGCCCGCCGGCTCCACACGCCGACCTGAACGACGCCGAGCGCGGCGAAATCGAACGTCAAGTGGCGCCTATCGAAGACCAGAAACTGCGCGAGGCCCTCGAGAACGCCATGAGGGCTAGTGCCGAGTGGGCCAAGGGCGTGCAAAGCACAAAAGAGTCTTAAATCGCATCTGGTGGCCTTGTAGAGCCAAATACCCTCGTCCCCGAGGGTATTTTTTTACGATAAACTAGTAAGGCTGTACACATTTTCTTAACTGAAGGAGGACGTGTGGCAAACGAAAACGATTACGATGGCGGAGAGATTAAGATTCTCGAAGGTCTCGAGGCCGTTCGTAAGCGCCCGGGCATGTACATCGGCTCGACGAGCGCCAGCGGTCTGCATCACCTGGTGTGGGAGATCGTTGATAACTCCGTCGACGAGGCCATGGCCGGTTTCTGCACCGAGATTCAGGTGACGGTCCACGCCGACAACTCCATCACGGTCGTCGACAATGGGCGCGGCATCCCCGTCGACGAGCATCCTATCAAAAAGATCCCGACGCTCGAAGTCGTCATGACGATTCTGCACGCCGGTGGTAAGTTCGACAATTCGGCTTACAAGGTGTCGGGCGGCCTGCACGGCGTGGGTATCTCCGTCGTCAACGCGCTGTCCAAGCGCGTGGTCGTTCAGGTGTGCCGCGACGGCAGCATCTACGAGATGGAGTTCTCGCGTGGCAAGACCGTCAAGAAGATGGAGGTCGTGGGCACTTCGGAGACGACGGGCACCACCGTTTCCTTCTGGCCCGACGACGAGATCTTCGAGACCTGCATCTACGATTTCGATACGCTGCACAACCGTCTGCAGGAGACGGCGTTCCTCAATAAGAACCTCAAGATCGTGCTGACCGACGAGCGCGAGGCGACTCCCCATGTGGAGGAGTTCTGCTATGCCGGCGGCATCATCGACTTCGTTAAGTTCCTCAACGACGGCAAGGACGTTCCCGAGGCCTTTAAGGAGCCCATCTACATCGAGGGCAAATCGGATCCGGATGCGCCCGTGACCAAGATGGGCGAGGTCGAGGTATCCCTGCAGTGGAATAGCGGCTACGGCGAGAACGTCATGTCGTTTGCCAACGACATCTACACCCCCGAGGGCGGCATGCACCTCGAGGGTTTCCGCACTGCGCTCACCCGCGTGATCAACGACTACGCGCGCAAGCAGAACCTGCTCAAGGAGAAGGATGCCAACCTGACCGGCGACGATGTGCGCGAGGGTCTCTCGGCCGTTATCTCGGTCAAGCTGCCCGATCCTCAGTTTGAGGGCCAGACCAAGGCCAAGCTCGGCAGCTCCTACATGCGCGCGCTGACGCTCAAGATCGTGACCGACGGTCTGGCCGATTACCTGGAGGAGCACCCCAAGCCCGCCCGCGAGATCGTCAAGAAGGCTCAGCAGGCCTGCAAGGCGCGCAACGCCGCCCGCAAGGCGCGCGAGGCGACCCGCCGCAAGAGCCTGCTCGAGACGGCATCGCTGCCCGGCAAGCTCGCCGACTGCTCGGTGCGCGATGCCGAGCTGACCGAGCTCTTCATCGTAGAGGGCGACTCGGCAGGCGGTTCGGCCAAGGACGGCCGTCGCCGAGACATCCAGGCGATTCTGCCCCTGCGCGGCAAGATTTTGAACGTCGAGCGCGTGGGCGACCATCGCGCGTTCTCGAGTGACACCATCCAGTCGCTGATCACCGCGATCGGCTGCGGCGTCACGACGAGTGCCGGCGACGGCGGCGACTTCGACATCACCAAGGCGCGCTACCACAAGATCATCATCATGACCGATGCAGACGTCGACGGTGCGCACATCCGCATCCTGCTGCTGACGTTCTTCTACAAGTACATGCGTCCGCTGATCGATGCCGGCTATGTCTACGTTGCCTGCCCGCCCATCTTTGGCATCAAGGTGCGTAACAAGATTCACTACGTGTATCCCAACGGCCGCCAGCCCGAAGACGAGATCCTGCGCGACACCATCCAGAGCCTGGGCCTGAATCCCGACGACAACGACGAGGACGGCAAGGCCAAGGACGGCAAGATCACCAAGAAACGCAAGGGCTATACCGTCCAGCGCTACAAGGGCCTGGGCGAGATGGATCCCAAGCAGCTTGCCTCGACGACGATGGACCCCAAGACCCGCATTCTGCAGCGCGTGTCGATCGAGGACGCCGTGGTGGCGGACCGCGCCGTGCGCGAGCTGATGGGCTCCGAGGTCGGCTATCGCCGCGAGTACATTGAAAAGCACGCACATGATGCACGCTTCTTAGACGCCTAACCTGTTCGGCTTTCCCAGCCACCGCACCTTCGCCCTCAATCGTCGGTCGCGTACCCAAGTACGCTTCCCTCCTCTTTCGAGCGAATCTGCGGCACCTGGAAAAGCCGTCTCCGTGGTAGGGAACTAATGGACCACGCAAACCATGAGGAGGTAACGTGGCAGACGATATCAACAACAATGAGGGTATGGACGAGGCCGGCGATGCCGGCATGCCCGATGATCTGAAGCGCCTGCTCGCCCGCGCCGAGCAGGGCGAGGACGGCGACCCCGATGCCTACAACCCCGATGCCGACGAGGACGAGGAAGAGGACGACGACGGCGAGCTCGAGGAGAGCTTTGGCGAAGTCGACCGCGGCGCCTCCGCAGGCGAGGACATCAACGGCGGCCAGCTCCAGATTTCGGAGTTCGGCCGCGAGATGAAGCAGTCGTTCATCGAGTACTCGATGTCGGTCATCACGGCGCGCGCCCTGCCGGACGTGCGCGACGGCTTAAAGCCGGTGCACCGCCGCATCCTGTACGCCATGAACGAGAGCGGCATCTACCCCAACCGCCCGCACAAGAAGTCGGCCTGGACGGTCGGCGAAGTTATCGGTAAGTACCACCCGCACGGTGACTCCGCGGTCTACGAGGCCATGGTTCGTCTGGCGCAGTGGTTCTCCATGCGCACGCCGCTCATCGACGGCCACGGCAACTTTGGCAACATCGACGGCGACGGCGCCGCCGCCATGCGTTACACCGAGAGCCGCCTGGCAAAGCCCGCCATGGAGCTGCTGCGTGACCTGCAGAAGGATACCGTCGACTGGCAGCCCAACTACGACGAATCACTCGCCGAGCCCGTGGCACTGCCTGCGCGCTTCCCCAACCTGCTGGTCAACGGCAGCCAGGGCATCGCCGTCGGCATGGCCACCAATATCGCCCCGCATAACCTCACCGAGGCGATCGAGGCAACCTGCTACCTGATCGATAATCCCGACGCTACTGTCGACGAGCTCATGCAGATCATGCCCGGTCCGGACTTCCCCACCGGCGCCATCATCATGGGCAGCGCCGGCATTAAGCAGAGCTACGAGACCGGCCGCGGCTCCATTACCGTGCGCGCCAAGGCCCACGTGGAATCCACCAAGACCGGCCGCAACCGCCTGGTTTTTACCGAGATTCCCTACATGGTCAACAAGGGCACCCTGCAGGAGAAGATCGCCCAGCTCGTCAACGACAAGCGCATCGAGGGCATCTCGGACATGCGCGATGAGTCCAACCAGAAGGGCATCCGTCTGGTCATCGAGCTCAAGAAGGGCGTCATTCCGCAGGTCGTGCTCAACAACCTGTATAAGTACACCTCGCTGCAGACGACCTTCGGCGCCAACAACCTGGCGCTTGTCAACGGCGTTCCCAAATGCCTGAGCCTGCGCGAGATGCTGCAGCACTACATCGATCACCAGGTCGACGTCGTCACCCGCCGCACCCGCTTCGACCTTAAGAAGGCCCAAGCCCGCGCGCATATCCTCGAGGGCTACCTGATGGCTCTCGACCATATTGACGAGGTCATCAGCATCATCCGTTCCTCGCAGACCGATTCCGAGGCCAGCAGCCGCCTGATCGAGCGCTTTGGCTTTACGCCCGAGCAGACCACGGCCATCCTCGAGATGAAGCTGCGCCGCCTGACCGGCCTGGAGCGCGACAAGATCCAAGAAGAGTTGGACGGCCTGCGCCGTGCCATCGCCTACTACGAGGACCTGCTGGCGCACGAGGAGAAGATCCTGGGCGTCATTAAGGAAGAGATGCGCGAGATCTCCAAGAAGTTTGGCGATAAGCGCCGCACCGAGATCAGCCAGGTCGAGAAGGACCTGGACGTCGAGGACCTCATTGCCGACGAGGACATGGTCGTGACCATCACCCACACCGGCTATGTCAAGCGCATCCCGGTGGCCGCCTACCGCGCCCAGAAACGCGGCGGCAAGGGCGTGTCGGGCGTCAACCTCAAAGAGGACGATGTCATCGACGAAATGTTCATCGCGTCCACGCACGAGTACGTGCTGTTCTTCTCGAGCAAGGGCAAGGTCTATCGCCTGAAGGTGCACGAGCTGCCGGTGGGTACGCGCCAGGCGCGCGGTACCGCGATCGTCAACCTGCTGCCCTTCGAGGAGGGCGAGAAGATCGCGAGCGTCATCAGCTGCCGCGAGTTCCCAGCCGACGAGTACCTGATGTTTGCCACCAAGAGCGGCATGGTCAAGAAGACCGTGATGAGCGCATATGACCGCAGCCGTCGCGACGGCCTGATCGCTATCAACCTGCGTGACGACGACGCGCTGCTGAACGTGCGCCGCGTGCGCGAGGGCGACAAGATTATCCTGGCCACCACCGCGGGCAAGGCGATCATGTTCTCCGAGGAGCAGGTGCGCGCCACCGGCCGCGATACCAGCGGCGTTCGCGGTATCGGTATGAAGGACGGCGTGAGCGTTCTGGGCATGGAAGTCACTAACGGCAACGGCGATCTATTCGTCATCACCGAGCGTGGCTACGGCAAGCGCACGCCGGTCGCGGACTACCCGGAGCAGAACCGCGGTGGCCAGGGTGTCTACACCATCCAAATGACCGAGCGTAAGGGTAACCTCGCGGCCATGAAGACGGTGGGCCCGCAGCACGAGCTGTTCATCGTGACAGAGGGCGCGACGGTCATTCGCGTCAAGACCGACGAGATCAGCCAGACCGGCCGCGCCACCCAGGGAGTCAAGATGATGACCGTCGACGACCACGACCGCATTTGCGCCGTAGCCCGCATGACGACCGCCAAAGAGAAGCCCGAGGGCGAAGGTGCCGAGGCCGCAGCCGACACCGAAGAAGCCCCAGTCGACCTAGGCGACGGCAACGACCTGCCAGAGGATCTCCTCGACGAGTAAGAGGCCCTGACTGGTAAAAATCATCAGACCCCTTATATCGGCGGTCGGCGCACTGCGCGCCGACCGCTTTTTTGACAAGCTTGGAACCCCGTGTCAGACGGCTGGGCGAGATGGGTTAGGTTTGTCGCGAGTTCCGCACGCAAAGAAGGCCACTTAATGTGGCCTTCGTCTTGCGCAGGACTGCCCGAGCAGCAAACCTAACCCATCTCGCCCAGCCGTCTGACACACCCTCCAAAGATTTTCAAAAAAGTTGTTGACGCGCGCGTAACGACTCGTCTAATATATCCCTTGCGCGATGGACCTGTAGCTCAGTTGGTTAGAGCGTCCGGCTGATAACCGGGAGGTCACAAGTTCGAATCTTGTCAGGTCCACCACTTTCTTTCGCAATAAACACCCCAGCGAGAGCCGAGTCGCCGCTGGGGTGTTTATTACTGTCTCCGTGGGGGTTTAGCTCAGCTGGGAGAGCGCGGGCTTTGCAAGCCTGAGGTCAGGGGTTCGATCCCCCTAACCTCCACCATGATGGACCTGTAGCTCAGTTGGTTAGAGCGTCCGGCTGATAACCGGGAGGTCACAAGTTCGAATCTTGTCAGGTCCACCATCAAAACTGTGAAGAGCCCTGGGGCGTTGCCTCGGGGCTTTTTTCTTACCTACTGAAAGTAGTCAAAAAAGCCCCGTCCCAAATTAACTACTTTGATTTTGTGTGCTGTGCGAAAGATTGGGTAGTATAGCTATTCAATGCGGCGGGCTGCCGCGTGTTAACCGCTACGTACCGGAGGTGTTCCATGGTTCGCGTTGACATAGAGACCATCGTCATGGCCGCCGGTCCCGTGCCATCGCTTATCGTACTTCGTGAGCGCAGCAGCAAATCGGACTCGCCCGCGCCGCTGCGTTCCCTTTCCATTCAGACTGGTTCGTTTGAAGCTGCTGCCATCAGCCGCGGCATCGATAGCGGCCGCGCCGAGCGCCCGATTACCCATGACCTGCTGCTCGATACCGTTGACGCCCTGGGCGCCAAGCTCGAGCGCATCGAGATCGTTCGCGCCGAGCCGCCGGTGTTCTACGCGACGATCGTCGTACTGGCCGATGGCGAGGAGCGCAAGATCGACGCCCGCCCCAGTGATGCCATTGCCCTTGCCGTGCGCAGCAATGCCCCCATGTTTGTGGAGGACGACATCATGAATCGCCTGGGCACTGTTTCCACCCACGCCGAGGATGTCGACGACGAGCAGGAGTTCGAGAAGTTCGACGAGTTCGTCCATACGCTCTCCCCCGATGATTTCTAAATGTCTGGCACGCGAGCGGAGAGGTCGCTGATGGGTACCCGCGTATCGGCTGAGGCGGCGGCCATTGCGCGCGAGGCCCAGATGCGCTCGGAGGCTTCTGAGGCGGCTCGCATTGCCTATGTGACGCAGGCCCGCACGCTTCGCGAGCGCCGCGGCTCGTTTATCAAGATGGTTGTCGTCTCCGCCCTTGTCGCGGCAATCTGCTCGCGCCTTCGTGGTACAGTTGGTGCGCTTGGGTTTTCGATTTCAACAGGCTTGGTAATCTGGGGTGTGGTCGATGCGGTCATGCTGACCAACCAGATCAAGGTACTCGACAAGCGCGCGATGGATATGATGCGCGCCCGCGACACTGCCGCCAAGATCGCTGCCGAGGCACAGGAACTGTAACGACGCCAGACTCGATGGGAAGGTCTAAAGATGGCACAGGATATGCAGGACGCCGGTAACGTCTCCGCCGAGCTCGACGCCATGGTGTGCGATCTGATCGGCGCGTTCTTGGACGACCTTGCCGCCGGCGAGAATCCGGGCGTAGTTGTGGCGATCGAGGACGCTGCTTCCAACCGATATCTGGCGGCGCTCGACGAAGATGGCGAGGAGGCATGCCTCGAGGCTGCCACCAACTTTATCTCCGAGCACAAGATGGGTCTTAAGGACGAGGGGCTGGGCCGCATCGCCCGCTATGCCATCGGCTACACCGGTTGTGTCGAAATTGACGGCGGCTATCACGACGCCCTGCTCGTGAGCTTCTTCGAAACCACGCTCGAGAGCGGTTTTTCGGCATACGTGCTGTATGAGGGCATGGGTGCCGGCGATGGTTTTATGTGGAGCGACCCTGAACCTGCAGGTGAGGAAACCCCTCTCATCTAAAATCGCTAAAATAAACGAGTTTTCGGTAAAAGGCTCAATATTCCCGCTGAGCGTTGTGTCGCTGGGCGGGCCGCATACGCGTGCCGTTTGTATATGGATAGAAGATAGGGGAACTACATGCGCGTAGACAATCTGAGGAACATCGCCATCATCGCCCACGTCGACCACGGCAAGACGACGATGGTCGACAAGCTCCTGCGTGCCACGGACGCCTTCCGTGCCAACCAGCAGGTCGAGGACCGCGTCCTGGACTCTAACGACCAGGAGCGCGAGCGCGGCATCACGATTCTCGCCAAGAACATCTCTATCGAGTACAAGGACGTCAAGATCAACGTCATCGACACCCCGGGCCACGCCGACTTTGGCGGCGAGGTCGAGCGCGTGCTGCGTATGGCCGACGGCGCCCTGCTGCTGGTCGACGCTTTTGAGGGCCCCATGCCCCAGACCCGTTTCGTGCTGCGTCACGCTATCGACACCGGCCTCAAGATCATGATCGTCATCAACAAGATCGATCGTCCGGGCGCCAACCCCGAGAAGGCCTACAACGACTGCCTGGACCTCATGGCCGACTTGGGTGCCACCGACGACCAGCTCGAGTTCGCCATGGAGCACGTGGTCTACGCCAGCGCCATGAATGGCTTTGCCCGCCTTGACCCCAACGACGGCAACATGGACATGTACCCGCTGCTCGACATGATCATCGACGACATGCCCGCACCCGAGGTTGACGAGAACGCCCCGCTCGCCATGCAGTGCGTGACCATCGACCACTCCAACTTCGTCGGCCGTATCGGCATCGGCCGCGTGTACTCCGGCACCATCCACCAGGGCGACCAGATCCTGGTTGTCAAGAACGACGGCTCCAGCGCCACCGCTACCGTCAAACAGCTCTTTACCTTCGACTACCTGGGCCGCACCGAGTGCCAGGAAGTCGGCGCCGGCGACATCGCTGCCGTCGTGGGCATCGACCGCACCGATATCGGCGATGTCTACACCGATCCCGAGAACCCCGTTGAGCTCGAGCCCATCGAGATCGACCCGCCGACCCTGTCCATCGTCTTTGAGGCTTCGACCTCCCCGCTCGTCGGTCGCGACGGCGACATCGTTGGTGCCCGTCAGCTCAAGGAGCGCCTGTTCAACGAGGCCGAGAACAACGTGACCATGAAGATCGAGGAGCTCGAGGACAAGAGCGGCGTCGAGGTCTCGGGCCGCGGCATCCTGCACCTGTCCGTTCTGATGGAGTCCATGCGTCGCGAGGGCTTTGAGTTCCAGGTTGGCCGTCCTCGCGTTCTGTTTAAGAAGGACGAGAACGGCAACAAGATGGAGCCCGTCGAGCAGGCCGTCGTCGAGTGCCCGGACGAGTACTCGGGCAAGGTCGTTGAGGTCTTCGGTACCTCCGGCGGCATCATGACGAGCATGGATACCTCGGGCATCGTGACGCACCTCGAGTTTAAGATCCCGACCCGCGGCATCATGGGTCTTAAGAACCGCATCATGAACGTCACCCACGGCGAGGGCGTGTTCTACCACACCTTCCTGGAGTATGGTCCCTACGCCGGCGAGATCGGCAACCGTCAGAACGGCGCCATGATCTCCATGACCACCGAGAAGGCCGTTGCCTACGCTCTGGGTACGCTGCAGGAGCGCGGCCAGCTGTTTGTTGAGCCGGGCACCGAGTGCTATGAGGGCATGATCGTGGGCGAGCGCAGCAAGGCTGGCGACATGGTCGTCAACATCGCCCGTACCAAGAACCTGGGTAACCAGCGTTCCTCGACCTCCGATATCTCCGTCCAGCTGGTGCCGCCTCGCACCTTCTCGCTGGAGGAGGCGCTGGAGTACATCGCCGACGACGAGCTGGTCGAGATCACCCCCAAGAACATTCGCCTGCGCAAGCGTCTGCTCAACGCCACCGACCGCAAGAAGGCTGCCGTCCGCGCCGGCCAGGTCAACAAATAAGCGCTGGGGCTTATAACCGCCAATAAGAAAGGGCGTCGACCGCGATGGTCGGCGCCCTTTTTGGTGCAAGGGGGACGGGTCCGTTTGCACCACCACAAAGGTGCCTGTCCCCTTTGTGGCAGTTGGCGGCTAAGCGGTGGGGAGTTCCGGCGTATTAGCCGGCTGTTGCGATTTGAGGTGGGCGTTGCGCCAGATGATCTGGATAACGTAGCCGAGCGTGAAGACAAAGGCCACGCCGCTGATGAAATCGCCTACGAGGGGGATTGCCGTAAGCGCGCCTGCGATTACGCCACCAACGGCTGCCATGGCGTAGCGGTTCTGGCTGTGTCCGACCATGCGCGCGATCGCGCACCCTGCAAAGGCACTCGACACCAGCGCGATGCCAATAACACCGCACATGAGGGCTCCGGCAAGCGACAGACCAGCGATAGAGATAATTAGCAGTAGGACGGCGGGGACGATAGCAATCGTGCCCAGAAGACCGCTCACCCACAGGGGCATGGGGCGCTGGTGGAGCATGCCGGCGGCGCCGGCGGTAGCGCGCGGAAAGACGAGCTCGAGCAGCAGAGCGACAAAGCAGGTCGAGAGGGCCGCGGCGACGATACCGCCGATGACATCGTTGGCGGTGGAAGTATCTTCGTTTTCGGTGCGGTCGATCTTGAGCGCGCCGACCTCGGCTCCCGCGGCGCGCTCGGGGTCCTCGGAGACGTGCGCGTTCACGGTGCCGGTGATGTGGGCGTTCTTGCCCAGGATGAGCTTGTCGGCCCAAACCTCGACATCGCCCTCGACGGTGCCATCGATGGTCACCGTGTCGCCCGCGAGCGCTGCCGACTTGGTAGAGCCGCGCAGGGCAACCGTCTCGCCTATCGCATAGAAGCAGTTGGCGGTGCTGTCGGAATTGAGTACGACATGCTGACCGACGACCGTGACGCTGCCATCAACCGTAGTCTTGGCAATGTCGATGGTGCGCGCCGCAAGACGAACGGCGCCGCCCACCGTGCAGCCGCGGATCGAGAGGGTATCGCCCGCAGCGATGATATCGCGGTCGATGGAGGTGTCGTCCAGGTTGAGGCTCTGACCTGCCCAGTACAGGTCACCTTCGACGCCGGACGGAGTGGCGTCATTGTCGGTCGCAAGTACGTTGCCTGCGGTGTCCGTGCCGGCAAGAGCCGTAGCGGGAAGTGCGGTGAGCGCCAGAGCGATGAGCGCGAATAGGATGGTGATGCGGCCCCACGCTTTACGGCGTTGGGTCGACGGGAATTGATTGTGGGGCATAGTGAATCCTTCGTCAGATGCTCGATATGCACCTAACAGGGTACCCAACGCGTGGGCGCTCTAAAAGAACCTCTCGGTTGCATTTCGAAGGATGAGCCCGCGCAATCTACTTTTTGTGGTGCAAAAAGCGCGCGATGTCCTCTTCGGTGGGGCTTTTGATGTCAAAACGCAGCGACAGCCAGCGCAGCCCCATGGTTACCGCAACGCATACGATCAACGCGGTGATGTTGCTGACGACGCCGCTCATGACAAGGCATACATAGCTTGTCGATCCGGCGATGGCGGCGATGGCATAAAAGTTAGTGCGTTGGAAAATGCCCGGAACCACGCCCATAAAGCCGTCGCGCAACATGCCGCCGCCTACAGCGGTGAAAAAGCCCATCATGATGCACACCGCCGGCGCAAAGCCGTAGACCAGCGCCTTGTCTGCTCCAGTGGCGGCGTAGATACCGACCGATATGATGTCGAGCAGGGGAATGAGTTTTTCGGGCCTGTCGACGATTGCCGGGAAAATATAGATGATGGCTGCCGTGGCAATGGAAAGCGGGAGTGCCATCGGCTGGTTGAGGATGTAGACGTTGCCCACCTGCAGCGTCATGTCGCGTAAAAGACCGCCGCCCAGGCCACAGACCACGGCAAGCGCGACCGCGCCCACTAGGTCGAGCTTGTGCTCGCGTGCGACCAACACGCCTGAGATCGATGCCGCGACAACAGCGAACATCTCGAGCCAAAATGGGATAGCGACCATGGCATCCGTGGCGTGTGAGGTAACGGTCATAGCGGCGACGACGGGCAAGATGGGGTCCTTTTTGGTTGCGGGTTTAGACAAATGCTCGTACATAGTACATGGTTGGCCGGCGTGGTGACCCTATTGCTCGGTAAACGGTCGGGACTGGTTGGGGGCGTAGGCACCAAACATGTACATCAGCCTCCAAAGATGCCGAAAAATGTCGTTTTTGGAGGGTGATGTACATGTTTGGGATGTTGGGTCGGGATTGAACTTGATGGGGGTGTGGGCTGAAGAGGAGGGATGTCCAAATCTTGAGCTTTGCTCAAAATTTATCCGGTCGGCTTACGCCGACCGCGCTGCGCTAAAAACGCGCCACGGGCGCGTTTTATTTACGCTCCGCGCCCTGGCGGGTTCGAATCCCTCCTCCTGCGCGTTATTGAAATGTGCTCAAAAAGAAAAAAGCCCCATTGCTGGGGCTTATACCATCTAATGGCGGAGGAGGAGGGATTCGAACCCTCGTGACCTTATACAGGCCAAACGGTTTTCGAGACCGCCGCATTCAACCACTCTGCCACCCCTCCGCGTGGGGTAAAAACAAAGCAGGCTCGAAGGCCTGCTTTGGAATTAACTGGCGGAGAGTCAGGGATTTGAACCCTGGAGACGCTTTTGACGCCTACACGATTTCCAATCGTGCTCCTTCGGCCACTCGGACAACTCTCCGTTAAATGCGAAAGTCAGTATACACGAGGAATCGCAAAGTGCAAACAGAAAAGTTGGCATTTTTTAAAACGCTTGGCCGCGCTTGGTGTTGCAACGGAGTTTGAGGTGCCAAAAAACGGCATCCGACCAGCGTGGTTGATCAACTCAATTGTTCAAAAGGGGTATTTATAAGCGATTTGGCAATGAATTTAAAAATCTTTGGGTGGTGCTGTGGGCCACTGGTATGCATTTTGCGACCACAACCATGCGCCCGTTGACCTGCGACTTGGCTCAGCTTGTCCTCACGGCACCGTATCTTGTCCACAGATCCGTCAAGCTTTTGGTCAGCATTTGGTTGGAATGCGCATGAAACGTCGTGCGAGTATGGGCATATGTGGAGGTCATGAGGTTGTAGCTGCATATTCTTGCGGCCTGGGAGGTTGAAAGATATTATTACCAAGTCTTTTCCTGCTTCAGGCGCACCTTCACGACCTGAAGCCACATTTGCCCAGAGGAGGTGACAATATGAAGGCTTATGAACTGCTGTTCTTTGTTGACCCGTCGCTCGACCCCGAGACTCGTCTCGCTGTTATGAAGCGTATCGATACCACGATCGCTGAGGGCGCTGGCAAGGTCGACTCCGTTGACGAGTGGGGCAAGCGCAAGCTCGCCTACGAGATCAACGACCTCACCGATGGTGACTACACCCTCATCAACTTCCACGCAGATCCTACCCAGATCGCCGAGCTTGATCGCGTCCTGCGCATCACCGACGCTGTGGTCCGCCACATGATCGTCCGTCGCGACGACCAGGAGTAAGACTGTCGTTTTGGACTGGGCTTGTGCCCCAAGAGGAAGTAGTGAGTTATGAGCATCAATCGAGTGAACATCACCGGTAACCTCACCCGCGATCCCGAGCTGCGCGCCACCGCCGGCGGAACCCAGGTTCTGTCCTTTGGCGTCGCCGTGAACGATCGTCGCCGCAACGCGCAGACTGGCGAGTGGGAGGACTATCCCAACTTTGTCGACTGCACCATGTTCGGCACCCGCGCCGAGGCCGTGAGCCGTTTCCTGGCAAAGGGAAACAAGGTCGCGATCGAGGGCAAGCTGCGCTACAGCTCTTGGGAGCGCGACGGCCAGCGCCGGAGCAAGCTTGAGGTCATCGTCGATGAGATCGAGTTTATGAGCTCCCGTGGTGGCCAGGGTGGCTACGACCAGGGCGGTTACGCCCCCGCAGCTCCCGCGCCCGCAGCACGTCCTGCCGCACCGGTGGCCACGCCGCCCGCGGTCGACGTCTACGATGAGGACATCCCGTTCTAAGGGTTGTTCACCTATTTTTGAGTGAGAGGCGGCTTCGGTTCGCCGAAGTTGCCAAACGAAAGGTATTTTGACATGGCTAATGATTTTTCTGCACGTCAGCCGCGTCGTAAGTACTGCCAGTTCTGCAAGGAGAACACTGAGTTCATCGACTATAAGGACACTCAGCTTCTCCGTAAGTACATGACCGACCGTGGCAAGATCAAGCCCCGTCGCGTCACTGGCGCTTGCACGCAGCATCAGCATGACATCGCCAACGCCATCAAGCGCGCCCGCGAGATGGCTCTCCTGCCGTACACCGTCCCCGTGGTTTCCTCTCGTGGCAACCGCGACCGCGGCTAAGAAGGGAGACGCATCATGAAGGTTATTCTTCTCGATGAGATCAAGGGCAAGGGCGGCGAGGGTGACGTCGTAGAGGTCGCTCAGGGTTACGCTGAGAACTTCCTGTTCCCCAAGAAGCTCGCTGTTGCCGCCACCAAGGGCAACCTCAAGCAGCTTGACGAGCGTCGCAACAACATCGCCAAGCGCGAGGCCGTCCGTCTGGCTACCGCCAACGAGACCAAGGCTGCCTTCGAGGGCAAGACGGTCACCGTTGACGTCAAGGTCGGCGACGAGGGCATCCTCTTTGGCTCCGTTACCGCCGCTATGATCGCTGACGCCATCAAGGCTCAGCTCGGTATGGACATCGACCGCAAGCGCGTCGAGCTCGGTAAGCCCATCAAGGTTGCCGGTGCCCACACCGTTGCCATCTCGCTGTACCGCGAGATCAAGGCCGAGGTTGTCGTTCTCGTCGGCGTTACCGCCGAGGAGCTCGCTGCCGAGGCTGAGGTCGAGGAGGCCGCTGAGGTCGCCGAGGCCGAGACCGCCGAGGTCGAGACTGAGGCTGCTGCCGAGTAGCATTTGCTGCAACGCAACAATCTTGTTCTAAGAAGGGCGCTCTGGGAAACCAGGGCGCCCTTTTGTTTTTTGCGCTGAGTGAGTGTCATGGTGAACGTTGCGTCGAAGTCCTATATACAGGACCGTTCATCCGTTTGGTTCGGTGATGATTGGCGGCGCGCGGCGCGTTTTGGGACCGTGGCTGATACTATGGATGCTCGCAAGCGATATGAATGAGGATGCTCATGGCATATGACGATAGGGAGACGGGGCTGACGGTCGAGGACCGCGGCTCAAAGTTGGGTCTTCCCCAAAACCAAGATGCAGAGGCCAATGTACTGGCCGCTATGCTGCTATCGCCCGAGGTGGTCGAAGAGGCCCAGGTCGAGCTGCAGCCCGATGATTTCTACCGGCCCATTCATAAGACCATCTACACCGCGATGGTCGATATGTACAACAGCCGCATTCCCATCGACTCCATCTCGCTGATCGATTACCTACGAAGCATCAACAAGCTCGATGCCGTGGGCGGCGAGGCCTACATTTTGGAGCTGATGGGTCAGACTCTGTCGCTCGTGAACTGGCAGCACCATGCCGCCATCGTTCGTCGCGATTCGATGCTGCGCGAGCTGATCGGCGCCACCAACGAGATCAACGCGCTGGCATATAACGCCCCCACCGACACCAAAGAGGTCGTGGAGCTAGCCGAGAGCAAGCTGCTCAAGGTCACGGCACGCGAGGTCAAGTCGAGCTACAAGACGCTGACCGAGTTTATGGTTGAGGCCTATAACGAGGCCGAGGAAGTGTGTCAGGCCGGTGGCCAGGCTGCGGGCGTGCCCACGGGCTTCCCGTCACTCGACCGCATGCTCATGGGCTTCCGCGAGGGCCAGCTCATCATTATCGGCGCCCGCCCTGCTGTGGGTAAGACGTCGTTCGCCCTGAATCTGGCGCTCAACGCTGCCGCTGCCGGTTATACCGTCGGCTTCTTCTCGCTGGAGATGTCGGGCAAAGAAATTGCCCAGCGTCTGATTTGCGCCTACGCCATGATCTCGATCAGTGACTTCCGCATGGGCCGCATTAGCCCCGAGCAGTGGGCCAATATCAACGAGGCCACGCAGACCTTGTCCAAGCTCGATATTCTGATTGACGATACGCCCGGCACCACAGTGACCGAGATTCGCGCCAAGAGCCGCCGCATGCTCCATAACAAGGAGAAGGCAATCATCATCCTGGACTACCTGCAGCTGGTGAGTCCTCCGCCGGGACGCCGCTCCGAGAGCCGTACCGTCGAGGTTTCGGAGATGTCGCGTGGTCTGAAGATCATGGCCAAGGAGCTCAAGATCCCGCTCATCGCGCTGTCGCAGCTCTCGCGTCAGGTCGAATCCCGTACCGGCAAGCGCCCGCAGCTTTCCGACCTTCGTGAATCGGGCTCCATCGAGCAGGACGCCGATATCGTTATGTTCTTGGACCGCTCCGCCGACGAGGCCGAGGCCTCGCGCGACGATCGACCCGACGAGGGCGTTACGCGTATCGTCGTGGCCAAGAACCGTTCGGGCCCGATCGGCGACGTCGATCTGATGTTCCTGCCGGCATCCACCAAGTTCTATGAGCTTGATGGGGCACATGCCGAGGAGTAGGACAGGCGCCCGTTGCACGGGTATACTGGGAATGTTTTGTGCTTCTGCGTGCCGGCGTGGCGCGTAGACAGTCCATGAATGTAAGGAGTAAACATGCCGTCAACCGTTTTGGTCGGTGCCCAGTGGGGCGATGAGGGCAAAGGTAAGATTTGCGACCTGGTCGCCGGCGACTTCGATGCCGTCGTGCGCTACTCGGGAGGCAACAACGCCGGCCACACCATCGTCGTCAACGGCAAGAAGTACGGCCTGCACCAGGTGCCCTCCGGCATCATGTATTCCGACCACGTGTCGGTGATCGGTAACGGCTGCGTCGTCAACCCCAAGGTTGTCCTTGAGGAGATCGACATGTTCGAGGCCGACGGCATCACCACCAAGAATCTCAAGATTAGCGGCAACGCGCATGTCATCATGCCGTACCACATCGATCTGGATGGCGCCTTTGAGCAGAAGCTCGGCAAGAAGAACATCGGTACCACCAAGCGTGGCATCGGTCCGTGCTATCAGGACAAGATGGCCCGCATTGGCCTGCGCATGCAGGACATGCTGGACGAGGAGCTGTTCCGCGACAAGCTGGAGACCGCTCTTGCCCGTGTGAACCCCGAGCTCGAGCTCATCTACAACCTGCCCACCTACACCGTGGACCAGATCTGCGACGAGTACCTGCCGATGGCCGAGCGCCTGCGTCCCTACATCACCGAGACGAGCCTGCTGCTCAACAACATGATCGATGAGGGCAAGAACCTGCTGTTTGAGGGCGCCCAGGCGACGCTGCTCGACATCGACCACGGCACCTATCCGTACGTGACGTCTTCCAACTGCACCGCTGGCGGCGCCATCACCGGATCCGGCGTGGGCATGAAGAACGTCGACCGCGTGCTGGGCGTCATGAAGGCCTATATCACCCGCGTCGGTTCGGGCCCCATGCCCACCGAACTTTCCTATGAGTCCGAGGCTGGCCACACGCTGACCGAGGAGGGCTATGAGTACGGCGTGACCACCGGTCGCCGTCGTCGTTGCGGCTGGTTCGACGGCCCTATCGCCAACTATGCCTCGCGCGTCAACGGCCTCACCGACATCGCCGTGACCAAGCTCGACGTGCTTTCGGCTTTCGACACCATCAAGGTGTGCGTTGCCTACGACGTCGATGGCGAGCGTTACACGAGCGTGCCCGAACACCAGGTGCGCTTTGAGCATGCCAAGCCCATCTACGAGGAGCTCCCTGGCTGGAAGTGCGATATCACCGGTTGCCGCAGCTTTGAGGAGCTGCCGCAGGAGGCTCAGGACTACGTGGCGTTTATCGAGGATCTGGCACACACCCGCGTGACGTTCATTGGCGTTGGCGCTGGTCGCGAGCAGATCATCAACCGATTCTGGAAGTAATCGGGACTATTTGGTTATTGCGATATACCCCTTTGCAGCCCGGACGGGCGGCCGAGGGGTATATTTGCTTGCAAAGGGCTCGCGCGGAGCGGGCCGTTCATCCATAGAGGAGGCACCCTTGAAGGCGGACACTCAAACCATCGACATCCTGTTGTTGGGCAGCGGCGGCCGTGAGCATGCTTTGGCAGCCAAGCTCGCGGCATCACCGCGCGCCGGCAAGCTCTACATTGCGCCGGGCAACGGCGGCACCGCGAGCTGCGGCGAGAACGTTGTTCTCGACGACTGCGATCCTGCGGCCGTGGCGGCGTTTGCGCAGAGCCACGGATGCGGACTTGTGGTAATTGGCCCCGAGGCTCCGCTCGTGGCGGGCGTGGCCGACGCCGTGCGCGCGGCGGGTATTCCCTGCTTTGGCCCGGGTGCCGAGGGCGCCCAGATGGAGGGCTCCAAGCTGTTCTCCAAGCAGCTCATGGAGCGCGCCGGTATCCCGACGGCGGCCTACGGCTCGTTTACCGACGAGGCTTCGGCTCTTGCCTACGTGCGCGAGCAGGGCGCCCCGCTGGTCGTCAAGGCCGACGGCCTTGCCGCGGGCAAGGGCGTTATCGTGGCGACCGAACTTGAGCAGGCCGAGGAGGCCGTGCGTGAGTGTTTTGGCGGCACCTTTGGCGATGCCGGCAACACCGTGGTTATCGAGGAGATGCTCGTTGGCCCCGAGTGCTCGCTGCTGGCCTTTACCGACGGCAAGACCGTTCGCCCCATGGCCACCTCGCAGGACCACAAGCGCGCGCTCGAGGGCGACAAGGGCCCCAACACCGGTGGCATGGGCGTCTACAGCCCGGTGCCCATCGTGACTGACGAGGAGCACGCCACGATGGTGAAGGTCATGGAGCAGACCGTGGCCGAGCTCGCTGTCGAGGGTATCGACTACCGCGGCTGCCTGTACGGCGGCTTTATGCTCACGCCTGCCGGCCCCAAGGTGCTGGAGTTCAATGCCCGCTTTGGCGACCCCGAGACGCAGGTCGTGCTGCCGCGCCTTAAGAACGACTTGGTCGAGGTCATGCTGGCTTGTGCCAACTGCGAGCTCGATCAGATTGAGCTCGACTGGCGTGACGAGTGGGCCGTGGCCGTTGTCCTGACGAGCGCGGGCTATCCCGGCAGCTACGAGAAGGGCAAGGTCATCACCGGTATCGCCGATGCCGAGGCCATGGAGAACGTGACCGTGTACCACGCGGGCACCGCCGTGGTGGACGGCCAGCTCGTGACCAATGGTGGCCGCGTGCTTGCCGTGACCGCTCTGGGCGACACGTTCGAGAACGCTCGCAACCTTGCCTACGAGGCCTGCGAGAAGATTGATTTTGAGGGCAAGACCCTGCGTCACGACATCGGCCTGCGCGCGCTGCGCGGCCGCGACGCCTGGGATGCCTAAAATCCGAGAGGAATGAGACGGATGGACGAGAAGAACGAAGAGCTCGTGGACGCGCAGATCGTCGAAGAGGACAGCCGCATGTATGGGCACGCCGAGGGCGAGCCTGGTGGCGAGGTCGCTGACGAGCCGGCACTGGTGCTGGGCGACGACGACCCGCACGATGCCGAGCTGCACGAGAAGATTCTTTCGGAGGAGTGCGCCTGGAAGGGCAAGATTCTCGACGTCCACCGTCTTGAGGTTGAGCTGCCCAACGGTCACCGCAGCGCCCGCGATATCGTTCGCCATCCGGGTGCGGCGGCCGTTGTGGCACTGACCGAGAGCGGCAAGATCGTACTGGTGCGTCAGTACCGCACCGCCATCGACCGCGTGACGGTCGAGATTCCTGCCGGCAAGCTCGATCCAGGCGAGGACCCGCTCGATTGCGCCAAGCGCGAACTGCATGAGGAGACCGGCTTTAGGGCTGGTCGTATTCGCTTTTTGACGTCGATTGTCACGTCCTGCGGTTTTTGCGATGAGATTATCCACATCTACTTGGCTACCAAGCTCGAGTTTGATGCGCCCAACCCCGATGATGACGAGTTTGTCAACGTGGACTTGGTGCCGCTGCACGAGCTGATCGACGCCGTACTCGACGGCAAGATCGAAGACGCTAAGACCGTCGTGGGTGCGCTTGCCTGCGACAGCATCGCACACAGGCTGGGCGGAACTGAGCTTTAAAAGCGAGGGCGACCCTGGGGCAAACACTACTGATTGTTTTGCCCCAGGGTTTTACGTTGTTGTTTTATCTCCGAGGACTGCATGTTTAGAAGATTCTTGTCTTATTACAAGCCCCAGATGGGGCTTTTTGTTGCTGATACTGTTTGTGCTCTGGTGCTTGCCGCCATTGACCTTGCGTTTCCCATTATCCTGCGCAATTTGACCGGTGGGCTGTTTACTCAGGGTCAGGCTGCCATTATGCAGGCGCTCGGCATGATCGCGGTGGGCTTGGTGCTGATGTATGCCGTCCGCTGCGCCTGCCGCTATTTTGTGAGCTATTGGGGTCACGTGATGGGCGCGCGCATGGAGTCCAAGATGCGCGAGGACCTGTTTGACCAGTATGAGCGCTTTAGCTTTGCGTACTTCGACCGCAACAGCTCGGGCGACATGATGAGCCGCGTGGTCAACGACCTGTTCGATATCTGCGAGGCGGCGCACCACGTGCCCGAGTGGATCATCATCTGCGGCATCGAGATTATTGGCTCGTTTGTGATCCTCTTTACCATCGCCCCGGTGCTGGCGCTCGCCATGGCCGTGGTGACGGCGGCGTTTGCGGTCATCATGTTTTGGCAGAACATGCGCATGCGCGAGGTCTTTAGCGACAACCGCAAGAAGATCAGCGGCATTAATGCACAGCTGCAGGATTCTCTGGCGGGCATGCGCGTGGTCAAGAGCTTTGCCAACGAGGAGACCGAGCGTGCCAAGTTCCGTGCCTCTAACGACCGCTACCTTTTGTCCAAGGAGAACATGTATCACGCCATGGGCGTCTATACCGCGACGTATGGCCTGCTCTCGGGTGTGCTCTATGTGATCGTGGTGCTGCTGGGCGGCTGGCTGGTCGCCCAGGGACAGCTGCAGGCGGTCGATATGGCGACCTTCGCACTCTATATTTCGCTGTTCTGCACGCCGCTCGAGACACTCGTCAATTCGGCCGAAACGTATCAGAAGGCCATCGCCGGCTTTAAGCGTATGGACGAGGTGCTCTCGACCGCGCCGGATATCCAGGACAAGCCGGGCGCTACGGATCTGCAGGTGACTGCCGGCGCCGTGGAGTATCACGACGTGTGCTTTAACTACGAGGATGTTGAGCTGGGCGAGGGCGATGCCGACGAACGTCCCGTTATCGACCATATGGACCTGTCCATCAAGCCCGGGCAGACCATCGCTTTGGTTGGCCCTTCGGGCGGCGGCAAGTCCACGACCTGTTCGCTGCTGCCGCGCTTTTATGACGTGGCTGCCGGATCCATTAGCATCGACGGCCAGGACGTGCGTGATGTGACGCAACAGAGCCTGCGTCGTGCCATCGGCCTGGTGCAGCAGGATGTCTATCTATTTGACGGTACGATTGGCGAGAACATCGCCTACGGCAAGCCGGGCGCTACGGCTGAAGAGATCGCCGAGGCCGCCCGTCGCGCCAACATCGATGCCTTTATCGAGTCGCTTCCGCAGGGCTATGACACCGTGGTGGGCGAGCGCGGCAGCCGTCTTTCGGGCGGACAGAAGCAGCGCGTTGCCATCGCGCGTGTGTTTCTCAAGAACCCCAAGATCCTTATTTTGGATGAGGCGACGAGTGCTTTGGATAACGAGAGCGAGGAGGCGGTGCAGGAGTCACTCGAAGAGCTGGCGCGTGGCCGCACCACGATTATCATCGCCCACCGTCTTTCGACCATTAAGCATTCCGATGAGATTGCGACCGTTGAGCATGGTCGCGTTGTGGAGCGTGGCACGCACGAGGAGCTTCTCGCCCGTGGCGGCACCTATGCCCGTTACTATCGAATGCAGTTCGAAGGTGCGCGTGCGCACGAGCTCGACTGATTGATATGACAGGAAGTTTATGGCTGACAAGAACCCTTTGACTCCGGAAGAAGTGACGGAGTTATTCTCCGAAATCGATGCATCCGGCGTCTTGGATCCCACGCTCGCCAAAAAGCGCACCGAGCGCATGCGTGAGAAGGAGGCTGCGGCCAAGCGCGGTGACAAAGCAGCGCTAGCGCAGCTGCGCAGCGAGGACCGCGCGAGCCAGGCAAAACATATCGACCCGCTGTCCGAGGACGACCCTTCGGGTTCGCAGGTGAGCCATACCATTACGAAGACTGCCATGGTCGTGGTTATCGGCATTTTGGTGCTGATCGTGGGCATGCAAATTGGCTACGGCGTGATGCGTCGTCTGAACACCGCGAACCTCTCCGAGAGCGTTTCGGCAGATACTGTCTCGACCGCGCTCAAGGGTGGACTCGAATGGGGCAATGGCTTTACGCAGTTCCCGCTCGACTTTACCGTCGATGAAGCCGATGAGCGTACGGGCACGGTCGAGGTGACGGTGTTGGACACATCGTCTGCCAACGAGCTCGAGCTGCTGTCCAACGGGCAGATTCAGGCCGCGGCGCTTGCGACCAACGCGTTGCTCAACGATAAGATCGACCGCGTGGTGTATAACGTTCACGCCTATATCGACGAGGATAGCAACATTCAGCACGATTCCTTCTTTGGCATGTTCCCCGCGCGCGGCCACCAGAGCGCCATTTTGACGTTCGTGTGGACCAAGAGCTCATCCAACGCCACGAGTATCGACTGGAAGATGCGCATCGTGAGTATGGATGACACCATCGCCGAGCGCATTCAGAAGCAGGTGAACTCGGTGTCGTCGTTGATTGAGGATCCGGTGGTGAGCCAGACCAAGATTGACGAGGAAAAGGCCGAGCGTGACCTGGAGCATCGTCTGCATGGCCGCGAGATTTTCCGCGGCGGCAAGCCCGATCGCACACCGTCCGAACTGCTGGAACAGGACAAGAAAAAATAAGACGCCATCATCCCGCGTGAGCCAAGTGCCCCGCGGGATGATTTTTCTGGGACGGGGATGAAAAAATCATTCTGGCATGTACGCAGTTGGCGAGTAGTTAAAGTCCCGCTCTCAGAATGATTTTTTCATCCCCGTCCCAGAAAAATCATTATGCATAGAAAGTCATAATTATCATTTCGTAAACATTTCGATGAAATTAACGCCATAAGGCATGCTTGCGGTTACAATACCGCGAGGCCTAACTACACACCTTTAAGCCGGTCCTGTGAGACCGGGAAGGAGAATTATGGCGAACAACCATACCGCGGGCGCTGCCGCCCGCACCTTCGCGCCCAGCGAGCTTTGCCAGCGCATGCTGGCCAAAACCAGCAAGGGCACCTGCGGTCCCTGCATCCTGTATCTTGAGGATGGGACCATTTTTTATGGACGTGCATGCGGCGCCGAGGGCACCGCGACCGGCGAAGTCTGCTTCAACACCTCGCTCGAGGGCTACTTTGAGGTCATGACCGACCCGAGTTATGCCGGCCAAATCGTAACCATGACCTATCCGCAGATCGGCAACTACGGTATCGACGAGACCGACGTCCAGTCGGCCTTCCCCGGCGACGCCGTGCGCCCTGCGAGCGCTCCGGCTATGCGCGGCATGATCGTTCGCGACATGTGCGCCACGCCTTCTAACTGGCGCTCGGCCGTCAGCGTGCCGGAGTACCTGCGCGCTCACGGCATTGTCGCTATCGAGGGCGTCGACACCCGTGCCCTGGTGCGCCACCTGCGTGACAACGGCTCCAAGATGGGTATTATCTCGACCGAGATCTTTGACGTCGACGAGCTTGCCGAGCGTCTGGCCGCAGCGCCGACGCTGGTGGGCGAGAATCTGGTCAAGACCGTGAGCTGCTCTGAGCCCCACGCTTTTGCCGCGAGCGATCTGCCCGCTACGCATGACTTTGCGCTTGCCCCAGCCGCTCCTGCCCGCCACAAAGTGGTCGCCTACGACTGCGGCGTCAAGCGCGGCATCCTGGAGGGTCTGGTTCGTGCCGGCTGCGACCTTACTGTCGTGCCGTGGGATACGCCCGCGAGTGAGGTGCTCGACATGAATCCCGACGGCGTCTTTTTATCCAACGGCCCCGGTGACCCCGATGCCGTGGTGGAGACCTACGAGCAGGTGCAGCAGCTGATCGGCAAGGTGCCGGTCTTTGGCATTTGCCTTGGTCACCAGATGATCAGCCTGGCGTGCGGCGCCCAAATGGAAAAGCTTAAATTCGGTCACCGTGGCGGTAACCAGCCGGTTATGAACCTGGTGAGCCGTCGCGTGGAGATCACCGCGCAAAACCACGGCTTTGGCCTGCTGTTCCCCAGTCTGGGCAAACTGATTCCGGAGCTTCCCGGCGGCGAGACCGAGCATGCGGCCGATGGAGATCTGCGCGTCTGGGTGCGCCGCGGAATCGCGCCGGTCGTGATGAACGAGCGCTTTGGCCGCATTCGCCTAACACATGTGAACCTCAACGACGGCACCGCCGAGGGCATCCAGCTGCTCGACGCCCCGTGCTTCTCGGTCCAGTATCACCCCGAGGCCTCGCCTGGCCCCACCGATGCCCACTATCTCTTTACCGCCTTTACGCGACTCATGGACGGCGAGGAGAACTACCTGGACATCGACACCGCGAAGGACCGCCTGGCTGGCTGGAATTTCGCCGAGACCGCCGTGACTGAGACCGAGGAGAACTAACATGCCGAAACGTACTGACATCAAGCGTATCCTCGTTATTGGCTCGGGCCCCATTGTCATTGGCCAGGCCTGTGAGTTCGACTACTCCGGCGCACAGGCCTGCAAGGTGCTCAAGGAGGATGGCTTTGAGGTCATCCTGGTCAACTCCAACCCGGCGACCATCATGACCGACCCGGGTCTTGCCGACTGCACCTATGTCGAGCCCATCACCGCCGAGTTTATCGAGCGCGTGATCAAGAAAGAGCGCCCGGACGCGCTGCTGCCCACACTGGGCGGCCAGACCGGTCTGAACGCCGCCGTCGAGCTGGCGAAAGACGGTACGCTCGACAAGTACGGCGTCGAGATGATCGGCTGCGACCTGGCCGCCATCGAGCGCGGCGAGGACCGCAAGCTCTTTAACGAGGCTATGGCCGAGATCGGCCTGGAGGTCGCGCGCTCGGGCTATGCCTACAGCGTGGCTGACGCCGAGGCCATCGCCGAGCGCGTGGGCTATCCCTGCGTGCTGCGTCCGAGCTTTACCCTCGGTGGCGCCGGCGGCGGCATCGCGCACACCCACGAGGAGCTCGTCTCCATCGTGAGCCAGGGCCTCGAGCTCTCGCCTGCCCATGAGGTGCTGGTCGAGGAGTCCATCGAGGGTTGGAAAGAGTACGAGATGGAGGTCATGCGTGACCACGCCGGCAACGGCATCATCGTGTGCTCCATCGAGAATCTCGACCCCATGGGCGTGCATACCGGCGACTCCATCACCGTCGCGCCGGCGCAGACGCTCTCCGACCTTGAGTATCAGCGCATGCGCGTGGCCTCGCTCGCCATTCTGGAGAAGATCGGCGTTGAGACCGGTGGCTCCAACGTGCAGTTTGCCGTGAACCCCAACACCGGCCGCCTGATCGTCATCGAGATGAACCCGCGCGTGAGCCGTTCGTCCGCCCTCGCTTCCAAGGCCACAGGTTTCCCCATCGCCAAGGCCGCCGCGCGCCTGGCTGTGGGCTACACGCTCGACGAGATCGTCAACGACATTACCAAGGCAACGCCCGCCTGCTTTGAGCCCACGATCGACTACTGTGTGGTCAAGGTGCCGCGCTTTGCCTTCGAGAAGTTCAAGGGCACCGACCCTACGCTCACCACGCGCATGAAGGCCGTGGGCGAGATCATGGCGATCGGCCGCACCTTTGAGGAGGCCTTTGGCAAGGCCATGCGCTCGCTGGAGGACGGTCACCAGGGCATCTGCGCCGGTGGCAAAGAGGGTGCCGATAAGCTGAGCGACGACGAGCTTGCTCAGGCCGTGGCAACCCCGACCGAGCATCGCATCTTCTTTGTGGTCGAGGCCCTGCGCCGCGGCTGGGACATCGCTCGCATCCATGCTATTTGCGGTATCGATCCGTGGTACCTCAACCGTATCAACGACATGGTGCAGGTCCAGGAGAGCATCCGCGGCCTGCGTGTGGAGGATATCGACGCCGACGCGATGCGCCTGCTCAAGCAGTACGGCACGAGCGATGCCGAGATCGCCGCACTGACCGGCTCGGACGAGCGCTTTGTGCGCGCCTATCGCAAGGGTCTGGGCGTGGTTCCCAGCATGAAGACGGTCGATACCTGCGCTGCGGAGTTCTCGAGCGCCACGGAATATCACTACAAGACGTACGAGAACATCTACCGCACGAGCCCGGATGCCAAGAAGTGCGTGGCTCCCGACGAGACCACGCCGGCGGACAAGCCCAAGGCGATGATCCTGGGCGCCGGCCCCAACCGCATTGGCCAGGGTATCGAGTTCGATTACTGCTGCGTGCACGCGAGCTACGCGCTGGCGGCCCGCGGCTTCGAGACCATCATGGTCAACTGCAATCCCGAGACCGTCTCGACCGACTACGACACGTCCGACCGCCTTTACTTTGAGCCGCTCACCTACGAGGACGTCATGGACGTCATCGACGTTGAGCGTCCCGACGGCGTCGTGGTAACGCTCGGCGGCCAGACCCCGCTTAAGCTGGCGCGCATGCTCGAGGAGAGTGGCGTCAACATCATGGGCACCAAGCCCGATGCCATCGACTTTGCCGAGGACCGCGAGCGCTTTGCCGCCCTGCTCGACAAGCTGGGCATTATGTATCCGCCGGCGGGCCAGGCAACCTCGTTTGAGGAGGCCGAGGCCGTGGCCGCGCACATCGGCTACCCGCTGCTGGTACGTCCGAGCTACGTGCTGGGCGGCCGCGGCATGATGATCGCCTACGATGCCGAGCATCTGCGCGATTACATGGCCGAGGCCGCGCGCATTAGCCCCGACTACCCGGTGTATCTGGACCGCTTCCTGGAGGGCGCAATCGAGTCCGACGTCGACGCCCTGTGCGACGGCGAGGAGGTCTACATCGGCGGTATCTTGGAGCATATCGAGGAAGCCGGTATTCACTCCGGCGACTCCGCGACCTGCATCCCGCCGTTTAGCTTTAGCGAGAGCCTGCAGGCGAAGCTCCGCGAGACCACGCGCCGCATCGCGATGGCGCTGGGCGTCCGCGGCCTGGTTAACGTGCAGTACGCCATTAAGGGCGAGACCGTCTACGTGATCGAGGCCAACCCACGCGCAAGCCGTACCGTGCCGTTTATCTCCAAGGCCACCGGTGTGCCGCTAGCCAAGTGTGCCGCACGTATCATGGCAGGCGATTCCATCGCGAGCTTGGGCCTGCCGAGCGACGAGCGTCAGCTCGATTGGTTCTGCATGAAGGAGGCCGTCATGCCCTGGGGCCGTTTCCCGGGCGCCGACGTTATCCTGGGGCCCGAGATGAAGTCGACGGGCGAGGTCATGGGTATCGCCAAGAGCTACCCCGAGGCATACGCCAAGACGCAGCTGGCGATCGACTACAACCTGCCCGATCCGAGCAGCGGCAAGGTGTTCATCAGCGTGTGCGACCGCGACAAGCGTCATATCCTTTCGGTCGCGCGCATCCTGCGCTACCTGGGCTTTGACATCTGCTCCACCGAGGGTACGGCGCGCGTGCTGCGCGGAGGCAACGTGACGTGCGAGATCGTGGAGAAGATTAGCGGCCCGCACGACGGCGAGCGCCCCAACATCGGCGACCTCATCGCCGATGGCAAGATCGCGGTGATCATCAACACGCCGTACGGTCCGGGCTCGCGCGGCGACGGCTATCTGCTGCGCACCGAGGCAGTGCGACGCGGTGTGACCTGCGTGACCGCGATGTCTGCCGCCAACACGTACGTGAGTGCCATCGAGGCGGTGCGCGAGGACCAGCAGGGTCACGGCAGCGCCAACGACATGGGCATGGACGTCATCGCCCTGCAGGACCTGCCGCAGTGCACGGTGTAGACTGACCTGTCCGGCCGGGGCGGGGGAGCCGAGTTTCCCCCTTCGCTCCGGCTGCAAGCAGAGTCGCTCAGGGGGAAAACTCGGCCCCTCCCGCCCCGGCCTGCGGTAACTCGGTTGCGCCGTGTGCTGCAGAAGGGGCTTTGCGCGATGACTAGGGCTGAATAAAAAGTGAGTGTGGGATCCGCCGTTCGTTCGAACGGCGGATCCCACGTTAATATTTCAGCCAACGTACGTCATGGCAATTCCCGGTAGGTCCCCGGGTGCCCCGCGGCGGGCTGGGTTTATTGTCTGAGCGACTTTGCGAAGCAAGGGGAGCGAAGATAAAAACCCAGCCCGCCGCGGGGCACCCGGGGACCGCAGGGACGG
This sequence comes from Coriobacteriaceae bacterium, assembly GCA_025992855.1. NCBI lineage: Bacteria > Bacillati > Actinomycetota > Coriobacteriia > Coriobacteriales > Coriobacteriaceae > Coriobacteriaceae bacterium. The sequence continues at coordinate 439,851 of DAJPGB010000001.1, forward strand.
GAGCAGCTATACTACTCTCAGTAGTTAAGGGTCGCGGATTCGCCGCGTCACCGCTCTCAACAGGAGGTCTTTGTTTATGGCAGATCAAAAGCCGGTCGTCGGGATCATCATGGGTTCCAAGTCCGATCTGGGCGTTATGGAAGGCTGCACCGCCGAGCTCGAGGCGCTTGGTGTGCCCTATGAGCTCGTCATTGCGAGTGCACACCGCACGCCGGCGAAGGTCCACGAGTGGGCCTCGACTGCCGCCGATCGCGGTATCAAAGTGATTATCGCCGCCGCCGGCAAGGCCGCTCACCTGGGTGGTGTCGTGGCTGCCTTTACGCCGCTGCCGGTCATCGGCGTGCCTATGAAGACGAGTGACCTGGGCGGCATGGATTCGCTGCTGTCGATGGTGCAGATGCCTTCGGGCGTGCCCGTGGCCTGCGTTGCCATCAACGGCGCCAAGAACGCCGCCATCTACGCCACGCAGATTCTGGGCGCTTGCGACCCCGAGTACCGCAAGGTTATCGAGAAGATGAAGCAGGAGATGGCCGACGCCTAGGCGTTCCGCCGTTTCACCGCAGTATAAGGAGAGCCATGTCCGACTATCAGGGAAAACGTTTTTCGGCTTCTCAGATTCCCGATCCGTCGAAGCCGGGTGCTGCCCATGCGGCGCAGCAGGGTCGGACATCCTCTTCTCAGCAGCCGCGTGCACCGCGCCCCGTGACACCGGCGAAGCATTGCCGCCCGGATACGCCGGCTGCGTATCGCCCCTCGTCATACAGCACGGCCAAGAAGCCGCCCCGGTCTTCATCGCACGCCGCGCCGTCGGATTACGTCGAGCCGCTACGCAAGAAGCGCCGCTCCGTCATCCCCATCCTGCTCATCATCATCGGCATCGGCTTGATTGTTGCCGCCGCTGCCATCTTTATCAATGCGCAGATTGGCTACAAACAGGCGAGCGAGTCGTATCAAAAGATCGAAAAGCAATATGTGAGCGACAAGGACGCCAGCGGCGTTCCGATTATCGACTTTGATGCGCTTGCTCAGACAAATCCTGAGGTCGTTGGCTGGATTTACGCACCGGGTACCAATATCAACTACCCCGTGGTGCAGACCAACAACAACTCCAAGTACCTCAATACGCTGTTTGATGGCACATCTAATGCGTCCGGCGCTATCTTCTTGGATAGCGACGATACCGCGCCGGGCATGGTCGACCAGCAGACCACGATCTACGGTCACCATATGAACGACGGGTCGATGTTCAACGTGATTTCGGACACCACTGATCAGGCGACGTTCGATAGCATCGAGTTTGTGTATTACATCACACGGGATGCTACGTATAAGCTGCGACCACTGGCGACCAAGGTGGTCGAGGACACGTATGCCAAGGCGCGCACGACCAATTTTGAGGGCGACGATGGGCTCAAGAACTACCTGTCCGAGATGCTCGACGGTGCCTCTGCCGTGGCGAGCGATGCCACCGATCGTGCCGCTTCGGCAACTAAGGTTGTAACGCTCGTGACCTGCCGTTCGCTGTCGCTGAGCAACACGCGCGCCGTCATGGTGCTCACGCCGGTCGAGGAATAGATTATGGGCTACTCAATGACGGTGAAAGGAGAAATGATGCTTGAGAACGGCAAATCGATGCCTTCGGTTGATGCTTGGCTGCGCGAAGCCAAGGCCGATGTTTCGGCGGCTGATTGTGGGATGTACCTGACACACAACGGCGTGGTGCGCGCGACGCCCAAGGCCGAAGTGCGCGGAGTCGAGACCGATGGCGTGGCGCCAGGCCACAAGGTGGGCGGCATGGTGTTTGGCTTCGATGCCGAAAAGGTGCAGGCCGCTATCGAGGCGACGCGCACGATGCCGGGTATCGGCTATGTGCGCGTGTGGCTGGCGAGCGGCGAGCTTACCGTGGGCGACGACATCATGCTCGTGCTCATTGGCGGAGACATTCGCCCGCATGTGGTCGATGCGCTGCAGTCGCTCGTCGGCACCATCAAGAACGAGTGCGTGAGCGAGGTCGAGCGCGAGGCGTAAGGCCTCGTCGGCAATCCGAGTCTGTCTATAGCGAAAGCCCGCCGGCAGTTCATGTAGATCTGCCAGCGGGCTTTGATGTGTTGGAGCTATTTTGCTCTGGCGTTTGCTACACGCGTGTGGCGTCCTTGGGGCTCATGGTCATACTCTGAAAACGGTTCTCCATATATTCGTTATCGAAATGCTTGTCATAGAACTGTGCGACGGGAATATTTCGAACGGTTCCGTTGACGCGCTGATACCAATAGTCGAGCGATTGCAACGTCATGACGCCGTCGATCAACATGACGGCGGTCAGGATGACGGTAGCAGAGTAGCGGCGTTTCCATGGAATCATATTGATGAGCTTAAGCAGGCGCGGCAGCAAGACCTTGATCCAGATGAGGCCACCCAGGCCCCACATGCAGGCAAACGGCGTGCATGTGCGTCCCCCGGTCAATACCGCGATGGGATCGGGCATGCCGAATAGCCTAATGTGTGAATAGCTCCACGACACCACGTCAAATGAGGTCTGCATAAACCAGCCTACAAACACCTCGAAAGCGCCGCCGATCAGGGCACTTACCAGGAAAATGATCAGAGAATTCTTTTTATAGAAGCGGTTGAGCGCCATGGTCATGAGCACCGCGCCAAATCCGTAGATGGGGCTAAAGGGGCCAAATAGCATACCGGCACGGTCCTGATAGACGCCGGGATCGACGACGACCATATGCCAGACTTCCTCGAGAATGAGACCTAACACGCTGCAGACGAAGAATACCCAGAACAGGTTGAAGTAGTTGAGCTTGATGTAGCCCTCGCCGGTTTCGTCGCGGCCGAGCATCCCCTCGGCGGCGGCATCGCGGTCGAGCATCTCTTGCAGACGGCGCTGCAGTTCGCGCTCCTGGCGTAGCGTGGGGTCGACGGTGGCCGACAGCGCAATGAGGATGACAAGCTGGACGGCGGGGCGCAGCAGGAAGGGTCCGATGCCCTGGAGCATCACGTCAACTAAAAGCTCCACGACGGTAAATGCGATGAGGACGTAAGACAGGCGGGCGGCATTGCGCCGCTGGTCCTTGATGAGGTCCAGGCCAAAGACGATCAAGATGATCGCGCTTGCCGCCGAGAGCATAATGCCGGCGACGATAAGGCCAACCGCGACTAGGGTGTTATCACCGAGCTTAGCGGCGACGTTGCCGTTAATGAGTGCGGTGATGACCTGCCACATGAAGACGGCGACTGACGGGAGCGTGCCCACGCCAGATAGGGTGCACAGGACTGCGTAGACCTTGATGATAAGGGGGATCTTCTTGGCCTCCGTGGTGCTGGGGACACTGGGGTCGAGTTGATTTCGATCCATACGCTACCTTTCTCGTCTTGTAGTAGCCTACAAGGATACGCCGACGACCAGCTAAAAGACAGGACGAACGTCCCAATTGCAACAATGCAAGCCCTAACGGCGGGCGAGACACGTCGCAACGAAAGCATGCGGGATCGTCGGCCCCGAGGCGGTTGCCAAATAAAATGTTTGGCTGCAAAACGGATTATAAGCTCGGTGGGCTTTTAAAAAGCGCTGTTCATGCGCGGGAGTGCTTGTCTTGCCGTGCGTATAATAGGGCAGGTAACGCCAAATAACGAGGCTCTGAGGGGATGCCATGTCTCAAGAAACCATCCACGCGGCCGAGCGTGCCGCGGGACAGGTGAACACCATGTCGACGTATGATCCGGACTCCGACCAGCTGCATGAGGAATGTGGCATTTTCGGCGTATGGGCGCCCGATCGCGACGTGGCTCGACTGACGTACTTTGGCCTGCGTGCGCTGCAGCACCGCGGCCAGGAATCGGCGGGAATCGCCGTGGGTGACGGCGGCACGGTTATGGTCCGCAAGGACCTGGGCCTGCTCGACCGCGTGTTCTCAAACGCCGACCTGTCGACGCTCTCCGGCCAGCTGGCCGTGGGCCATGTGCGCTACGGCACTGCCGGTGCCAAGAGCTGGGAAGCCTCTCAGCCGCATCTTTCTACCATCAACAGCGTCATTATCGCGCTTGCTCACAACGGCACCCTCGTCAACACCGACGAGCTGCGCCGCCAGCTGATCGAGCTGGGCGTGCCATTCCTCTCCAATTCGGATTCCGAGGTCGCGACCAAACTCATCGGCTACTTTACCCAGCGTACGGGCCATCTGCGCGAGGGCATTCGCAAGACCATGGAGCTCGTGCGCGGCGGCTACGCCATGACGCTCATCAACGAGCAGGCGCTCTACGCATTCCGCGATCCGCACGGCATTCGCCCGCTCGTGCTGGGCAAGCTGGTGGACGAGGGTTTGGACCAGGCCGATGCCGCAGCCGTTTCGCAGCTGCCGTCGCAGGACGGCGCCGCGACGGTCGACTCCGCCGTCCGTGTCACGCGCGCCGGCGGCTGGGTCGTTGCTTCCGAGACCTGTGCACTCGACATCGTGGGTGCCGAGTATGTCCGCGACGTCCGCCCCGGTGAGATCTTGCGCATCAGCGCCGAGGGCCTGGTATCCGAGCAGGGCGTGCCTGCAGCCGAAGAGCCCGCCAACTGCATCTTTGAGCAGGTCTACTTTGCCCGCCCCGACTCCATCATGAACGGCAAGAGCGTCTATGCCTGCCGTTACGACATGGGTCGTCAGCTGGCACATGAGGAGCCCGTCGAGGCCGACCTGGTCATCGGCGTGCCCGACTCCGGCCTGCCGCCCGCGGAGGGTTATTCGCACGAGAGCGGCATTCCCTTTGGCGAGGGCCTCATCAAGAATCGCTATGTGGGCCGTACGTTTATCGAGCCCACGCAGGAGCTGCGCGCCATGGGCGTGCGTATGAAACTCAACCCGCTGCGCGACAACATCGAGGGCAAGCGCCTGGTCGTCATCGACGACTCCATCGTGCGCGGCACCACCATGGTGCAGCTCGTCAAGATGCTACGCAACGCTGGCGCCAAGGAGATTCATATCCGCATCAACTCGCCCGAGGTCATCTGGCCGTGCTTCTACGGCATCGATACCGACGTGCAGTCGCAGCTTATCAGCGCCAACAAGACGGTCGACGAGATTTGCGAGTATATCGGTGCCGATTCGCTGGCCTTCCTTTCGGTCGAGGGCCTGCTGAAGGTCATGCCCAAGGGCGGCTACTGCGATGCGTGCTTTACCGGCCGCTACCCCGTGGCGATTCCCGAGAGCTTTGGCCGCGATAAGTTTATGGAGGGCTTTAAGCCCCGCAACCTGGATAAGCCGCTGCACTTTGACGACGACGCCGTGGTCGAGAAATACGACGACCGCAGCTGGGAAGAGGAGCACGGCGAGGCCTAAAGCCTGCCATGTAGGGACAGGTTTATTCTGGTAGGTTTTACCTGCTGTTTTGTTGATATGACGGCGTGTGCTGTTATGGCACACGCCGAAATGAACGCAACTATGAGCACCGTTTGGCGCCCGCGCGGCGGACGGTAGTGGGAGAGGAAGGCTCAGATGAGCGACAGCAAGCATGTGACGTATGAGGATGCCGGCGTCGATACCGCTGAGGGCGGCCGCGCCGTCGACGCTATTAAGCAGATGGTCAAGGACACCAATCGCCCCGAGGTTATCGGCGGTATCGGTGGCTTTGGTGGCTTATTCTCGGCCGCCGCGCTTAAGGATATGGAAGACCCGATTCTGATTAGCGGTACCGACGGCGTGGGCACCAAGCTCGTGCTCGCCCAGATCATGGACCGTCACGAGACGGTGGGCCAGGACCTGGTCGCTATGTGCGTCAACGACATTCTGGCTTCGGGCGCCGAGCCGCTGTTTTTCCTGGACTACGTTGCCATCGGTCACATCGAGGCCGAGCACATGGCAAAGATCATCAAGGGCGTGGCCGATGGCTGCAAGCTCGCGGGCTGCGCGCTCGTGGGCGGCGAGATGGCCGAGCACCCCGGTGTCATGGCGCCTGCCGACTACGACCTCGCCGGCTTTACCGTGGGTGTCGTCGATCGTCCCAAGATGCTCGACCCCGCGAACGTTCGCCCCGGCGACGTGATTCTGGGCCTGCCTTCCACCGGTGTGCACTCCAACGGCTACTCGCTCGTGCGTAAGGTCATCGGCGTCGACGGTATTAAGCCGGGCACGCCCGAGGCCGCCGCTAAGGCCGAGGAGCTGAGCCGCCCGCTCGAGGAGCTTGGTGGTGCATCGCTGGCAGACGCTCTGCTGGCCCCCACGCGCATCTACGTCAGGCCGGTTCTTGAGCTGCTCCGCGGCGGCGCTCCGGTGCACGCCATCGCCCACATCACTGGCGGCGGTATTACCGAGAACCTCAACCGCGCGCTCGCCGACGACGTCGACGCCGTGGTCACCCGCAACGGTGCCGAGATGGGTTGGGACGTTCCGCCCGTCATCACCTATGTGTCGCGCCAGGCCGAGCTCGCGCCCAACGAGGCATGCAAGACCTTCAACATGGGCGTTGGCCTGTGCCTGATCGTCGCCCCCGAGGACGAGGCTGCGGTTACCGAGGCCCTGGTCGCGCTGGGCGAGAAGCCGTTCCGCGTGGGCGAGTGCGTCGAGGGTTCCGGTAAGGTCGTGTACTCCGATGAGCGCTGACGAGCAGATGGCTGCTGCCGAGGGCCTGGATTTTGTGCCCTATACCCGTCCGACCGGCACCGATACGGCTGAGCCGCTCAAGATCGGTGTGCTCATCAGCGGTTCGGGTACCAACCTGCAGGCGCTGATCGATCTGATCGCCGCCGGCAAGCTTAACGCTTCGATTGAGCTTGTGGTGTCGAGCCGTCCTTCGGCTAAGGGTTTGCAGCGCGCTGAGCGCGCGGGCATCCAGACGCTCACGCTGTCCAAGGATGTCTACGCCGACCCCATCGCCGCCGACGAGATCATCGCGCGCGAGCTTCTCGAGCGCGGCTGCGAGTACGTGGTGATGGCCGGCTACATGCGTATGGTGCACACCCCGCTGCTGGCGGCGTTCCCCAACCGCGTGGTCAACTTGCACCCGGCGCTGCTGCCGAGCTTTACCGGTGCCCACGCGATCGACGATGCGTTTGCTCGCGGCGCCAAGGTGACCGGCGTGACCGTGCACTTTGCCAACGAGATCTACGACAACGGCCCCATCATTGCCCAGCGTGCGCTGGCTGTTGAGGAGGGCTGGGACGTCGACACGCTCGAGGAGCACATCCACGCGATCGAGCACATGCTGTATCCCGAGGTCGTGCAAATGCTCGCCGACGGCCGCGTCCACGTGCTGGAGAGCGGCAAGGTCGCAATTGACGCGCCTCGCGGCTAGCGGCGCACAGTACAATTTAGCCGAGTAGTCAGGGTGGTCATTGGCGCCAAGGCGCGCGTGGCCACCTTTTGTTTTTTGGGTAGTCATCGGGGACGGTCTTTAACGACTAGTCATTCAAGAACGTCGCAGGTGACTAGGTGAGAGAGGTGAGCGCATGGCGGATAACGAAGCGCTGTTTACGCCTGAGTTGGTGTTTTTTGATTGGGAGTGTGCGACGCCGGATGAGGTGTTCGTGCGGCTCGAGGGCGAGCTTGCCCCGCGCGGCTACATTGCGTCCGGTTGGCTCGACGCCGTTCGCACGCGCGAGGATGCTTATCCCACGGGTCTTGCCATGCCGGCGGCAAACATTGCCATTCCGCATACCGATCCGGGGTTTGTGGCCAAGCCCTATATCGCGGTGGTGAAGCCCGTTGCGCCCGTGACATTTAACGCTATGGCTGGCATGGGCGCTCCGGTGCCGGCGCAGATCGTCATCAATTTGGGTATTGCCGAGCCGGGTGGCCAGGTCGAGGCCCTGCAGGCACTCATGAACATCTTTATGGGCGCCGATGCCGCAGCCGACGTGCTCGGCCAGACCACGCCCCAGGGCATGGTCGACGCCATCCGCCGCCACTTCTAAGGTGGGGCTGAGTCGGCACTTGGGGACTGTCCCTAACTGCCGGCTGCCAGAGCTGTCCCCTTTGCACCAAAATGGTGCAGATTAACCTGTCCCCAATGCACCAAGCGTGCCGCGGGGGCTGCGTTGTGACACAATGGCGTTTGTTCGATTCGTTATGCGAAAGGCCAACTATGGCAAATAAGAAAAAGAACTCCGAGGCCGCGCCGACGCCCGAGCAGCAGGCCCGTGCTGCCTCCAGCTCTCGCAAGAAGCAGCGCAAGACGTACGTGTCTAAGACAGTCAAGATCATCCTGGTGGTCATCGGCGTGCTGGCGATGCTGCTTTCCGTCTCGGCGATGGCGTGCTCCGGCCTTATGTCGCAGGCCGAGGACACCTCGGGCTACAAGCTGACCGGCGGTGTTGCTGCTACTATCAACGGCACCAACCTCACCGAGGACACCGTGACCAAGCAGATCATGAGCATGCGCACGTCCTATGGCTACACCAAGGACAAGGACTGGGCGCAGTATCTGGTCGACAACGACCTCACACCCAAAAAGTACCGCAAGCAGCTCATCGATTCCTACACGCAGCAGATTCTGCTTCAGCAGGCGCAGAAGGAAAACGGCGTGACGGTGTCGGACGAGGAGGTCGAGAAGGCATGGAAGGACGCGTGCAAGAGCGCGGGCGGTGCCAAGACCTTTAAGAAGACCCTTAAGACCTACGGCTATACCGAGGACACCTACAAGGACTCGCTCAAGGAGAGCCTGGCACAGCAAAAGCTTAAGGATGCCGTGGCGCCCACCAGCAAGCCCAAGGACAGCGAGATCGTCGATTACATCAACGAGAATCTGTCTAACTACAACGATGCCCGCCGCTCGTCGAACATCCTGATCAAGGTCGATTCCGACGCATCTGACGAGGACAAGGCCGCCGCCAAGGCCAAGGCACAGGAGTGCCTGGACAAGATCAACTCCGGCGAGCTGAGCTTTGAGGACGCCGTGGAGCAGTATTCCGACGACACTGGCTCCAAGGAGAAGAAGGGCGATGTGGGTTGGGATAAGCTCACTACCTTCGTCGACAGCTATCAGACGGCGCTCGAGGGCCTCAGCAAGGGCGATGTGAGCGACGTGGTTGAGTCGACGTACGGTTACCATGTCATCAAGTGCACCGACTACTTCCATGTCGATAGCCAGGTCGATGACATCAAGCAGGTACCCAAGGACATCAAGAAGTATGTTTCCAACGTGGTGAAGACGCAGGCGGCCAGTACTGCATACAGCGAGTGGCTGGAACAGTACAAGAAGGACGCCGACATCACCGTCAACCCCATGCCCAAGGACGTGCCCTATAACGTGAGTCTGAAGGGCGTCACCAAGAGTTCGACCGACGATTCGTCGACGACTGAGTAATCATGGGGCGGTGCTCATGCGAGCGCCGCCCACGCTATTGAGGAGGATTTGCAGATGACCAACGAAGAGCTGCAGCAGGAAATGATCGCCGCCATGAAGGCCAAGGATAAGGTTCGCCTGTCCATCATCCGCCAGGTCAAGGCCGAGGTGAAGAATATCGAGGTTAACGAGCGCCGCGACGTGACCGAGGAAGACGTCAACAGCATGATCAAGCGTCTGATTAAGCAGACGAGCGAGACGCTGGAGATGTCCATTAAGGCCGGTACCGACCAAGACCGTACCGACAACCTGACCGAGCAGGTCAAGATTCTGGAGAGCCTGCTGCCCGCACAGGTTTCGGGCGAGGAGCTCGAGGCTCTGATCGAGCAGGTCATCGCCGAACTGGGCGCCACGTCCAAGAAGCAGATGGGCCAGGTCATGGGAGCACTCGGCAAGGCCACCGGCGGTAACTTTGATAAGCCTGCCGCGGCAAAGATCGTCGGCGCAAAGCTCGCGTAGGGGCCGAGCGGCATATAGTTGATGTTGAGGGGGCGTGGCCATTGCGGTCGCGCCCCCTCATTTCACGTCACCTTGCTCGCGTGTACGGGTTTTCGCTGACTTGTGCTCAACAGGGGGGGGTTGGGTGCTCATTGGGGACAGACTTAAATGAGTGCCCAATGAGCGGGCGCTCATTTAAGTCTGTCCCCAATGAGTGGGTGGAAGGTTGCGGGTTCTTTACGGGAATGTAGTGTGGGCTGCGGAAACGTGGTTCTTTCCGTACAATAGTGCAACTCGTGTAAACGCAGGGAAGGGACATTCATGGCAGACATGATCGAGATCAAGCATCTCAACAAGTACTTTGGCGACCTGCATGTGCTCAAAGATATCAATCTCACCGTTAAGCGCGGCGAGAAGCTCGTAATGATCGGGCCTTCCGGCTCGGGTAAGTCGACGCTCATCCGTTGCGTCGATTATCTGGAGGAGCCCACGTCGGGCGAGGTCGTCATCGACGGTACGCCGCTCACCAAGAAGAATCACCTGGAGATGGCTCGCAAGTATAGTTCCATGGTGTTTCAGCAGTTCAACCTGTATCCCAACATGACGGTGCTCGGCAACCTGACGCTCGCGCCCATCAAGCTGCAAAAGAAGAGCAAGGAGGAGGCGACCGAGATCGCCATCGCCGCACTCAAGCGCGTCGGCATGGCTCATAAGGCCGGCGAGTATCCGCAGAATCTCTCGGGTGGTCAGCAACAGCGCATCGCCATCGCCCGTGCTCTGTGCACCAAGCAGCCCATCATCCTGTTTGACGAGCCGACCTCGGCGCTCGACCCCGAGATGGTCCAGGAGGTTCTGGACGTTATGATTGAGCTCGCGCAGGAGGACATCACCATGATCTGCGTGACGCACGAGATGGGCTTTGCGCGCCAGGTGGCCGACCGCGTCATCTTTATGGAGGACGGTCGCATTCTGGAGGAGGGCACGCCCGAGCACTTCTTCGACAACCCCGAGAACCCGCGCTGCCGCGAGTTCCTGTCCAAGATTCTGCACTAGGCGCGGTGATGGACATGACGGATATGACGAGGGCGGCCGTGTCGCGCCGTCATTTTTTGCAGCTGGCGGGCGCCGGCATGCTTGCGCTGACGGGGACCGCGCTTACCGGTTGCGGCAACTCCACCAGCGGCGAGGGCTCCGACAAGGGGTCCAAGCTTGCGGCCATCAAGTCGCGTGGCCATCTGAACGCCGGCGTTAAGAAGGACGTTCCCGGCTACGGCTATTACGACACCGCCAAGGGTCGCTTTGAGGGCATGGAAGTCGATTTGTGCTACCAGATCGCCGCTGCCGTCTTTGGCGTGAGCTACAAGGAGGCCCGTGCCCAGGAGCTTGTCGAGTTTACCGACGTAACGCCCAAGACGCGCGGCCCGCTGATCGATAACGGCCAACTCGACGTGGTCGCGGCGACCTACACCATCACCGACGAGCGCAAGAAGAGCTGGGATTTCTCGACGCCGTACCGCACCGACTACGTGGGACTCATGGTCAAGAAGCGTTCGGGCTTTACCTCGATTGAGGATCTGGACGGCAAGGTCATTGGCGTGAGCCAGGGCGCTACCACGCAGAGCCTGATCGAGCAGATGATCAAGGACAACGGCTTTAGCTGTAAGCCCGAGTTTAGGGCCTTTAGCGGCTACCCCATCATCAAGAGCTCGCTCGATGCCGGCAATATCGACGTCTTTGCCATGGACCGCTCCACGCTGGCCGGTTACATGAACGAGACCGTTGAGCTGTTGCAGCCCGAGGTCAAGTTTGGCGAGCAGGGCTACGGCGTGGCGACCAAGAAGGGCTGCGACCTTTCGGCCGTGGTCGACCAGGTGATTTGCGATCGCCTGGCCGACGGCTGGCTCGACCAAGAGGTCAAGACCTGGGGTCTTGTATAGGCGCATCGTCCAAGGAAGGAATCAAATGCTCGAAGGATTATTTGACGCCGACCGCTGGTCGACGACATTTCAAAACATGGGGCCCTTCTGGGAGGGCTTTGGCGTGACACTGCAGGTGGTCGTTGCCGGTCTGCTGCTGTCGCTGGTGCTGGGCACGCTGCTGGGCGTGTTCTCTACCACTCGTTCGCGCGTGCTGCGCGCCATAAGCCGCGTGTACGTGGAGTTTTACCAGAACACCCCGTTGCCCGTGCAGGTGCTCTTTATGTACATGGCCGGTCCGCAGTTTTTGCAGGCCATAACCGGTGCCGACCAGCCGGTGCGCATCGCGCCGTTCGTGCTGGGCTTCTTGGGCGTGGGCCTGTATCACGCGGCCTACATTTCGGAGGTCATCCGCACCGGTATCGAGGCGGTCCCGCGCGGTCAGATGGAAGCGGCCCAGAGCCAGGGCTTCACCCGTGCGCAGGCGTACTGGTACATCGTGCTGCCCCAGACGTTCAAGATCATTCTGCCGCCGCTGTGTAACCAGGCGCTCAATCTGGTCAAGAACACGTCGGTGCTGGCGCTTGTGGCCGGCGGCGACCTTATGTACCGTTCCGACAACTTTGTGAGTCTGTACGGTTACCTGCAGGGATACATCGTCTGCTGTCTTATGTACTTCATCATCTGCTTTCCGCTCGCCATGCTGGTGCAGTGGCTCGAGCGCCGCTCCAAGGAGCGTCCGCGCGGCGTGAGCCTGGCCGAGCTGGGGCTCGACAACGTAGAGGAGGCCTAGCGCATGGAAATCTTCAACGCGACCAACCTGCTCTACATTTGGGGCGGCTTTGTTAAGACAATCGAGATCTCGGCGCTGTCGATTTTTTTCTCGCTCATCTTTGGCACGGTGCTGGCGCTCGTTAAAAGCTATGCGCCCCGCCCGTTCCGTATTTTGGTGAGCGCCTATATCGAGCTGTTCCGCTGCACGCCGAACCTGCTGTGGATCCTGTTTATCTACTTTACGGTGCAGGGTTTGGACATTGTGATTTCGACCATCGCCTTCACGCTGTTTACCAGCGCTGTTATGGCCGAGATTGTGCGCGGCGGCCTCAACTCGATTCCGCGCGGTCAGTTTGAGGCAGCGCAGAGCCAGGGCTTCGGCTTCTTTGCCACCATGCGCTACATCATTCTGCCGCAGACATTTAAGACGATCATTCCGGCGCTGTTTAGCCAGTGCACGACCGTCATCAAGGACAGCTCGTATCTTTCGGGCATTAACGTGGCCGAGCTCATGTACGCGGCAAACGTCGTGATGGCCCACGCGATCGATCTGTCGCAGGTGCTTATGCTCTACGGCCTGGTGTTTGCGATGTACTTTGTGCTCAACTTTGGTATCTCGCTGCTGGTCCGAGCGTATCAACGTCGTATCGTAGCCGCATAGTCCTGCTTCCCCAAGCACGGCACCTTGCCCCTCAATCGTCACTTGCGTACATTTAGTACGCGGCGCTCCTCTTTCGGGGCAATCTGCCGCACTTGGGAAACCAGGACGGTCGTAAGTGACAAAATGGGAATCAGGAATCGCCTATTTTTCATTTGTTAGAAAGGAATCGCGATGAGCGATCTGGAGAATAAGAAGAATCCTGTGGTCATTACCATCGCGCGCGACTTTGGCGCCGAGGGCCACGAGATTGGTCGCATGCTTGCCGACGAGTTGGGGATTCCGCTGTACGATAACGAGCTGCTGGTGCGCGCGTCGCTGCGCGCGGGCGAGTCGCTCGACAAGATGGCTGCCTACGACGAGCGCCTGGCCGTGGAGAATATGGCGTTTCTGCCCGACCGCTACGATGCACGTTCGTACTCGGACAAGTTGTTCCAAAAGATGAGCCAGGTGATTTTGGATCTGGGCGAGACCGAGAGCTGCATTATCGAAGGCCGTCTGTCCGATTACCTGCTGCGTAACAATCCCAACCACATTGCCGTGTTGGTGACCGCACCCTTTGAGGACCGCGTCGAGATCGTGCGCAAGAAGCGCGGCCTTAACAAAAAGAAGGGCGCCAAGCTGGTCAAGCAGCAGCAGAAGGCGCGCGAGGCGTTCTATAAGCGCTACAGCGCCGGAAAGTGGAAGATGACGAGTGGCAAGGACATCGTCGTCAACCGCGCCAAGCTGGGCCGCGAGGGCTGCAAAGATGTCATCGCCGCTGCCTACCGCTACAAGGTAGCGCAGCTCGAAGGCTAGCCGATCAATAACCACCACAAAGGGGACAAGCACCTTTGCGGTGGTTTTTGTTTTAGGCCGAGGGGAAGGCCTTGGTGAGACCGGCGCGCGTCTGCGTGTCGGTCTTTTGGTAGATGGAGCTCAGGTGGCGCTGTACCATGCGCATCGAGATACCGAGTTCCTCGGCAACCTGCTTGAGCGGGCGTTCATCCTGGGTCACGGCTATGAGCACGTCGACTTCGCGCGGGGTGAGAGCGTGGTTGGCGATGAAGGCCTGGCGTTGCTCCTCGATGGTGGGGGCGGCGAGTGCTTCTTCTGCCAGCTGCTCGCGCTCGCGCTCCCGCTCGGTTTGGGGCAGGCGGAACAGGCCCGCGGCTACAAACGCCGCGCAGGCGGCGACGAGCAAAACGAGCGCACCGATCATAATGAGGGCAACGTTATCCGAGGTCACGAGAGCAAGCGAGATGCCCGATGTGGTGAAAGCGCATACATTGTTGGCGGCGCGGCCCATGCCAGCCCAAAGGGCGGGCGCATGCATGTGCGGTGCCAGCTGTGTAAAGGTGGCGGTAAAGAACGTGACGAAAAAGCCCGAGCTCAGGTAAAAGACGACAAGGCCTAGGTTGGGATCGGCGCCGGCCTCCACGGCCAGGATGGAAATGGTCGAGAGCACGGCGATGCCGAGCATGACAAGTCCCATGTAGCGGTGCTCGGCAAGGTCAAAGATAAGACCGGCGGCAAGGCCGCTTGCCGCCAAAAAGAGGCGCGGCCAAGTCTGCACGGCAATGGTGCCGTGGGCGTTGGAGAGTGTGACCACGTTGTCGAGGGTGGAGAACAGACAGGCAAGAATCATGACGAGCGCGATGCTCCAGCATGCCTGCTTGGCGAGGGCATGAGAGGACTCAGCAAAGGGATTGATGGCGGGGCTGGAGCTCTCGGCAGCTTTTTGGGGAACGACGCTGAGGGCGGATATGGCGATAGTCGCTGCGCCAAGGACGATGAGCTCTGCGATACCGCCGCAATTGAGCAGGTTGACGGCGAACTGCATCAGGATGCCCGCGGCATAGGCTGCTCCCGCACCGGTGGCGAGCTTGGGATCGTCTTGAAACGCCAGTGAAAAGGCGTGGTGCGCAGCGGCGCCCAGCAGGCCGAGTCCGAGGAATGCGAGGCAGCCCAGAATCTCGAGGGCAAGCGAACCCGTGGGGGACTGGATCTGGGTCAATCCCAGGATGGCGATGGGAACGGCGGCGCTGACAACTGCCTGGGGCTGGCCTTTGCGTTGGGCGAGACCGAGCAGTGGTGCATATCCGATAAAGCCGAGCACGCTCGCACCCAGAATAAAGCCCTGTGCGATTACAACGCGTTCGGCACCGGCGAGCAGCCCGACGTTGACGTCGAAACGAAACTCGGCGGCAAGGAAGGCGAAGGTGAAGAGCGCGAGTGCCAGAAGCGCGTTGATTTTAGGCCTGCTCAGGTTCAAGGACGGTCCTTTGGGTGGACGGAATGGGCGTGACCTCGATTGTAGCGTCCCTGGGACGCGTATGGCGATGGCGAAATCATATTGAATTAAACCGCAGGTAGAGGCCTAGGTTCGCATCTACGAACCTAGGCATACGGAGTCATTTGGCACATCTTGGTGGTACAGGACCACCACAAAGGGGACAGGCACCTTTGTGGTGGTGTCCCTACGACCAAGGAGGGCGTTATGTGCGGAAGTCACTTTGATAAGCAGACCCAACGCGAGCGTACCTGCTCGCTGGTTCACGGTACCTGGCGTTGTGTGGGTGCCAAAATCGCTTGCGCCGGTGCGTGCGCGCTTATGGTCGGTCAGCTGCTGCTGCCGAGCGTGGCGCTGGCGACGGAATGCGCCGATCCCGCCGCTGGGACGGATGAGGTTGCCGCGGCTCCGGTGACGCCGACGGTTGCGGGGGATACGGCTGCAACGACCGCACCAGCTGCTTCGACCGCGCCTGCAACCGATGCTGCTCCGGCGGCGCAAGCCACCGTTGAGCCTCAGCAGACGGCCCCGACTGGCGCCACCGATGAATCCAACGATGCGGCACCCGCTGAACAAAATACTCCCAGCGACAACGCCGCCACGCCGGCGAATGACGCCATCATGCCCTGCGGTGTGACCGATGTTGTTGGCGGCAGCGGCGTTAGGGTCAATATTACGGTGCGGAACAATTACACCGACATCAAGAAAGAAGAAACGATTGAGTATGTGGAGGGGATTGCCCTTGTAGATGGAGACCAGTCTGCTCTCGATGGTAGCGCTTTGACTTTTATCGGCCTGGGGGACTTGATCGTCCATGCGGCGTATGACAGTGCGAGCAATAAAACAACGCTTACCCTGGATATCAGCAAGATTCAGAGACAGAAGGAGGAGCAGAAGTACTTTACGGAGTACAAGGAGAATAAGTCCAAGATGACGACCACCTATGATGGATCAAAGCTTACGTATACGGGTACAGAGCCCGGGAATATCATCATCGGTGATCCGGACGACGCCTTTAAAGGAGACACCGAGGCGACCGGGAAACCCACTATTAACGAGATCCGGGATGACTACTACACCCGCACCCATGTCTACGAGAGGGCGTGCCTTGTTATCCCGGCAGCGGAATCAGAATCGGAATCCATCTCCTTTGCCAATGTTCAGAATACGAACTTCAATTGGCAGCTGGATACTGGTCCGCAGGCGACGGCAGGTGTCCCTAACTACGATGCAGATAAATACGAAATCGCTTATGAATGCTGGCAGGAATTTGAAAACAACGAACCCGTTGCTGCCTGGTATTCCGATAACGGCTCGCATGGTTCCCTGCCGACTATTACAAAGTTTCAAAGCGGGAAAGAGTACGTGTATTCTCTTATGCTGAAGCCAAAAGACGGATATTCCTTCAGCGATGAAACCGTTGTTACCGTAAACGGGGAAACCGTAAAGCCGAGTCTAAGCGGAGAATTCCTGTATGTCCCTGCTATTAAAACAATTACGATGCCTGCTTCGTCGGAAAACGAAGCTCTTGAGAATCTAAACGTCAACGATGTGAAAACCGACTACGCGCCCGGCGAGGCGCCGCGTGCGACCGCGACGATTCCTGCCGCCGATGCCGATAAGTATGAGATCGCCTATGAGTGCTGGGAAGAGATGGATGGCAGCGACCCTGCGGAGCTCACGCCCGTTGCCTTCTGGTATTCCGACCCCGCCAAGTATCCGACGGGCGCGAGGAGGATCGAACACTTCGAAGAGGGCAAGTTCTACATGTATTCCGTCGAGCTGAGGCTCAAGGGCGACAATACCGTGGGCAATGACTGCATGATGTACGTCAACGGCCATTGGACGCACCACATCAAGACCGTCAACGGCGTCTTCGCGCCAAACGCTGACAATATGCTGTGCGAGCAGCCGATCGACGAATGGCGGGCCATCGACGTTATCGAGATCAACGGCGCCACGACCACCTTCAAGGCAGGCGATAAGCCGGTCTTTACGGCGAATGTTCCGACGGGCTCCAACTTCCTTCCTCAGTGTGAGTACTGGACGGGTAGCGACGGCAGCGAAGTGAACTCTCAGGAGTTCTGGGATCAGAACATCACGAACCACATCGACGCCTTTAAGCCTGGCGTGACCTATCGCTACGGTATCTACCTCAAGCCCGCGCGCGGATTCTACTTTACGCCCAACACCAAGCTGGTGATCAACGGCCAGGAGTGCGGCTACCAGATGGGCGAAGCGAGTGTAGTTGATCCCGAGAGCGGCTGTATCTTCACTCTGTGGCTCAACACCGATTTGACCTTTACGCCTGAAGCCACGCCGACTCCCGATCCGCAGCCTACGCCGGATCCCAATCCGACGCCGCAGCCCGAGGTCAAGCCCGAAACCAAGCCTGAGACGAAACCCGAGACCAAACCCGCGGCTAAGCCGGCCACGACAACCGCCACGACCAAGACGGTTGAGAAAGCCGCGCCGACCAAGAAGGGCGATGCTGTCCTGGCTACCACGGGAGATACCACCGTAATGACGGTCGCCGCCCTAGGTATCGCTGGCGCAACCGTTGCCGCTGCCGGCATCGCCGCAACCAAGCGCCGCAAGCGTTAGGTTTTGGCGGCGGCGCCCATCCTCGGCTTTAGCAAAATCTCAATCTGTAACACCAAGCCAGTCAAAACGGCTCTAGATGTTACAGATTGAGATGAACCGAATGGCCGCCAACCTAACGTCTCGATCTGTAACACGTAGCGGGGAATTTGGTCTCTAACTGTTACAGATTGAGACAAAGCGGGGGCGGCTGGAGCAATATCTCGATCTGTAACAACTACAAGGCTCAACAGGGCCTAACTGTTACAGATCGAGACAAACATCGGAATCGGTTCGCCGACCAGACCCCAAACCGCCACAAAGGTGCCTGTCCCCTTTGTGGCGGTTTGCGCAGGTAGAACGGTAGGTTCGTATATATGAACCTACCGTTCGCTTTGTTTTTGGACGACGATTACGCTGGATGACTTTTGGTTTCAGGAAAGGAACGACCATGAGGTGGACCACTGTTCGAGCGCTTTGCCGCCGCCTGACCGTTGCCGCGGTGACCCTCACCATGGTGACGGGTTCGTTGCCCGCGGGCGCGTTTGCCGAGACCCTCACCACCGATAGCACCTTTGTGCAGACGGATGTCGAACAAGTAGACGATGCCGATGCCGCCGACGCCGCCGACCCCGCGCCCGATGCCGCCGACGCCGCGCCCGATGCCGGCGTTGCCGACCCCACAGTGCCCGCCGCCGATGACGTCCTTACGCCCCCGGACTCCGAGATTGCATTGGCGGCAGGCCTGACGGGCGCCGGGCAGACCGAGAGCACACCTGCGGGTACGCTCGCCACCGATCTTGTCGAGGGCAAGGAACTCGCCGAGCAGCAGAAGCAAGAGGAGGCTTCCGGTGCCGAGGCAACCTGGAACGAGGAACTTGAACTCTGGGCAACCTCGAAGGGCGCCACGGGCGTAAAAGGCGAATACGATGATGGCTACGTGGCCGGCGAGCAGACTCCCGCGCAGTACTACTTCTCGATTGATAGCCTCACCAACGAAATTTCTATCGAGTATGGCGACGCGGGCATTACCACGTTGGAGGTGCCCTCGACCATCGACGACAAAAATGTCGTAAGCCTTACGGGTATGGGAAGCGCTGCGCTCACATCGATCACCTTCGCCCCTAATTCGCATGTCCGCTCGGTTGGAGGCTTGGGCGGCAGCAGCATCAAAGAGATCGCACTGCCCGATTCGGTCGAGGAGCTCAAGAGCTATGCATTCTACAAAAGCAAGACGCTCCAAACGGTAACCTGGCCCAACAACGCGGCCTTTACCACGATTCCCGAGCAGGCCTTTAAGGAATGTGAACAACTTGACGACAAGGTGGTGGCAACGCTGCCGCCTTCGGTCAAAACTATCGACTATCTTGCATTCGCCTATTGCGGCGTGCCACAGTTCTATGTCTCGGACACAACAGTGCTCACCTTTACGCAGATCAATGTGCCGGGCACGGTGGAGCGGATCGGGCACTATGCCTTTGATGGGTGCTCGCATGTGTCGTCGGTGACGATCGGCGATGGTGTCAAATCTATCGGGGCGCTCGCGTTCGCCTCTCTTGATCCTGCGATTGCCGGCAAAGAGATTGTGCTACCCAAAAGCGTGGAAATGATAGAGTGGGGAGCTTTTGAGAACACGAGATACGGAAACGAGACGAACCATAATGCCGTTGCCCTGCGCGTGATGAACCCCGATCTTCAGCTTGGTGAGGCGGGCTATCCGGGCGACTATAATGAGCGCGTGACAATCGATGGCGTAACGTATGCGATTCCCTTTAGTGAAGGCCAGACCATCTATGCCTATGCGACCGATTCGGCTGGCAACCCCTCGATGGTCAAAAAGCTTGCCGATGCCGTGGCCGATCGCAAGGACTCCGTCGATTCCTCGAAGCCTGCCTACACGTTTGAGTGGATGGGCGAGGCGGCCCAGATCACGGGCAAACTTCCCCAGGGCGCGGCGGCCGTGCTCGTGCAGGCGGGGCAGTCCACGCCGCTGGCGGTTGGCGATGACGGCAGCTTTACAGCGGACGCCCTCTCCAAGACGGCGGCCACCCTGCGCATTTCGCTCAGCGGTTACTATGACATGGTGCTGGCGCGCCCGGGCGACCAGATGACGGGCACATGGAATATCGGAGACATTAAGGCGGAGGACTTTACCAAGATTCCGGCTTCGCGCGCGATTGAGCTCAACGTGGGCTTTCTTGAACCGATTGTGGGCCAGGATAAGACCGAACGCATTGAGCTCGATAGTCTCGATAACATCGATCTGACGGTGAAGAGCGGCGGCAAGACGCTTAAGCCTGCCAAGGGTGACAAGGAAAACGACTTCCGTATCCAGGGTACAGCGCTCGTGGTGTCGCAGGCCATTGCCGATGCAGACCAGGATCTGGAGATAACGCTCGAGCCCAAAGACAGCCTCAAGCTGGGTGGGGCGACGGCGACGGTGAAGCCTTCGGCCGGCAAGGTCGATATCGACTTGAAACCCTGGGGCACGGCGACGGTCACGACCAAGGGCGACTACCAGGGCGCCAACCGCGTGCTGGTGTTCCGTACGTCCGACGGCAAGCTAGTCGCCGACGGCGTCACCTATTTGATGGGTTACGAAGACGATGGCACCACGCCTATCATGAAGGCCGAGACGCCGCGCCTTAAGGCCGGTTCGTACACCATCGTCGCCTTTAACAAGACGAGCTACGACATCCAAGCGACGAGCTATTCCACGTTTAGCCGCCTAGGGCTGACCGTGGGTAAGCATATCGCGCAAAAGCAGGTGAAGATTGAGGACGGCAAACAGCTCGACGTGACGCTCGACGTCCCCACGTTTGACGTGGAGACGTATCGTGCCGAGCGCGGGCTGACGGCGGGCTCGGTTATCGCTGATTCGTCCGCGGTCGTTGGTGCGGAGACCGAGCTGCGCATTCATTACGAGCTCAAGGACAGCCAGGCTGCCAAGATTGAGATTCCTCTGGCCAAGGATGCCGTCGAGGATGTGTCCGCAGGCGCTCGCGAAGCCGGCGCCAGCTCCGATGCCATGTGGGCTGCCACAACTTGGGAGGGCGACAACCTCGTTCTCGATATGAAGAAGAGTGCGGGCGCCGATGTGTTTGTGCGCTTTAAGCCTAAGGCCGCGGGCATCTATGCCGTCTCGCCGCTTATTACGCTGGGCGAGGTGACATTGCCGCTGGGAAGCACCACACTCGAGGTTAGCGGATCGCGCATCGAGGTCGACAACACCGACGTTCACAGCCTGCTGGGCAATGTGGCCTACGTGTATGCAGCGCCGGGCAAGAGCGTGCAGCTCACCGTGGGGACGGGCTCGTCGGCTGCAAAGTACACCGGCAAGACCAATAAACTCGGCCGTGCCAAGATTGAATACGAACTGCCGCAGGATACGCTTGCCGCCGAGCGTGTGACGCTCGAAGCGCGCGTGGGCTCGACCGATGTCGCCGCCGCTGCCGCAGAGGTGACGGCTCGCAACTATGTGCGCTATGTTCCGGGTGCTTCGGTCTGGAACTTTGATGTGACGTATCGTGGCGGTACGCAAAACCTGGTCAAGGACGGCAAGGACACGGGTAAGAGCCTGTGGACCTTCCACCATCTGCCGCAAAAGAAGAACGCCTACTGGACGTTCGATATTACGCTCGAGGTGGGAAACGAAGAGGCCGCCGACACGCTCGACCTGTACGTGGACTGCGTGGATGGCAAGACGGTGACGATTCCTCTGACTCAAAAGTCGCGCGAGGGCACCCGCGTGCGCTATGCGGCGGAGTATGTGGACGAGGGTTACCTTAAGCTGCTTAATGAGTTTAACAAGGCGAATGACTCGACCTATGTGAACTGCGGCAACTTTGAGCAAATCTTTATGCCGCAGACCTGCCGCATCTCCAATGCTCAGCTTATGACCATGCTGAGTTTTGACGCCAACGCTTCGGCCAAAAAGCATTCCGCCGCGGCCGAGGAGCGCCAGCAGGAGTTCTCGAATGCCGTGCAGCAGTGGCACGAGTATATGATGGATAACTCGTTTAATGATGTCGACGAGGCCTTTAACGACGCGATTGACCAGATGGTCGCCGATGCGTTTGCCGAGGAGGACAAGGACGGTAAAGAGGACGAAGCCCAAGGTGGAGCTGCCCGTAAGGCTCGTCGCGCCCCTGCCGCCAGCGACGGCGAGGGTGATGGTACTGGCAACGACGAGGCCGCGCAGTTTGCGGCTGAGCTCAAGGCCGCGGTCGGCGGGTCGTCGGCGCTGCTGACCCAGCAGGGCGACAGCTATGGCGTCAATGTGGACAAGATGATCTTTGAGGATGCTTACGGCACCAGCGAGGATTGGTATCAGGAACTCGCGGCGGCCCAGGGCGCGAACGCTGCGGATGCGGCCGCCATCAAGGAGCTCGTCGACCATGCATCGCGAGCGGAGTTTATTGCCCAGCAGGCCGAGGATCTGGTGGGCCAGTCGATGGGTATCGGCCAGCTCAACCAATATGGAAGCTGGAATGACGCAACCGCTGCGGCGCTCAACAAGTGTGCGGGCATTAAGGCCAGCGAGTACAACGGCCAGTCGACGAGCGGGTTTAACGATTTGGGCCAGGCGCTCGGCAGCTCACTGAGCTACAAGGCGGCTGACGACGATACCGTCAAGGGCTTTAAGGTCGCCGCGCCCGATGGCGAGCAGACGGCCTATATCGAGTCGGAGTTTATCGAGAACTCCAATAACAACAAGAACCAGGCGCTTCTGTTTAACTCGATCGCCATGCAGTGTGACATTCTGGACAATCTGTACGATAACTGGAATGTGGTCCATAGCCTCAATAACTCTACGATTCGCGGCTGGCTTATGGCTTGGAAGCGTAACGGCGACGTGAGCGCCCATATGAAGCTCATCCGCACGATTCGTTCGCTCAAGAGCTATAAGATCGAGTGCGAGATGTTCGGACAGGTCTTTAAGACCGATGCGTGGAAGGCGGCCGGCCAGGCGTTTCCCGCGGCGACCCAGGGCATCGGCATCTTTACCGGCATTTACGGCGTGAACGATGCCAGCAAGAACTGGGAGAACGTGAACGTCCGTATGCAGAAGGTGAAGGGCGAGCGCGAGGGCTATGAGCTTCAGCATACGCGCCTGCTTGCCAAGCCCGAGAAGACCGAGGACGACTGGAAGTGCATTTACGCGCTGCGCGACGCCATGGAGAAGGCGCGTGCGTTTGAGGATCTGCTGCATCGCCAGCTCTGCCACGACAGCACCGATGTGGCGGTGGGCTCCATTATGACAATCGCCGGCGTGCTGACGGCCAGTTCGGCGGGTACCGTGGTGGGCGCTGCCTATGACGCGGCTTCGACCAGCGTAGGTTCGGAGCGCGCGATTAAGCTGACCAATGCCGAATGCGCCTACGATGTTGCCTGCGAGCAGGTGGAGCGCGCGTGCCAGAATCGTATTACGGTCAACTGGGGCGAGCTGACTGATACCGAGGTCTACAAGGCCAACAAGGACGGCTTGATCTCGGACGAGAAGATGCAGTCGATCTTCGAGGCGCGTTATCGCAATGTGGCTGCCAAGGCTGCACCCGACCCTGCGGGCGTGGTGTACGAGGGCCTGCTGTCCAATACGGTTGAAGGCGCGACGGTTGAGCTGTGGAGCGCCGACGATGCGGCCGGTACCAATGCAGTGCGTTGGGATGCCGAGGAGTATGAGCAGGACAATCCGCTTGCAACGGGTGCGGACGGTGCGTACAACTGGAATACGCCGACCGGCTGGTATCAGGTGCGCGTGACCAAGGACGGGTATGAGGAGGCGCGTTCGGCCTGGCTGCGCGTGCCGCCGATTCAGACTGAGGTGAACATTGGCTTGGCGTCGACGGCGGCGCCCGAGGTGGCTTCGGCCCATGCCTATACCGATTGCGTCGAGGTTGAGTTTGCGCAGTATATGGATGCGAGTGACGATACCCTGGCCGCATTGTGCGCGCAGGGCTTGGGCGACGTGACGTATACGTGGCTCGATAAGCAGGACGATCCCAATGGCAAGCCGCTGTCGCGCGTGCTGCGTATTCGCTATGCCGATGCGTGTGAGGTGGGCTCGACGGTGTCGTTTGAGCTCGACGGTGCTCGCAACTACGCCGGCACGGCCATGGCGCGCTGGGCAAGCGGCGAGCTTGTCGTGGGCGTTCGTGCCGACAAACTCAAGCTCAACGTGGAGCAGGCCGTGACCATGCTTGAGGGCAGTGACTTTGAGCTGGTGGCGCACGTGACCGATAAGGCGGGCAAGCCGTTTGCGGGCGCCAAGGTTAGTGTTGGGCTGGAGTCCTCGGCTATCTGCTCTGTCGATGCCAACCAGGCCGTGACGGGCGAGGACGGCGCGGCGACGTTTGTGCTGCATGGTGCTCTGCCCGGTTTGACGACGTTGACGGCGGCGGTGGACGGCACGGCGCTGTCCAAGCAGGTCGACGTTCGCGTGTCTGCCGAGGCAGTGCGACCGGCGCGACCGGTGGCGACGATTGGTGCGACGACGTTTGGTGCATGGTCGCCCAAGGAGAACTACATTACGGTGCCCAAGGGCACGAAGCTGGAGCTTTCTGCCGAGGATGGCACGACGATTTGGTACACCACCAACGACACCTGCCCCTGCCGTGACGAAGGCCGCGTAAAGTACACCGAGCCTATTGCGCTCGATAGCAACATGTATGTGCGCATTGCGGCACAGCGCCCTGGCATGTCGTACAGCGAGTATTCCGAGCGTCTGAACATTACGATTACGGTGACCGATGAGCCGGCGCCTGAGCCGACGCCCGATCCCGGTCTGAAGCCGGAGCCTGAGCCGACGCCTGACGGCGGCGAGCAGGGTGGCGGTACGGATGGCTCTGGTGGCGCCGGGGTCCCTGCGGGCAGTTCGACTTCGACGACGACCACGGTGACGACGAACAAGTCCAAGGGTAAGGGCAAGAACGGCAAGAAGTCCGGTGGCACGGAGCTTGCCGGCACGGGTGACTCCGCCGCGATGACGGTCGCTGCCCTGGGCATCGCCGGTGCAACCGTTGCCGCAGCCGGCATCGCCGCGACCAAGCGCCGCAAGCATTAGAGCTGGGTGACGGCTCTCGTTCTCGGCCTCAGTAAAATCTCGATCTGTAACACCAAACTGCCCAAAACGGCTCTAGATGTTACAGATTGAGATGAACCGAATGGCCGCCAATCTAATGTCTCGATCTGTAACACCAGGCGGGGAATTTGACCTCTAACTGTTACAGATTGAGATGAACAGGTGGATGTTCGCACAATATCTTGATCTGTAACAACTACAAGGCTCAACAGGGTCTAACTGTTACAGATTGAGACAAACGCCGGAATTGGTTTGCCGACCAGTCCCCAACCACCACAAAGGTGCCTGTCCCCTTTGTGGTAGTCGGCCGGCATAGAAAAAGTCCCCGCCGGGCGTGTGCTCGACGGGGACTTTGCCGTTTGGTAGCTAGCGCTGCGGATGATTACTCGCCCAGTAGGCTCTTGGTGATGGAAGCGGCGGCCTTCTTGCCGGCGCCCATCGCCAGAATGACCGTAGCGGCACCGGTGACGATGTCGCCGCCGGCCCAGATACGGGGATCGGTGGTCTGGCCGGTCTCCTCGTCGGCAACAATGTAGCCCCACTTGTTGAGCTCCATCTTGCCGCCGATCTTCTTTGCGAAGGGGTTGGCGTTGGTGCCGATAGCCGAGATTGCGACGTCGCAGGGGATCTCCTCGATGGCGCCCTCGATGGGCACCGGGCGACGACGGCCGGACTCGTCAGGCTCGCCGAGCTCCATCTTCTGGACCTTGACGGCGCACACGGAGCCGTCCTCGCCAGCGACAAACTCGAGCGGGGAGACGAGCGGCAGAACCTCGACGCCCTCGGCCTTGGCATGGTGCAGCTCGGCGCGACGGCAGGGCATCTCGTCCTCGGTACGGCGGTAGGCGATGATGGCGTGCTCGGCGCCCAGACGCTTGGCGGTGCGGACGGCGTCCATAGCCACGTTGCCGCCACCAAAGACGACGACGTTCTTGCCGTGCTTGGTGGGGGTGTCGTACTCGGGGAACTTGTTGGCCTTCATCAGGTTCACGCGGGTGAGGTACTCGTTCGCGAAGAAGACGTTGGGCAGGTTCTCGCCGGGGACGTTGAGGAACTTGGGCAGGCCAGCGCCGGTCGCCACGTAGATGGCGTCGAAGCCCTGCTCGAACAGCTCCTCGGCCGTGGCCATGTTGCCCACGACGGAGTTGTACTCAAACTTGACGCCCATGTCCTCCAGGCCGTCAATCTCGCGCTTGACGACCGCCTTGGGCAGACGGAACTCGGGGATGCCGTAGACCAGCACGCCGCCGCCGGTGAAGAAGGCCTCAAAGACGGTAACGTCAAAGCCGTTGCGGGCGAGCTCGCCAGCGCAGGTGATGCCGGACGGGCCGGAGCCGACGACGGCGACCTTCTTGCCGTTCTTGGGAGCCATCTTGGGCGTGGAGGCGAGCTCGGGGCGGTCACCCAGGAAGCGCTCGAGCTGGCCGATGGCCACGGGCTCGGACTTCTTACCACGGATGCACTTGCCCTCGCACTGGTTCTCCTGCGGGCAGACGCGGCCGCAGATAGCGGGAAGCATGGAGTCCTCGCGGATGGTATCGAGAGCGCCGCCGAAGTCCTTCGCGCGGATCTGCTCGATAAAGCGGGGAATGTTGATGTTGACGGGGCAGCCCTCAACACAGAACGGCTTCTTGCAGTTGAGGCAGCGCTCGGCCTCGGCCAGCGCCATCTCCTCGGTGAAGCCCTTGTCGACGGGGCGGAAGTCGCAGGCGCGCTCGGCAGCCGGCTCCTCGTTATCGGGGGTGCGGGGCGACTTCATATCGGCAACGAAACGACCGTTAACTAGTGGCATGCGCAGCTCTTTTCCTCATAGGCCTTGAGGGACTCGCCCTCTTCGGAATGGTAAGCGGCCTGGCGGGCACGAAGGTCATCCCAGTCGACCAGGGTGGCATCGAAGTCGGGGCCGTCGACGCAAGCGAACTTGGTCACGCCGCCCACCTCGACGCGGCAGCAGCCGCACATACCGGTGCCGTCAACCATGATGGGGTTGAGCGACGCGGTGATGGGGGTGTCGTACTTCTGGGCGGTGAGGGTCGAGAACTTCATCATCGGAACGGGGCCGACGCAGAAGACCTGGCTCACGGCCTTGTCCTGAAGCAGGCGCTCCAGCGGAGCGGTGACAACGCCCTGCTCGCCGTAGGAGCCGTCATCAGTGGTGATGTGGATGTGGTCCTCGTCGAGGAGCTCGCGGAACTGGTCCTCCATAAGCAGGAGGTCCTTGGTGCGGGCGCCCATGATGGCGTGCACCTCGTGGCCGGTCTCGACCAGGTGCTTGGCGACCGGGAAGGCAATTGCCAGGCCGACGCCGCCGCCAATGACGGCGCAGGGGCCCTCAGCCATCTCGGTGGGAACGCCCAGCGGGCCCACGACGTCGCGCAGCGACTCGCCGGCCTCGTAGGTGGAAAGCATCTCGGTGGTCTTGCCGATCACCATGAAGATGAACTCGACCCAGCCCTCGTCACCGTTCCAGCCGGCCAGGGTAAACGGGACACGCTCGCCCGTCTCGTTGGCGCGAACCATGAGGAACTGTCCAGCGTGCGCATGCTTGGCGATTGCAGGCGCCTCGATGCGGAACTTGAACACCTTCTCCGAGAACTGCGTCTTCTCCAGGATCTTATACATAGAACCCCTCTCTTGTTAGGGCTGCCGAACCGTGCCTCCACGGAAATGGACGGTAGCCCGAATAAAACCGTACGCGCACAGGCGTTGTGCAGACATACGGTGCAAATTATACCCTCATGGCAATGTCGCTTACGTGTTTCTTTGGCAGGTGGGAAAAGGGTTTATCCACTTCGGCCTACCAAATAGGGACAGGTTTATTTTGGTCGGTTTTATCAGGCAAAACGGCAAAGGGGCCGGCCTCGGGTTGTGATGAGGCCGGCCCCCTTTGGGGCGCTGCATATGTATGGCGGCACAGGGTTTATTACGGCGCGGCTGTCATGGCGTTTCCGTAGATAAAACCTGCCAAAATAACCCTGTCCCTAAATAGTAGGTTTTAGTGCTTGCCGTTGGCGGAGGCGGCGCCGTTGACATGGTCGCGAGCATAGACTACGCCGTGCACAATCGCCAGGCCGGCGGCGTCGGCCGCGCGGGCGCAGGTGTCCTGGAAATCCTCGGCCTCGCGGGCGCGCAGCTGCTTAAGCACGTAGTCGGCGACGGCCATCTTGCCGGGAGGGTTGCCGATGCCGGTGCGGATGCGGCTGAAGTCGCGGCTGCCCATCTTATCGATGATGGAACGCAGGCCGTTGTGACCGGCATGGCCGCCGCCCACCTTAACACGCACGTCGCCGGCGGGAATATCGAGCTCGTCGTGGATGACGAGCAGCTCCTCGGCCTTGATCTTGTACTCGCGGCAGAGTTTGGAGATGGGCCCGCCCGAGGTGTTCATGTACGACTGCGGCTTGACCAGTACAATCTGGCGCTTGCCGCCCTCTTCCTCGGGATCGTTGATGTTGATGAGCGCGATCTCGGCGCCTGCTTGGTTTTTCCAGTACGTGACGCCGGCCTGACGGGCCAGCTCGTCGATTGCTTTGAAACCAGCGTTGTGACGGGTCTCGGCATATTCCTCGCCAGGGTTGCCAAGTCCGGCAACCATGCGAATCTTAAGCGGCTGTGCAGCTGCCATGTTCATCCTTTCGTTGATTTGTCGCCTGCTATGGTGAGCGACCCCGTTGCTGCTGTCAAATGGCGGGTGATTGAGGCTGTATGAGGGCGTTTGGGCAGTCGTCAGAAGCCGGGGTGGACAGTTAGTTCAGATTTGTATAAACCAAGAGGTCTTTGACTGTCAAAATTGGGACCGCGGAACTGCCACGGCGCTTTGGGGAGCACATTTTGCGCTATTTCAGATCTTTCGAGTCTTCAAATGAGGTGACTGGCGCCGGGATGGCGGCAAACTACCTCGATATTAGCCGTCTTTTTATACAAATCTGAACTAACTGTCCAGCCATGCTAGGTAACACTGGGTAAAAGTCTTTTAGACCGGCGCGAGGCCGATTCCGGCCCGCAGGGCGTTGAGCCAGGCAGCCTGACGCTTGCGATAGCCCTTGATACGGTAGCGGAATCGGACTCCCGCGAGTCGATGCATCGTTTGGGCGAAGGCTTCGAGCGCAACAAGGTCTTTCATTTGGTCGCGATTGATAACCAGGACGTGGATGCCCATTGCCTTGAGGCCATTATTTCGATTGCCATCGTGGATGCGAGCGTTTTGAAGCTCATGCCCAATTCCGTTATATTCGTTGTCGACACCGGCTGCCGGGCAATATAAGTCGCAGATGGCGTAGGGGATGCCCGAGGACATGTTGACCGCAAGGGCGTCGAAGTCGACTCGATAGTTGAGTAGCAGGCCGCCCATGGGAAGGCTGCAACACCCGAATCCGCCAAAGCGCATGGGCGCTCCGAGAACAGCAAACATTAGGGATTCGGCTGGGGATGCAGATCCGGGTCGGGCGAGTTTGACGGCAGTGCGAAACGAGGTATATGAGCTGCTTTTTGCGAACCGTGCGATCGCCTCGAGCTCCTCGATGGTCGTGGCTGGCTCGCATTTGTAGTGCGCCTGTTCGTAGCGGGTTTCATTTTGCTGCTCGGTCACCGACTGGTCGCTCCGGCAATCGAGATCGTTCGTCGCTTCGAAGGTGTCGGCCTTGGGCCAGATGTCGTCATAGGCGATGGGGTAGGTTGCCTCGGGCGGAAGAGAATACGTTCCGAGCAGCTCCATGAGAAGCATCAGGGTTTTGGCAACCGATTCATTTTTGGAACACAGCAGCGCCGTCATGGCAGGGGATGTGGCGTAGATGTCGGCCTCGATGTGCATAATCGCCCCTTCGGGAAGCGGGGCAGAGAGAATATGCTGAAGAAGTCGCTTGTCGGGACGTCTGTTGTCTTCGTTTGAAACGAGAAGATCGAGCAGTTCGGAATCGTCTTCATTCCAGGCATCGAGCATCGAAAGCGCGTCAAAGTCTATGGCGTCATTATTGGGGATGCAGCCAGCCAGAGCCCGCGATTGCTGTCCGACGTCGATGGAGTCCCACGGAAGCGCAGAGTACGCCCGTCGTGCGCGGCGAATCGCGCGGAGGGCGGAGAGATGTGAAATTACGGTCGTCATAACTACAAGGTACTAAGCCGTTGGCGAAACGTGGTTGCCGCGTCGTTCTTTTCGCTCAGTGGGGTGTTGTGTGCCATGAACGGCTGGGTGTTATGAAGTCGGAGGAATTGGTTGAGGGGATTGCGGGAAATCGAGCTCTTCCGCGAGGGTTGACGACAACTGCTGGACAGTTAGTTCAGATACGTATAAGGCATCGCGCGTTCGAGGCGTTTCTAAGGGCCCTCGAGGACGATTTGAGGGTAAATGTGCAGCGGTAATGCTCGAAAACGATGAGTTTTGGGCGGCATAGCGTCCGCCGGGGAGCTCAGAAAGCTCCGAACGGCACTTTGGGGCTTTAAATAAATACGTATCTGAACTAACTGTCCAGGGCAGGTTGACGAGGAATAGAAAAAGGGTCGGAAGTATGCTTCCGACCCTTAAAAAACATCGAAGATGATGCGATGTGCCGCAGATTACAGCGCGAAGTCGCCGCCGACGAGCGTGGAGACGGGCTCCTCGTGGTAAACGGCGGAGATGGCTTGAGCGAATTCCTCGGCGACCGAGATGGTCTTGATCTTGCCGCCGACCTCGACGGGGATGGCGTCGGTGACGACGCACTCGACGATGGGGGCGTCGTTGAGGCGCTCGATAGCCGGGCCGGAGAAGATGCCGTGGGTGGCGCACACGTAGATGTCGCCGGCGCCCATGGCTTTGAGCTCCTTGACGTTGGCGCACAGGGTGCCAGCGGTGTCGATCATGTCGTCGTTGATGATGCAGGTCTTGCCCTTGATGTCACCGATGATGCCCATGACCTCGGCGGCGTTGTGGCGCGGACGACCCTTATGGGCGATGGCAAGGTCGCAGCCGAGCATGTCGGACAGCTTCTTGGCAGCCTTGGCGCGGCCCACGTCGGGGGAGACGACAACCAGGTTGTCGGTGTCGAAGTGCATGTCGTTGTAGTACTGGCCAAACAGCGGCAGTGCGGACAGGTGGTTAACCGGGATATCGAAGAAGCCCTGGATCTGGCCCTGGTGCAGGTCGAGGGTGATGATGCGGTTGACGCCGGCGCGCTCGAGCAGGTTGGCGACGAGGCGGGCGGTGATGGGCTCGCGCGGGCCGGCCTTGCGGTCCTGGCGGGCATAGCCGTAGTGGGTGATGACGGCGGTGATGGAGCGAGCGGATGCGCGCTTGGCAGCGTCGGTGGCGATGAGCAGCTCCATGAGCATGTCGTTGACGTTGCCGCCGGCCACGGACTGAATCAGGAAGACGTCGGCGCCGCGGACGGTCTCGTCGTAGCGGGCGTAAATCTCACCGTTGGCGAACTGCTTAAGCGTAAGGCCCGAAAGCTCGACCCCAAGGTACTCAGCGATCTTCTGAGCGAGGGGACGGTTGGAGGAACCGGAATACACGCGGATGGACTTGCGCATATTCTCCGACTTCTCGGGATCATTAATCGGCATTACCCTTCTCCTTTATACATCGAATGCCATATAGATGCCTTGTTGCATTGTAACCGCGCGACGGGGTTTATCGAGTCTTGATAACGTCTTTACCGTCAACGGACACGAACCGACCACTCATCCGGTCGCGCAGGTCACGATAGAAAAAGGAGCCGTCCCCATGGAACAGCTCCTTTTGTGCTTGGTAAAACGTTATACCTCGTCGTCCTCGTGCAGACGGCGGCGATAATCGGCGGCCCAGCCCTCAATATTTACCTGACGGGCGCGACCCAGGCCGAGTGCGTCGGCCGGGACCGGCTCGGTGATGACGGAGCCTGCTGCCACGAGCGCGCCGTCGCCGATCTGGGCGGGCGCGACCATCATGGTGTCGGAGCCGATGAAGGCATCGTTGCCGATGACGGTCTTGTGCTTGTGGACGCCGTCGTAGTTGCAGGTGATGGAGCCTGCGCCCACGTTGACGCCGGAACCCATGGTGGTGTCGCCGATGTAGGACAGATGCGGCACCTTGGAGCCCTCGCCGATCGTGGACTTCTTGATCTCCACGTGCGTGCCGGCCTTGGAGCCGTCGAGCATGTGGGTGCCCGGGCGCAGGTAGGCGCGCGGGCCGCAGTCGACGCCGTTCTCGATGACGGCCTCGATGGCGATAGTCTCATCGATGATGCAGCCGCTACCGACGGTGGTGTCGGTGAGGCGGCTGTTGGGGCCGAGCTGGCACTCCTCGCCCACGGTGACGTGGCCGATCAGATGCGTCTGCGGCCACACGATGGTGTCGCGGCCGATGGTGGCGTCGGGGCCGATCCAAGCCTGCGTGGGGTCGATGAAGGTGACGCCCTCGGCCATCCAGTGCTCGTTGATGCGGTCGCGCGCGATGGCGGTGAGCTGGGCGAGCTGGATGCGGCTGTTGACGCCCAGGCCGTCGCGGTAGTCGTCGCAGTGGAAGATGGAGACCGCCTGGCCGTGACCTTTGAGAATCTCGAGCATGTCGGGCAGGTAGTACTCGGACTGCGCGTTGTCGTTGTCGATCTCGTTAATGTGGGCGGCGAGCTGTGCGCCGTCGAAGGCGTAGCAGCCGGCGTTGCACTCCAGCAGCGTGGCGGCCTGCTCAGGCGTGCAGTCCTTCTGCTCGATGATGCGCTCGATCTGGCCGTCGGCGCCCAGCTCGATGCGGCCGTAGCCAAAGGGGTCGGGCGGGGTCATGGTCATGACGGCGCAGGCGAGCTCGCCGGTGGCGACGGTCTGCGCGAACTTGGCGACGGTGTCGGCGGTGATGAGCGGCAGGTCGCCGTTGAGTACGACGACGGGACCATCGGCGATGCCGCAGGCCTCGAGCGCGACCTTTACGGCGTGGCCGGTGCCCAGGCGCTCGGTCTGCTCGACGCACTCGACCTTGGTGGCGCTGTTGGCGTAGGCGCCGTCGATGAGGGCGCGCATCTCGTCGGCGTGGCTGCCGATGACGACCACGACGCGGCTGCAGCCGGCCTTGATGGTGGCGTCGACGATCCACTGAACCATGGGCTTGCCCAGGATCTTGTGCGAAACCTTGCAGTGGTTCGACTTCATACGGGTGCCCTCGCCGGCAGCGAGGATAATTGCGGTTGCGTCCATGTGATCTCCTGTTACGTTATAGAGACGTGTGTTTGGAAACGATACACGGCGCAATATGATACCGCAGGCATATGATGAGCGCGTAACGATTGGCACGCGGTGGCCGAGGCCTGTGCTGTTGGCGCGGCGTTTGTGCTGCTTGTGTATGGCGTTGACGGCGCCGTGGCGTTGGCGTTTGAGCGAGAGAACGGGGGGTGCCCGTGGACAACATGCGAGAGGATTCGGGCGCCGAGCCCATGGCGGCATTCTCGATATCGCATCCGGCGGTGCCGGCGCTCTATATAGTGTTGACGCTGGGGCTCACCATGTTCTCGATGCAGCCGGTGTTGATCGCGCTGTCGCTTGCGGGTGGGCTGGCGTATGGATTTGCGACGCGCGGGGCTGCCCGCACGTTGGGTGCGCTGCGCTGGCAGCTGCCGGTGATTTTGATTATCGCGCTGGTCAATCCGCTGTTTAGCGCCTCGGGCTCGACGGAGCTGTTCCGCATTGGCATGCGCGCGGTGTATTTGGAGAGCATGGTGTACGGCCTGTGCATGGGCGGGCTGTTTGTGGCGAGCGTGCTGTGGTTTGAGGCCGCGGCGTCGATGCTCGAATACGACAAGGTGCTCGCGTTGCTGGGTAATGCCGCACCGGTGATTGCGCTTATGATCTCGATGTGCATGCGGCTGATCCCGCAGTTTTTGCGTCGCGGCCGCACCGTGTTGGCGGTGCAGGACGCGATTGATGTGCCGGGGCGCGCGCCCACCGATCCTGTGCGCTCGCGCTTGCGGGCGTCGAGCGTGCTGATGGGCTGGGGTTTGGAAGATTCGCTTGAGCGTGCGGACGCCATGCGCTCGCGCGGATGGGGTGCCGTGTCTCGTCGTACGACGTATGCGCGGTATCGGCTGGGGCGCGGCGATGTTGCTGCGCTGGTTGGGCTTGCACTGTTTGGCGTGGTCACGGTGACAGTGGCGTGGACCGCGACGACGCAGTATTCGTTTTATCCGCAGCTCTCGGTGCCGGCGCCGTGGCCGGGCTATGTCGTGTACGCTGCCTGGATGGTGCTGCCTTGCGCGTTGCACGCGATTGATGAGAAGAGGTTTGGCTGATGGCTCGGTTTGATAGGAGCTCGGCGGCGGGTGTGGCATATGGCTCGGCCGCGCCGGCGATTGAGGTGCGGGGCCTTAGTTTTGCCTATCCCGGGGCCGAGGCACCGGTGCTCGAGGGGCTTGATTGGCGTGTTTCCCAAGGTGCGTTTGCGCTGCTTGTTGGCGGTACCGGTTCGGGCAAGTCGACGCTACTCTCGCTGCTCAAACCCGAGATCGCGCCGACGGGCGAGCGCGCTGGCGATGCGCGCGTGCTGGGCGAGAGCGTTGCCGACATGGATGTTCGGACGTCCGCGGAGCGCGTGGGCTATGTGTTTCAGGATCCCGAGAACCAGATTGTGTGCGAGACCGTGTGGCACGAGATGGCGTTTGGCCTGGAAAACTTGGGGCTAGCGCGTGACGAGATGCGTCGTCGCGTGGCCGAGACCAGCTATTTCTTTGGGCTGGAGGATTGGCTCCACCGCGATACCGATACGCTTTCGGGTGGTCGCAAGCAGCTGCTGTCGTTGGCCGCCGTGTTGGCGCTCCGCCCGCGCGTGCTGCTGCTCGATGAGCCCACGTCTCAGCTCGACCCCGTTGCCGAGAAGAGTTTTCTGCATGCGCTGTTTCGCGTGAATCGCGAGCTGGGCTGCACGGTTGTTGTGGCGACGCATCAGCCGCGCCCAATGCTCGAATACGCGACGTGTGCGTACCGGATTGAGGACGGTCGCGTGCGCGAGGTGGCGGATATGGCTTCTTTGGGACGCCGAGAATCGCTGTTGTCCGATGACATGTTGGGGTGGGGTGCCATCCGATGTGCAAATAAAGGAGTATTCAGCAGGCGTGAGGACAATTTGGGCTCTCTGGAGCCGCCCGGGGACGTATCGAGCGCGAAAAAAAGTTCGGAATTGGACAAATCGTCCGAATTTGTGGCGCAAACGTCGCTCGAGAACGGCTCGGAAGCCTTTCCGCGCACGGATGGAAGCAGAATACTCCAAAAAATGCACGGCGGGTCGGCTACCACCCTGTCGGAAGGCTGGTTTCGCTACGATCGCGCGGGCGGTTGGGTGCTGCGCGGGCTCGATGTGTCGTTTTCGGCTGGCGCGGTGCATGCGATCGTGGGCGGTAACGGCTGCGGTAAGTCGACAATGCTTTCGGTGCTGGCGAAGACCGCCAAGCTGCAGCGCGGCCGCATGGTGCGCGGAGCGGCCTCGGCGGCGCTGCTGCCTCAGAATCCCAAAGCATTGCTGGTTGCCGAGACGGTGCGCGACGAGCTGATGGAATGGGCCTCGACCTGCGGATATGACGAGAACTTGGCGCGGGAGCGTGCGGCGCAACTGGGATTGGACGGCCTGGAGACGCGCCACCCTTACGACCTCTCGGGCGGACAGCGCCAGCTGCTTGCGCTGGCAAAGCTGCTGCTGATCGGCCCCGAGCTGCTGCTGCTTGACGAGCCCACGAAGGGCCTTGACCTGGAGAGCCGCCGCATCATCGCCCGCGCCCTGCGTGACCATGCGAAGGCTGGCGGCACCGTCATCATGGCTACGCACGATTTGGACTTTGCCGAGCAGGTAGCCGACGACGTCGCCATGATGTTTGACGGCGAGATTGCCTGCATGGAGCCCCCGGCCGACTTCTTTGCCGACAACGTGTTCTATAGGGCGTGATGGGATGACGGACTGTCGTTTCTCGCGTTTACTCACAAAACTGGAGATCCCGCTGTTGTTGGCGGTGCCGGCGGTGATGGCAGCGGCGTTGCTGGCGGGCGTTGAGCAGGCGGCGCTTGCCATGCTTGTCGTGGTGGCGCTGGTGCTTGCACTGTTCTTTGCGGGTTACGAGGCATCTCGTCCGGGTTTGCGCCAGATTATGCCCACGCTGGTGCTGGCGGCGCTGGCGGCGGCGGGGCGCATCCTGTTTGGGCCCATTCCCGACTTTAAACCGGTGAGCGCCATCGCCATTATCGCGGGGGCGACGCTTGGTCGCCGCAATGGTTTTATGGTTGGCGCGCTGGCGGCGCTGACCAGCAATTTCTTTTTTGGGCAGGGCATGTGGACGCCATGGCAGATGTATGCCTGGGGCCTGGCTGGCTATGTTGGCGGTGCGCTGGCGCATGCCGGTGCGTTCGACCGTGCGGATGGAACCGTGCGCATGCCGGCGCTGATGGCGTACGGCTTTGCTTCGGGTCTGCTGTACGGCGTGGTGATCAACGCGTACGACATTATCGGTTTTGTTCAACCGCTCACCTGGGCAGGCGCCGTAGCGCGTCTTGCCACGGCGGTGCCATTCGATATCACGCACGGCCTTGCGACCTGCGTGTTTTTGGCCGCCTTGTACAAGCCTTGGTGCCGTCGCATTAACCGTGTCGTCGTGAAATACGGACTGTAGGGCATTTCGCGTTCCCTCACGAACTTGCGGTGGAATAGTTCTCGTTTTTGGCTATTTGCTGCCCAAACAGGAACTATTCCACCGCAACTTATAGGGGGAGAGGGGTCACATGGTCTGTTTTCCTCTGTCCCCCAGGAATTACTTGGGGCTAGAGCTCTAGCGTGAGGGTGACGGGGCAGTGGTCGCTGCCGAAGATATCGCCACGGATACCGGTGTCGCGAACGTTGGCGGCGATCGAATCGCTTACCAGAAAGTAATCGATGCGCCAGCCTGCGTTGTTCTTGCGGGCATTAAAGCGGTAGCTCCACCAGCTGTAGACGCCCTCGACGTCGGGGTTTGCCGCGCGCCAGGTATCGGTAAACCCGCCGTTGAGCAGCTCGGTAAACTTGCCGCGCTCCTCGTCCGAAAAGCCTGCGTTGCCGCGGTTGGACTTGGGGTTCTTAAGGTCGATCTCCTCGTGCGCCACGTTAAAGTCGCCGCAGGTCACGACGGGTTTGCCGGTCTCGCACTCGAGCGCGTTCAAAAAGCCGCGGTAGGCATCGTCCCAGGCCATGCGCACGTCGATGCGGGCGAGTTCGTTTTGCGCGTTGGGAGTGTAGACATCCACAAACCAGAACTTGTCGAACTCCAGCGCGCAGACGCGGCCCTCGGTCGCGGCTTGGGCGACGAGCTCGGCCGCCTCGCCCTCGCCGGCGTAGGGCAGCAGCGCATCGGCGCGCAGTACGCGCAGCGGTTCCTGGCGGCTAAAGACCGCGGTGCCCGAGTAGCCCTTGCGCTCGGCGTAGCTCCAGGTTTGGTGATAGCCGGGCAGGTCGATATCGACCTGGCCTTCTTGCAACTTGGTCTCTTGCAGCGCCAAGACATCGACATCGAGGTCCTGCGCGATCTGGATAAAGCTCGGGTCCTTTTTGAGCACGGCGCGCAGGCCGTTGACGTTCCACGAGGCGAAAGTGTAAGTCTGAGGCATGGTGTCCTTTCGACGGGGTTGGCAGGCTTAAGATTAGCGCAACAGGGGCGGGGTGGGCTCCGCGCATGCTGACTTAAAGGCCGCATGCTGGGACGTCGCTCAACGCTGCCCGACTAACAAGGACGGAGGACTCATATGACGCAGGCAATAACGGATCCCAAGCAGGCCTCCGCCGCGCTGGCGGAGCTGTTCGGCACCCATAAGCGCGTGGTCTTCTTTGGCGGCGCGGGTGTTTCCACGGCAAGTGGCATCCCCGATTTCCGCAGCGTGGACGGCCTGTATCACCAGCAGTTTGCCTATCCGCCCGAGACCATGCTGTCGCATAGCTTTTACGAGGCGCATCCTGCGGAGTTCTTCGACTTTTACCGCACCAAGATGATCGCGCTTAACGCTAAGCCCAACCGCTGCCACACCAAGCTGGCCGAGCTGGAGCGCGCCGGCAAGCTCGACGCCGTGGTGACGCAAAACATCGACGGCCTGCATCAGATGGCCGGCTCACAGCGCGTGTTCGAGCTGCACGGATCGGTCCATCGCAACATTTGCCAGTCGTGCGGCGCGGTCTATAGCGCCGAGTGGATTTGCTCGCGCGAGCACGAGGACGCCGCGGGCGTGCCTGTGTGTCCTGCGTGCGGCGGGCGCATTAAGCCCGATGTGGTGCTCTACGAGGAGCCGCTCGATGAGCATGTGCTGACCGGTGCCGTTGCCGCCATCGCCGCGGCCGATGCCCTCATTGTGGGCGGGACCTCGCTCGTGGTGTATCCGGCGGCAGGCCTTACGCGATACTTTACCGGCGATACGCTGGCCATTTGCAATCTTGCTCCCACCGATCAGGATGCAAATGCCGACCTGCTGATTTCTTGCGACATCGCGGCCGCGTTTGCGTTCTAGCCCGCGCGCGCGGATACAATAGAAAGACTGATTGCAAAACGACCCCGCCGCCAGCGCCCGAGCGCGGCGGCGTGGGCATTTTAGGAGGATGTTCATGGCGAACGACAGCAAGACATGGCGGTGCGGAAAGTACGAGCTCAGCTTTGACCGTCCGCGCATCATGGGCGTCCTCAACGTGACGCCCGATTCGTTTAGCGACGGCGGGGAGCACTTCGACCCCGATGCCGCCATCGAGTACGGCCTGGCGATGCTCGATGCCGGCGCCGACATCATCGACGTGGGCGGCGAGTCCACACGCCCTGGTTTTACCCCGGTCAACCCCGACGAGGAGGCTCGCCGCGTGCTGCCCGTGGTGCGCGCGCTGGCCAAGGAGGGCGCCATCGTCTCGATCGACACGCGTCATGTGGCGGTTGCCAAGGCGGCCGTGCGCTGCGGCGCCTCGATCGTCAACGACGTGACGGGCTTCACCGATCCCAAGATGGTCGAGTTTGTTAAGACGAGCACCTGCGGCGTCATCGTGATGCATGCCGGCGAGGTCGCCGCGCCCGCACGCGCGCACGCAACGGTGCAGCTCGATACCTCGGCAGCGGCGTTTGTTGCCGAGAAGGCGCGCGAGGCGGCTGCCGAGGCCGCGCGTGAGGCCGAGAAGCCGGCCCGCCGCCGTCGCGGCAAGTTGCTGGGCGAGCCTAAGCCGGAGGCCAAGCTTCCGGGCGGCGTGGTGCAGCCCTCACTGCCGTTTGGCGAACCGGAGCCCACGTCCGAGCCTGCAACCGAGCTGGGGCAGGAGACGCCGGCCGCCGAGCAGGCTGCTGCCGCCGAGACCGTCGCGCCCGCGCCCGAGGCCGCGCCCGCAGCCACCGAGGCCGAATCGGAGTCCAATGACCGCCTGGCCGCCATGATGCGCCGCAGCGCCCGCCGCGAGGAAGCCTACGTGCCCACCTCGCAGCTCCGCCGCTTCACCCTGCCCGATTCGGCGCCCATCATGCGCCGCGTTATGGGCTTTCTGTCCGACCAGGCCCGCACGCTCATCCATGCCGGCGTGTCGCGCGACCGCATCTGCATCGATCCTGGCCCGGGCTTTGGTAAGTCGGCTAACGAGGATATCGTCATCCAGCGCGAGACTGCCAAGATGGCGTCACTGGGCTATCCGCTCATGTGCGCCGTGTCGCGCAAGCGCTTTGTGGGCGCCGTCTCGGGCGTGACCGAGGCCGCCGAGCGCGATGCCGCTACGTTTGGCGTGTGCCTGGGCGCCATCCAGGCCGGTGCCAACATCGTGCGCGTGCACGACGCCGCGGGTTTTGCGCAGTTCCTGAACGGTTACTGGGCGGTTGCCAAGCCGCAGCCGCGCCGCGCGTTTGTGGCTGTGGGCTCCAACCTGGGGCATCGCTGCGACAACATCCGCGCCGCACGCGAGATGATCGCCGAGATTCCACTCACCTGCGTGTCTAACTCCTCCAAGATTTACGAGAGCGAGCCTGCCTACGAGACGCGCCAGGACGCGTTTGCCAACGCCGTCATCGAGATCAAGACCGAGCTGGCGCCGTTGGTGCTGCTCGACGAGCTTATGAAGATCGAGGCTGAGCTAGGGCGCGACCGCTCCAAAAAGGCCAAGGCCAACGGCCCGCGCACCATCGATCTGGACCTGCTGTGGATGGACGGCGAGACCCACGGCGGCAAAAAGCTGCGCCTGCCGCATCCGCTGATCGGCGAACGCGACTTTGTGCTGGTGCCGCTCGAGGACCTGATGCACGACCCGGCGCGGTTCTTCCGCTACAACGGTGTCGAGGTCAAGGAGCCCGAGGACCGCGTGGGCCATATCGTGGGCGAATTGGGGCGTATGTAGATGATCGAGATGAATGCTGTTGCCGCCGGTACCGAGCTTGACGCCGCGCGCGACGCGGGCCGCGAGGGTGCGTCCGCGGGCTGGTGCGCTTGGAGCGCGGGCGATGCTTCGCTGAGGTTTTCGCTGATCGTGCGCCCGGACGTGAACATGCATGCCTTCCACGGCCTGCCGTTTGTGGCTGCGATGGGCATGATGGACGCGCTCGTGGGCACGGCTTCGACGCCGGGGTTGGGCCTTGCCGGTAAGGTGGGTATCCAGTGGCCGAGCGATATCGTGTGCGGTGCGCCTGCGTTTGAGACGTCGCTCGCGCGTGTTGCCGTGAACGGCGGTGCCGCTGCTGCGGGCATGTTCGGTGCCGTGACGGTGGATATTGAGCGTTCGGCGCTGGGCGAGCTTGGTGTGGACGTGGCTGACGAAGCGCTGGTCGAGACGCTGGCCGCCGCCGTGCTGACCCGTGTGGATGCCTGGGCGGCTGTTGCCAACACGCCGCAGGGCGCCGCAGGGCCGCTGGCTCCCGTGCTGGGCGAGTACTTCGACATGGTGCCGCTGCTGGGCCGCCAAGTTGCGGCGGTGTCGCCCAACGGCCTGCCGCTTGCGGTCGGTGTGTTTGCAGGCCTGGACATCTGGGGCCGCGCGACCATTAAGACCGATGCCGGCGAGCAGGAGTTTCCGCCCGAGGCCGTACGAATTCGCGGGCTGTAGCGCGGGGCGTTCGCGCCCAAAGATAGACATGACAACAAGACCCTCCTCGGCCTGTGCCGGGGAGGGTTTCGCCTATCTGGGGAATGGGTTGCCAGCGCCCTATTCCTCAAAACTGAAAAATTTTCGTTTTTGAGGAATAGGATTAAGGCAGCTCGGCCTTTCGCGAGGTATATTCGCTACAGAGCCTATTCCTCAAAACTGAAAAATTTTCGTTTTTGAGGAATAGCGATAAAAGACCGCGAGGAGGCCCCAATGAAACTCATCAATAGAACGTCATATATGGACACGTTGACGAGCCTTATTGGCGTGCCGGACATCAAGGTCATAACGGGCATCCGCCGTAGCGGTAAGTCAAAATTGCTCGAGGCCCTCCGCGATTACGTGGAGGCAAATCTGTCCAATTCGAATGTCATCCATATCAACTACAACCTCGATGAGTTCGAGAATCTGCTCGAGTATCACGCGCTGCTCGCCTATGTAAAAGAGCATCGAGTGTCCGGCAAACAAAACTTTCTGCTTATCGATGAAGTTCAGATGTGCGACGGTTTTGAGCATGCGATCAACAGCCTCCACGCATCCGAGCAGTACGACATATTCATTACCGGATCGAATGCCTTTTTGCTGTCGAGCGATCTGTCGACGCTCTTTACGGGGCGTACGTTTGAGATCGAGGTTTTCCCATTCTCGTTTGAGGAGTATCGACTCTATGGCGACGAGGGCGAGGTCGACCGCGACTTCGATGAGTACGCGAGAACCGGCGGTATGTCCGGCTCCTACCCTTATTCACTGCAGGAGCAGCGTTATCAATATCTCTCCAATGTCTTCAAAACGCTCATCGTGAGAGATATCGTGCAGCGGCATAACGTGAGAAACGAATCGGCGCTGCTGCGCATTGCCGATTACATGATGGACAACGTATCCAACATAACGTCGGCACGTAACATTACGGATATTTTGAACGCGGATGGGCTAAAGATAACGAACAAGACGGTCGGCACGTACATGGGGTACCTGTGCGATGCGTTTGCCTTCTATAAAGTTCGTCGGTACGACATCCGCGGCAAAAAATACCTTAAGAGCGGCGAGAAGTATTACCTGGCAGACCACGCGTTCAAATACGCGCTGCTCGGTACACGTGATATGGATTGGGGACGCGTATACGAGAACATGGTGGCAATCGAGCTGCTGCGCCGCGGATACGAGGTATACGTCGGCGTGCTCTATAAAAAGGAAATAGACTTTGTAGCAATCAAGCGAAGCGAGAAGCTCTACATTCAGGTGAGCGACGACATCAGCTCGGATAAGACATTTGAACGCGAGATTTCACCACTGCTGAGCATTGGCGACGCGTACCCCAAGATGATTCTCGCCCGCACGCATCACGAGGCCACGGACCGCAATGGGGTGCAGATCGTGGACCTGGCGAGGTGGCTGTGCGACGAGGCCTAGCAGAAAGCCCTATTCCTCAAAACTGAAAATCTTTCGATTTTGAGGAATAGGGCCGATGCGTTGCCTAGTTCGCCGCTCGCGCTCGTGCTCGACTTAAGCCCCTGTCCTATCCCAGCTCCTGCATGCGGCGGTAGATTTCGCAGATACCCTTGATGGTGAGCTGTCCGTCGACCACGTCGAAGGCATCGGTCGAATCGGCGACGATGCTGGCGAGACCGCCCGTGGCGATAACGGTGGCATCCTCGCGGCCCAGCTCGCGCTTCATGCGCGCGACCAGGCCCTCAGCCATGGCGGCGGCGCCCGTTACGGCGCCGACCTTGATGCACTCCTCGGTATCGCGGCCGATGGCGTGCTCGGGCGCCTCGAGCGGCACGCTGGCGAGCTTGGCGGCACGGGCGGCAAGCGCGTCCATGGAGATGCGAATGCCTGGCGCGATCGCTCCGCCAATGTAATAACCGTCCTCATCGATGACGTCGATATTGGTCGCGGTGCCAAAGTCCACCACGATTGCCGGCGCGCCGTAGAAAGTCTCGGCCGCAACGGCGTTGGCGACGCGATCGGCACCTACGGCCTGGGGGCGCGCCGCGCGCAGCTTGGTCACCGCGGCCGTCTGCGGCCCGATGACGATGGCGTCCGCGGCAATGCGGTCGGCCACGGCGTGCCACTCGCGCGAGAGCTGCGGCACCACGCCCGCAAAGGCGATTGCGTCGACCGCATCGAGCGAAAGGCCGTACATCTTAAAGAAACCCATCAGGCGCACGTGGATCTCGTCGGCGGTATAGGAGCGGTCGGTGGGCATACGCCACGACTGCACCAGCTCGTCTCCGTCAAACAGGCCCATGGCCGTCTGCGTGTTTCCCATATCGATAGCGAGCAGCATGTCTACTCCCGGTGTTGGCATAAAAGGACGCGCACCATTGTATACGCGCCGTCGACGGCGCTCGGCCGCGATTCGTTTACGGTGATAGGGGCTGAGGGGTTTTAAATATGAAGGAATTATGCTCTACGAGATTTTCCTTGCCGTTTACCGAACTCCCGCGTAATATTCTTTCTTGCGCACATGAGGCGCCCAGACATTGCGGGGTGGAGCAGTCTGGTAGCTCGCCGGGCTCATAACCCGGAGGTCGTAGGTTCAAATCCTGCCCCCGCGACCAAGAACTTGCAGCTCGTCGGCCTAGCCGGCGAGCTTTTTTTGTTATTTCGGGACCGTGTTTTCGGTCCAATTCTCGGCCTCTCAAACAAAATCTCGATCTGTAACATCTAGACCCGATTTGGGCGGCTAGGTGTTACAGATCGAGATATACCGGTGGGTTGGGTCGTGTTTGTCTAAATCTGTAACACGAGGGACGGATTTTGCCGAGTTGTTGTTATAGATTGAGATTTTCTAGCAGGCGGGTTTGGTTTGTCTCGATCTGTAACAGGTAGGGGTCAAAAGTGGGCCTAGCTGTTACAGATCTAGATTGTTGAGGATGGGCCGAGAGGAATGTCTCGATCTGTAACAGTAAGACCCGGTTTTGTCGCGTAACTGTTACAGATTGAGATAAACCGACGGGCTGCCCCGCCCATCCCCATCCACCTGCCGCTACCTGCTGTCCGCCGATTTCCGTTGCGCTGCTGTATTCCCATGCCATATCCTCTAGATAACTACGCGGCATCATCGCCGCCGCGCCTACAAGAGAGGAATGTCCATGACCACACCTGCATCCAAGCTGCTCCAGCCCATTACGGTTGGCCCCCTTGAGCTCAAGAACCGCATTATGTTTCCGCCGCTGACCACCGGCTACGAGG
This sequence comes from Coriobacteriaceae bacterium, assembly GCA_025992855.1. Classification (NCBI taxonomy): domain Bacteria; kingdom Bacillati; phylum Actinomycetota; class Coriobacteriia; order Coriobacteriales; family Coriobacteriaceae; species Coriobacteriaceae bacterium. Next base: position 484,131 of record DAJPGB010000001.1, read on the forward strand.
AGCGTGACGGTTCCATCGGCGAGCGCAGCCTGGCTTTTTACGAGCGCTTGGCCCGTGGCGGCGTGAGCTACATCGTCATCGGCGACGTCGCTCCCGTCATGACCGCAAGCCCCACGCCCAAGCTGGCAACCGACGCCCAGATCCCCACGTTTAAGGCGCTGGCCGACGCCGTCCACAAGCACGGCGCCAAGGTCGCGCTGCAGCTGTTCCACCCCGAGTACGATGTGCCCGGTGTCGGCCGCATGGTCATGGGATCCATGGCCGCCGCCAAGGCCGCGCAGGAGGCCAAGGCCGCCGGCGACGAGGAGACCTTTGCCGCCAAGATGGCCGAGTCCAACGAGATCCGCAACCAGGCCTACGCCAAGCTGCATCACGACATGCAGCACTTTGTGAACGAGGCGAGCGTAGAGCAGCTCACCCAGATCAAGGAGGCCATCGCTGCCTCGGCCGCTCGCGCACAGCAGGCCGGGATCGACGCTATCGAGGTCCACGGCGACCGCCTGGTGGGTTCGCTGTGCTCGGCCATCCTCAACCAGCGCACCGACGAGTACGGTGGTTCGTTCGAGAACCGCGTTCGCTACGCGCTGGAGGTCGTCGCCGCCATTAAGGAGGCCGCGCCGCAGCTGATGGTGGAGTACAAGCTCCCCGTGATCATGGAGAACCCCGACGGCACGCCGCGCGGCAAGGGTGGCCTGCAGCCCGACGAGGCCTGCGAGTTCGCCAAGCTGCTCGAGGGTACGGGCATCGATATGATTCAGGTCGCACAGGCCAACCACACCGGCAACATGGGCGACACCATTCCGCCCATGGGCGCCATGCCCTACAACTGGACGCTGCCCGTGGCCGAGCGCGTCAAGGCCCTGGTCTCCGTGCCGGTGGCAACCGTCGGCCGCGTTGTCTCGGTTGAGGCCGGCGAGAAGATTCTGGAAGACGGCGCCGCCGACATCATCGCCTATGGCCGCTCGCTCATGTGCGACCCCGACATTGCGCTGAAGGCCGCCACGGGTGAGCCCATCCGCGAGTGCCTCAACTGCAACAAGGGCTGCGTCGATGCGATTCAAAACCGCAAGTACATCTCGTGCGTGCTCAATGCCGAGAACGGCGATGAGGCAACCATCGCCATTAAGCCGGGCGAGGGCGACAAGAAGATCGCCGTGGTGGGCGGCGGCATCGCCGGTCTGGAGGCCGCGCGCGTGGCGGCCAAGCGCGGCTACGACGTGACCGTCTACGAGGCGAGCGATCATCTGGGCGGCCAGATTGTGCTGGCGGCCGCGCCTCCGCGCAAGGACGAGATCATGCGCTCGGTCGAGTACTACGAGAAGATTCTGCCCGGCCTGGGCGTGAAGGTCGAGCTCAACCATGCCGCTACCGCTGAGGACCTCAACGCCGCCGACGCTGCGATTGTGGCCGTGGGTGCACACGACGTGGTCATCCCCGTTCCGGGTGCCGATTCGGAGAAGGTCGTCTCGAGCTGGGACGTGCTGGCCGGCAAGGTGGAGCTCAGCGGCCGCGTCGCCGTCATTGGCGGCGGCCTGGTGGGCACCGAGACTGCCGAGTACCTGCTGCAGCACGGCTGCGAGGTGGCGATCGTGGAGATGCTCGACAAGATTGCCGCGGGCGAGTCCGAGACCATTCTGCCGCTGATTATGAGCGACTTTGCCGAGCACAACGTGGAGCAGCACGTGAAGACCCGCCTGACCGCCATTACCGATGAGGGCGTGGAGGCCGTTCGCACCGCCGAGGACGGCGCCGAGGAGCCGGTGAAGATCGCCTGCGATTACGTGGTGATGGCCGTGGGTTCCAAGGCCAACGCGTTTGACCTGGACGGCGTGACGGTGCCCGTGACCTGCGTGGGCGACTGCTCGGGCGAGCGCACCGCCGACATTGCGAGCGCCATCCGCACGGCGTATCACGCGGCCAACGAGTTGTAGTTGAACATCGCGGCGGGACGGGGCGGTAGCACGGATCCGTCTCGCCCGGCTGTGTCCCGTCGGGTGTCAACCGGTGCGGGGCCTGCAAGCGCAGCAGGTCCCGCCCTTTTTGTTTTGCTCCGATGAATGGCAATGCGCGGTAATCATGAGGAGTGAGGACGTCTACTGCCTTGCAGATCACTCAAAAATATTGGGGGAGGGGTTAATAACTATATCCTCTATACCAAAGGACATAAAGAGATGCCAATTTTGTTGACAAGCGAATGACGATTAGCTGCGAGTCAGCTACCAGCGTAAATAATCGATAAAGAAATGTCGTAATTTGGTGCCAAATGCCCAGATAACGCCGCGTCTATTTTAATTAACTGCTTTGAGCAAACAGTAAAATGCTACTATCTAACTTGCACGTAAGAAAGCAGATTAACGGCTAAGGCTAAGAAGTGGCAGGTATGTCGGAAGCAACTAGGACTCGCACGCATGCGCCCGAGGTTAGGCAGCGCGCCGTCGAGATCCTCCAAGAGGGGGTCGGTCATCGCGCTCTCGCCGCGGAGCTTGGCATTCCCCAGGCCACGGCTCGTCAGTGGGCCCGCGCGTATGCCGTGGGCGGTGCCGACGCCGTTCTCAATGCCGGTTCGCATCATCACACCTATTCGTACGACGTAAAGCTCGCTGTGGTTAAGGACCGTCTGGAAAACGGCTTGACGGTTCGCGAGGCCATGATCAAGCACAAGATTCCCAGCGAGTCTTCGGTCAAGGCTTGGTGCCGTCAGTACCGCGAGAGCGGTGAGGCCGCACTGGTCGATAAGCCGCGCGGTCGCAAGCCGCGCGTTAAAAAGGCGGAATAGCAAACGGGATGGTGCGCCCACAGGGGCGCATTTTTCTTGCCGCGCCAACTTTTTGGACCGGCGCGAGCCTGTCGGGACATTCTCCAAAGTGGCCAATAAACTGCGCGCAGTGGCCCGCGTGCCTGTCGCTGCGATAGGGGGGCGTCGCCCCACTGCTCCAAAGCGGACGTGCCCTTACCCCGTACGCCTAAAACTCCCCAGTTGACCGAAAACCTGCCGCCGCTGCTCCTCAATTGAGCTATAACGTTAAACAATTGCAGCGTTTTTGCATGGGGGAGTGATGGTATGACGCTACTGTATTTCCTTACCCTGTTTCCGCTGGTACCGGCGCTGGGCATGCTGCTCGCGCGCGGTGACCGCGCCCGCGATGCGGTGGGGCTTGTAGGCTCCGGCATTATTATGGCGGTGACAGTTGTAGTCGCCGTCTTGTTTTTTGGCACGGGTCCGCAGAGCTTTGAGGTTGCCCCCGGCACCTCGCATGTGCTCTCGATCATCAGCTCCGCCATCGATGCCATCCTGTGCGCCGTCATCCTGTACAACGCGTATAAATATAGGAACGCGCTCACCACGGTGCTCGGCATAGTCCAGCTGGTGGGCTCGCTCGCCTTTGCAGCCATGACGCTGCCCGCGGCCGAAGCCGTCACGGCGACGCCGCTCTACCTGGACTACATGAGCGTGATCATGGTCCTCGCCGTCGGCATTGTCGGCAGCCTAATCTGCGTGTATGCCCTGGGCTACATGAAGGACTTCCAGGCTCATGACGAGCACGAGGCCGCGCTGCGCGGGCAGACCGCGCCCGACCGTCGCCCGCAGTTCCTGGCGCTTATGTTCCTGTTCCTCTCGGCCATGTTCGTCATCGTGACGAGCGATAACCTTGAGTGGCTGTTCTGCGGCTGGGAAATCACCACCGTGTGCTCGTTCCTCATGATTGGCTACACGCGCACGCCCGAGGCCATCAAGAACGCCTTCACCCAGATCATCCTTAACATGCTGGGCGGCATCGCGTTTTTGGCCGGACTCATGTTCCTGCACGTTAACGGTATGCCGTTGACCATCTCGGGCATGATCGAGCTTTCCGGCGCCGGAACCGTGCAATCCGCGCTACTGGTGATGCCGGTCATCCTGTTGTCGCTCGCCGCGCTCACCAAGGCCGCACAGATGCCGTTCCACACTTGGCTGTTGGGTGCCATGGTTGCCCCCACGCCCACGAGCGCCCTGCTGCACTCGTCAACCATGGTCAAAGCCGGCGTGTTCCTGATGGTCAAGCTGAGCCCGCTCTATGCCATCTATCCCGTGACCGGCTTTATGGTCACGAGCGTGGGCGCCATCACGTTTTTGCTCGCTGCCCTTATGGCCATCTCGCAGAGCAATGCCAAGCGCGTGCTCGCGTACTCCACCATTTCCAACTTGGGCCTCATCAGTGCTTGCTTGGGTGTCGGCGCGCCCGAGGCCGTATGGGCGGCCATCTTCCTGATCCTGTTCCACACGGTGGCAAAGTCGCTGCTGTTCCTGTGCGTGGGCACGGCCGAGCATCATATCGGCAGCCGCAATATCGAGGACATGGACGGTATGTTCAGCCGCATGCCGCACCTGACGCGCCTGATGATGCTGGGCATCATGGGCATGTTTGTGGCGCCGTTTGGCATGCTCGTGTCCAAGTGGGGCGCTCTGGTGGCGTTCGCGCAGACCGGCAACGTGCTCATGATCATGGTGCTTGCCTTTGGCTCGGCCGCGACGTTCTTCTTCTGGGGCAAGTGGCTTGCCAAGCTTTCGGGCGTCGACCCCACGGCTCAAAACGTTGAGGGCAATGTCCATAAGACCGAATGGATGGCCCTCAACACCATCGCCGCGCTGCTGATTCTGTGCTGCGTGGCGTTCCCGGTTATCTCGAGCGGTCTGGTGTCGCCTTACTTGGCCATGGTGTTTGGCCGCGTGCCGTACGTTATTGGCAAGGACGCCATGTACCTGATGGTGGTTATCGTGGCGTTTATCGCCGTGGTGCTGCTGACTTCATTCCGCGTGAGCAACAAACCGCACGTCAACGTGTACCTTTCGGGCGTGGGGACCGACAAATATCGCCATTTCCGCGGCTCGATGGGACACGAGGTGAAGGCCGAAAAGCGCAATTGGTACTCGGAGGACGCCCTTGGCGAGAAGCGTATTGGCCCCGCGGGTAGCGTCGTGTGCTGCAGCATTATCTTGTTTGCGCTGCTGTGTTGCGCGTGGATTGGGCCCGAGCGACTTGCCATGAGTGCGCCCTCGGTGCTGCGCGGCAAGTATTTTGAAGGTTCGGGCGTCGTGGGCATTTTTATTGGCACCGTGGCATTTGCCTTACTGGCGCCGCTTGTGGGCGGCCTGATCGACGGCGTTGACCGCAAACTTTCGGCCCGCATGCAGGGCCGCGTGGGCCCGCGCCTGCTCCAGCCTTTCTACGATGTGGTCAAGCTGCTGCGCAAGGCCCCCGCCAGCGTAAACACCATGGACGATACCTACATGGCGTGCGCGCTCATCTTTACCGTGGTGGGCGGCGGCATCTTTGTGTCGGGTTCCAACACGCTGTTGTGCGCTTTTATGGTGACCCTCGCTGCGATCTTTGTGGTGTTGGCGTCCGCCTCGACGCAAAGCCCGTTTGCCCAGGTCGGCGCCGACCGTGAGCTGCTGCAGGTCATGAGTTACGAGCCCGCCGTTTTGCTGATGAGCGTGGGCCTGTACCTTGCCACCGACAGCTTCGATTCCATCGCCGTGACGGGGCAGTCGGCCCCCATCATCGTGTACAGCGCGCCCATTTTCCTCGCGCTGCTCGCGGTGCTCACCATCAAGCTGCGCAAGTCGCCGTTTGACCTTTCGTACTCGCATCACGCGCATCAGGAGATCGTCCAGGGCGTCGCCACCGAGATGAGCGGCGGCACGCTGGCCAAGATGACCCTTATGCACTGGTGCGAGACCGTGCTGTTTTTGATGTGGGTGGGCATGTTCTTTGTTTGGGACAACCCGGTGAGCTGGGTCGTAGCCCTGGTCGTGATGGCTGCGACGTATTTTGTCGAGGTGCTGATCGACAACACCTTCGCACGCAGCACCTGGCGCAGCTGCTTTAGGCTCGGATGGGGCGTGGCGCTGGTGTTTGGCCTGCTCAACCTTATGCCCATCCTCGTCGACGTTTTTATTTAGGAGGCGGCATCCATGGATCATAAAATGTCGCGCTCGCCGTGGGTTATTCATTACGACGGCTCGAGCTGCAACGGATGCGATATCGAGGTGCTAGCCTCGCTCACGCCACTGTTTGATGCGGAGCGCTTTGGCGTGGTCAACACCGGCAACCCCAAGCATGCGGACATCTTTTTGGTGACGGGGTCGGTCAATGCCCAGAACCTGCCCGTCGTGCGCCAGATTTACAACCAGATGCTCGAGCCCAAGTGCGTGGTGGCGTGCGGCATCTGCGCGTGTTCGGGCGGCGTGTTCCGCGATGCCTACAACGTGATCGGCGGCGTGGACCGCGCGATTCCCGTGGACGTGTACGCGCCCGGGTGCGCCATTCGCCCCGAGACGGTGATCGATGCCATCGTGGAGGCGTGTGGCATCCTGGACCAGAAGGAGGCCGTGATGCGCGCCGGCGGCGACCCGCTTACCGTGGGCGGTGCCGCTACTTGGGACGGTGGCGTTGAGCTGGGCGAGGACGGGTTTGTGGCTGCGGGGGCCGGGGCCGTCGCTGGTGACGCACCTGCCGCTGGTGACGCACCTGCTGAGAAGCCCGCCGCTGCAAAGGAGGCCGAGTAATGCAAAAGGCTATCTATACCACCGTCGGGATCGAGGAGCTCCTGTCGCATGTCCAGGCGCTTAAGGGCGTCGGCGCGCGCTTTGTGCAAATGCACGCCGAGCGCAACGTCGACGACGGCTCGTATCGCTTGGTCTATACGTTTATCAACGTTCGAGCTGCTCAGGAGCATATTGCGCAGGACGGCAGCTATGCGATCGAGAACCTGGTGGTTGAGGGCATCGACCAGTACCAGGAGATTCCGTCCATCAGCTCGTACTATCCGGCGGTATTTCCGTTTGAAAACGAAGCACACGACCTGTTTGGCCTTGCCATCACCGACATGCAGATCGACTTTAAGGGCTTTTTCTACCAGGTCTCGACTGCCGAACCCATGAGCGTTATCACGCCCGAGGTGAAGGTCGCGCGCGAGAAGGCCATGAAGGTCCGTGCCGCCGCCGAGGCCAAGGCGCGCAAGGCCGCGGCCGAGAAGGCCGCCGCGGCTGCGGCTGCTGCAGGGGAGAGCGCTGCGAGCGCCGGCGATGCCGCGGGCTCCGATGCTCAGCACGATGAGGCTGCTGCGAAGGCCGCGCTCAAGGCTGCCGAGATGGAGGCAAAGCTCGCTGCCATGGATCCCGAGAAAGCGGCCAAGGTCCGCGCGGCGCTTGCCGCCAAGGCCGCCCGCGACAAGCAGAAAAAGGAGGCGTAAGGTCCATGGCTCATCGCTCCGTAATTCCGTTTGGCCCGCAGCACCCGGTGCTGCCCGAGCCGCTTCATCTGGACCTGGTGATCGAGGACGACCGCGTCATCGAAGCAATTCCGCAGATCGGCTTTGTGCACCGCGGACTCGAGAAGCTCACCGAAAAGCGCGATATGCATCAGTTTTGCTATATCGCCGAGCGCATCTGCGGCATCTGCGCCGTGGGCCATAGCTGTGGCTACGCTAGCGCCTGCGAGCGCATGCTCGGCATCGAGGTGCCTGGTCGCGTGCAGTATATCCGCACCATTCTGCATGAGCTTTCGCGCATTCACTCGCACCTGCTGTGGCTGGGCCTGCTCGCCGATGCCTTTGGCTTTGAGGCGCTGTTCTATCGTTCGTGGACGCTGCGCGAGCAGATTCTCAAGATCTTTGAGAGCACTTGCGGCGGTCGCGTGATTCTGTCGATTAACGAGATTGGCGGCCTTAAACACGACATTGAGGATTCCGAGCTGGCGGGTATTGTCCAGACGCTCGACGCTATGCGCCCTGACTACGAGGCCGTGGTGCATACGTTTTTGGACGACAACAGCTGCGGCGAGCGCCTGCATGGCGTGGGCGTGATCAGCAAGAAAGACGCGCTGGATCTGTCGATGGTCGGCCCGTTCGGCCGCGCCTCGGGCGTGGATTACGACGTGCGCATGTTCGGCGACGGCGCCTATGCGGATCTGGCCGCGTTTGAGCCCATCGTTGCTACCGATGGCGATTGCTATGCCCGCTGCCAGGTGCGTTGCGCCGAGGTCACGCAGGCCATGGACATTATCAAGGAGCTTGTCGGCAGGATTCCGCACGACGGCATCGGCGGGCGTACCAAGCTCACACCGGCCGACGGCGCGCGCGGCGAGGTTGTGATTGAGCAACCGCGCGGCGAGGCGTATTACTATGTGCGCGGTAACGGCACCAAGAACCTGGACCGTTTCCGCGTGCGCACGCCGACGTCGCAGAACCTGGCGGGTCTGACGCATGCGCTGCAGGGCGTGCTCCTTGCCAACGTGCCCATGATTATCCTGACCATTGACCCCTGCATTAGCTGCACGGAAAGGTAGGCGCGGCATGAGTTTACTGACATTTGCCAAGACGGCCTTGGGTTCTATGGTCAAGCAGCCGGTCACGGTGTGCTATCCGCAGGAGAAGCTCGCGGCACCCGAGCGCCTGCGCGGGCATATCGTTAACGACATGAACGTGTGCATCTGCTGTGGCATGTGCGCGCGCCGCTGCCCGGCGGGCGCACTCGCGGTCGATCGCAAGGGCGGAACGTGGTCGATCGACCCGTATGCCTGTGTGGTGTGCGGCGAGTGCATCGAAAGCTGTCCTAAACACTGCCTGAGCATGGACACCGCCCGCACTCCGGTTGCGGCGGACAAGACTCCCACGGTAGAAACCAAGCCGGAGTAGCGTTTGGATGGGGCCGGTGGGGCAAAAATGCCCCACCGGCCCCGCGCGTGAACGCGCGGTTGGGCCGCCACGAACAAAACTATGCCGGTTTACGGAGCTGGATAGCGAACCTCCGACCATACGGAAAATCCCAAAAACAAAACCGACGCTCCTATAAGTTGTCAAGAGGCAGTTTGCGGGAGCGCTCCCTGCAATTCGCACAGGAGCTCGTAGTACATCCTCTCCAGTCTCGTCGACCGCCGTGTCCCCCGTTCCAGGTGACCGAGCGCGGCCGCGGACATGCCGAGCCCCGCTGCGGCCTGCCTCTGGGTCACCCGCATCGCCTTGCGCATCTTCGCGAGCTCGGGCCCTTCCGGCGCGGCGCCGTCGGGGTTCGGGTCCATGAGCACGCGGTACACCTCCCGCGCTATGTAGCGCTTCAGGCAGCGGATCGCCTCCCTCCGGGACTTCCCCTCGGAGGTCCGCCTCGCCACGTACCTCCTCGTCCTCTCGTCGTACGCCATGCGCTTGATCGCGATCTCGTAGAGCGCCCAGTTCGCCTGCCGGTTGCCGCCGCGGTTGAGCCTGTGCCGTTCCGTCTTCCCGCTCGACGCGGGGATCGGCGAGGTGCCGCACAGCATCGAGAACGCCGCCTCGCCCTTCAGCCTGCCGGGGTTGTCGCCGGCGGCCACGACCAGGGCGGCCACGACCAGGGCGGCGGCGGTCGTCGTGCCGCAGCCCTCGACGCCGAGCAGCGCGGGCGCGTTCGCCTCCAGCAGCGCGCGGATGCGCGCGTCGAGGGATTCGACCTGGCTGCGGGCCTCCTTCCAGACCGCCGCGACGGACCGCAGCGAGGCCAGCACGCTCTCCTCGAGCGCGCTGGCCGCCTTTCTCCCGCGCGCGAGCAGCGGCATGAGGTCCTTCGGCCGCTCGCGGCCCCTGAACCGCTCCCTCAGGGCGCTCGGGGCCGTCGTGAGCATCGACTTCGCGCAGGCCACGCAGGACGTGGACGTCGCGACGGCCAGCCTGCGCGCGACGTAGAGCTGGCGTACCGCCTCGACCCAGCCGTCCTGCGACTTCGGCACGGAGCACCCCTTCCCGGACGCCGCCTTGCGCGCCGCGCGCTCGGCGTCCAGCGGGTCGCTCTTCCCCTCGCCGGGCCTCGCCTTGTCCCTCTTGGGCCTGAGCACCTCGACCACGTTGTACCCGAGCTCCACGAGCCTCCTCGTCAGCCCGGCCCCGTACGACGCCGTGCCCTCGACGCCGACGACCAGGCAGCCGCCCGGGTCGCCTATCGCCTCCGCCAGCCTGTCGTAGCCTTCGGGGTCGGCCCTGAAGCTCCCGCTCCGGATCTTCCTCCCGAGGCCGTCGAGCAGGCACAGGACATGCACGTCCTTGTGCGTGTCGACGCCCGCGATGACCGTTTCGCCTTCCATTTTCGCTCCCCTCGGTCTGCCGCCTGCCCCGCGCCCGGGTCTCCCAGACATTGCACTGACGGGAGCGCTGCAATCCAATTGGCTTGTCCGATTGTCCGCGCTCATGCTCCTATTAGGTCATGGCAGGACTCCGGGTCGCGGAAGCCGGGGCGAGACAGGTCGGATTTGAGGACGGCCGAAGAGGCGTCAGCAGGTCAGTGGGTCATCGCCCCGGCTTTCAGCATCAGGGTAGCGCTGCGACGCGGAAATCGCGCGCTGTCGCCGCGCCCCGCAGTGCCCGCTTCCCCCGAGAACAATTATCAGTGCAGGTAGAACGCCTGCGGTTTTTCAAAAAATGAGGGTATGGATGAGGGTCCCGACTTTAGCCCCGTAATCCGGCATAGTTTTGAAATGGTACCATATCCGTAACAGCTTTTGATCTTCCGTGGACGGAGGAAAACGGATCATTTTGGCCTGTTGGCTCCGAGTCGCACCCGTTTTCCTGCAAAAACTCTCGTGTCTCAACTTTGGTGAGACATTTGTCTCACGCCCAAAATCAAATCTGGAACGTGTGTCACCTGCCCTAATTGTGTCTCATTTCGTAACTTTAGGCTGATGCAAGGTCTGAGACCGCGAGAAGGGAGACACGATGGGTAAGTACACGAGGGGCCTCTTGGCGGTGATACTTGCCGTAGTGCTGGTATTGCCAGCTGCAGCATTTGCCATGCTGCCCGAGGCCAACGCCAGGTCCAGCACCGGAATGGACGGACCGGTCATGACCGGAAAAACGGTCGTCGACTACGACACCAGCAACCACTGGAAGTTCTGGGCCGGCGGCTATAACGGAAAGGAAATAACAACTCAAAACGTCGGCCGAATCTGGACCGACAAGACGGTCAGGGCAGTCGAGAACGGGGATTCTGATTTCCTGACCACGCTGTCTGCTATCTCTTCGACATCCGATACGACGGTCTCCGGCAAGCCGCTCGACATCGTGCTGGTGTTGGATGCCTCTGGCTCGATGAGTGATCCTATGGGCGACGGAGACCCCATCAAGCGTATCGATGCGCTGAAGACGGCTGCCAATAGCTTTATTGACACCATCGCCAAGGAAAATGCAAAGATTTCGGACGAGTCCAAGCAGCATCAGGTTGCCGTCGTTAAGTTCTCGGGCAATAAGTCCACCACGGTCGGAAATGACTATTATCGTGATGATGATGGGTACACCTACAACTACTCACAGACCATGATGGGCCTGACCAATTGTTCTGAAGCCAGCGCGACTGAACCCGGCGCAACTGATCTTAAGAAAACAATCAACGCAATTAATCCTGCCGGTTCTACACGCGCCGACTATGGCTTGCAGCTGGCTGATGAGGTATTTTCGTCTGGTCGCGCCGACGCCAAGAAGATTGTTGTCTTCTTCACTGATGGTTCACCTACGAGTTCTAGTGGGTTCGAGAAAAAGGTTGCCAATAGCGCCGTCAACACCGCCAAGAAGATCAAGGGTAACGGCGCCGACATTTATGCAATCGGTATCTTTAGCGGCGCAAAACCCAGCGACGTTCCCACAGCTGAGGGCATAAGCAACGAGAATAAGTTTATGCATGCCGTGTCGAGCAACTATCCTGCCGCCTCATCCAGTATTTCTTTCTGGGGCGAATGGACTATCAACTTTGGTGCGCGCGCAGAAAACGCCAATTACTACAAGTCGGCAACCAGCGCCTCTGAGCTCGAGAAAATCTTCGAAGAGATCTCGGGAAGCATTATCCAAGCTGGTTACCCGACCGAAGTTCACGGCGGTTATGGCGAGCATAAGTCTGGCTACATTACGTTTACTGACGAGCTGGGCGACTTTATGCAGGTCGACAACTTTACGTCTGTCGTGTACAACGGCGAAACGTTTGCCAAACCGGCAATAAAGACCGAGGGCAATGTCGACACCTATAAATTTACGGGTGCCGCTGCGAACTTGGTCATCACCGTTCAGCATACCGAAAAGAGCAAGCCCCGGACCGGCGATATCGTAACAGTCAAGATTCCTGCGTCGCTGATTCCGCTGCGCCACTTTAAGATCACCGATGGCGTTCTTACGGTCGACGATGCTGAGCCCATCCAGGTGAACTACACCTCGAGCGTTAAGAGAGACGCACTCGACAACCTGTTTACGCCCGAGAAGGTAGCGGGGCTCAAGGGCTACATCGAGAGCAATACGATCACCGCGGAGAACGGTTCCAAGACCGTGAACTTCTACGCGAACAAGTGGAATGGCGGCACGCTGGGCGATACGATTGCGAACTTTGAGCCCGCCGATTCCAACCGTTATTACTATTTCCAGAAGCAGACTCCCATTTATGTGGATAAGAACTGCACAACGCCTGCGACGGGCTCGCTGGCTGCCGAGGGCATCTATTACTACAAGGATGAGTTCGAGGCGAAAGGCACAGACAGTAAGGTCGAGCCCCGCACAGCTATTATTGAGTTTACCGGTGGACATGCCGCGCAGTTTGAGGGCGCAATCGTGCGCGATGCGAGCGGCAACCTGTCGTTTAGTGAGGGAACCGCGCGACTGGCCTTTATTGACGAACTTCATACCACCAAGGAACTCGTGGGCGGCAACCCTACTGGTACCGCGGCCGACGTGCTCAATCCCAAGTGGAATAACACGTCTGCCAAGTCGGACGCCACGGAGGTTGACGTTCACCTGGGCAACAACGGCAAGATCAGCTTTAACGTGACGCCGGCAACGGTGGATACCAAGACGAGCTTTGGCCTGACCAAGGTGCTCGAGGGTCGCGAGTGGACGGATACGGACAAGTTTAAGTTTGAGCTCTCCGCGACGTCCGAGAATGACGCCCCGATGCCCGCACCCGCGACCGCGACTGTGACCAAGGCGAACCTGGATGACAAGGGCAAGGCGGCCATTAACTTTGGCGAGATCACCTACAACAAGCCGGGCGAGTACACCTATGAGGTCCGCGAGGTCAAGGGCGACGCCGGTGGCATCACCTACAGCAAGAACGTTGCCACGTTCAAGGTGACCGTGGCGGTTAAGGCCACGGGTGGGCTTAAGGCTGACGTTGAAAAGATCTCGGGCGAGACCGAGTTCAAGAACACCTATAGCGCCAAGACGGAAACCTCGCTGACTCTTGAGGCAACCAAGAAGCTCACGGGGCGCCCGATGGCCGATGACGAATTTAAGTTTGCGCTGAGCTATGCGGAGCACGACGAGGTTCTGCTGGATGCAACCAACAAGGGCGGCAAGGTTGAGTTCGGTCCGCTGACGTATACGACCGAGTCGCTTGCCAAGCTGGTCGAGGAAGAGAAGGCGTCGTTTGACGATAGCTCAGACAAGCCCACGTGGACCATTCGCTACACTGCTGCCGAGCAGACCGGCAAGCTGCCTGCGGGCGTGAGCGCTGCCGTGTCGGCAATTGACGCATATGTAACCGTTGTCGACAACGGCGATGGTACCCTGACGGCGACGGCTGACTACGGAGACGCCGGCAACGAGTTCGTGAACGCCTACACTGCCGCGCCTGCCGAGGCATCGCTTGTTGGCAAGAAGAATCTGCAGGTTCCTGATGGCCTGACCCCGGCTGACATTACCGGCAAGTTCACCTTTACCGTGACCGGTGAAGAGGGCGCACCCATGCCCGCGAACGCGAGCGTGACCAATGATGCCAAGGGCAAGGTCGACTTTGGCAAGATTACCTTTACGCTCGACGACCTTAACAAGGCCCTGGGCGAGAAGCCCGAGAAGCGCGAGCATACCTTTACCTACACCGTGACCGAGTCCGGCGAGGTCGCTGGCGTGACCAACGACGCCAAGCTGTCGCGCGAGGTTTCCTTCACCGTGACCGATGACAGCAAGGGCAAACTGAGCGTGTCCCGCAACCCGGATGGCAACGCAGCCTTTACGTTCACCAACACCTATAACGTGACGCCTGTCGAGACGAGCGTCACCGACCAGATCACCGCGACCAAGGTCCTGACCGGCCGCGACATGGCTGAGGGCGAGTTCTCCTTCGAGCTCGTCGAGGGCGAGGGCAAGGACGCCAAGGTCGTCGCCACCGGCAAGAACGCCGCCGATGGCAAGATCACGATGAGCGCCGTGAAGTACACCAAGGCCAGAACGCACACCTACACGCTGCGCGAGGTCAAGGGCAACGCCGGCGGTATCACCTACAGCGATGCCAAGTTCACCATCGAGACCACCATCACGGACAGCGGCGACGGTACGCTCAGCGCCACGCATGTTCTGAAGGACGTCAAGGTTGCCGAGTTCAAGAACTCCTACAACGTGACCCCCAAGAGCTCCAGCGTCACCGAGCAGATCACCGCGGACAAGGTCCTGGACGGGCGCGACCTCAAGGCTGGCGAGTTCCGTTTCGAGCTCGTCGAGGGCAATAACGTGGTCGCCACCGGTACCAACAATGCCGACGGCAAGATCGTAATGGATCCTGTCACCTACACTGCGGCTGGCGAGCACACCTACATACTGCGCGAGACCAAGGCCGGCACCACCGAAAATGGCATTACTTACAGCACCGCTGAGTACACTATTGTGACCACCGTCAAGGATAACAACGATGGCACCCTCAGCGTGGAGCACAAGCTGCAGAATGTTGACAAGGCGACCTTCGAGAACGCCTACACCGTAACCCCCAAGAGCTTCAGTGTTACTGATCAGATCACGGCGACCAAGGTCCTGACCGGGCGCGATCTCAAGGAAGGCGAGTTCTCCTTCGAGCTCGTCGAGGGCAACGATGTTGTTGCCACCGGCAAGAACGATGCCCGCGGCAAGATCAAGATGAGCCCCATCGAGTACACCGCTGCCGGCGAGCACACCTACACGCTGCGCGAGGTCAAGGGCGACGCCGGCAACGGCATCACCTACGATGGCAAGACCTACACCATCGAGACCACCATCACCGACAAGGGCGACGGCACGCTCGAGGCGAAGCATGTCCTGAAGGGCGACGGCGAGGCGAAGTTCAGCAACAGCTACAAGCCGAATCCTGGTGAGTTCAGCGTCACCGACCAGATCACCGCGACCAAGTCCCTGACCGGCCGCGACCTCAAGGAGGGCGAGTTCTCCTTCGAGCTCGTCGAGGGCGACAAGGTCGTCGCCACTGGCACCAACGACGCCAGCGGCAACATCACGATGGGCGCCGTGAAGTACACCGAGGCCGGCAAGCACACCTACACGCTGCGCGAGGTCAAGGGCGGAACCACCAGCAAGGGCATCACCTACAGTGACGCCAAGTACACCATCGAGACCACCATAACGGACAACGGCGACGGCACCCTCAAGGCCGAGCATGTCCTGAAGGACCTCACGGCTGCGACCTTCAAGAACACCTACAGCGTGACCCCGACCGATGCAGACCTCGACTTTGGCCTGAGCAAGGCTGTCGATGGTCGCGCTTGGACGGACTCCGACGAGTTCAGCTTTACCATTACCGCCGCCGAGGGCACCCCGCTGCCCGACCCCGCAACCGTGACCGTGAGCAAGAAGGACGCGAAGGACGGCATCGCCGCCATCAACTTCGGCAAGATCCGCTACACGGCTGCCGGAACCTACAAGTACGAGATCCGCGAGAACGCGGGCAATGCGGCAGGCATGACGTATGACGGACATGTCGCGACCGCCGAAGTGACCGTGACCGAGAACGGCGAGGGCGTCCTGACCGCCAACGTCACCAAGAAGGAAAGCGGACGTTTTACCAACACGTACCGCACTGAGCTCGATTACGCCGCGGCCGGCGGCCTCAAGCTCAGCAAGAGCCTCTCCGGACGTCCCATGACCGAGGGCCAGTTCACCTTTACCGTGAAGCCCGCCGACGAGGCTTCGGCCAATGCGCTCGGCCTGCTGCCCGGCGCCAACAACTTCCAGTCCCCTGCAACGGCAGAGGCGACGGTCGGTCTGATTGATATTCTGGCGGGCCATGAGGTCAAGTTTACGCAGGCTGACGCCGGCAAGACCTTCAAATATACCGTGACCGAGAAGAACGACGGCAAGCCCGGTTACACCTACGACAACGCCGAGCGCACGGTGACGATCGTTATCGCCGATGACGGCGCCGGTACGCTTACCGCTACCACGACCGTTTCCGGCGGTCCCGAGGGTACGCATACGACGGTCCACAAGAGCGGTGAGAACAAGGTCGAGAGTGCCCTGGTCCCGTTCCACAACAGTTACAGCGCTACGACCAACACGCCTGGTGGCACCGCTGCTCAGGTCGTTGCCACCAAGACTCTGACCGGTCGCCCGATGGCCGACGGCGAGTTCTGGTTCGGCATCGCCTATCAGGGTGAGCTTGTGGCATACGAAAACCTCAAGCCCAATATCGGCGGGCACGTGAGCTTTGATACGCTGCACTACGACACTAAGATGCTTGCTAATCTTGAGGCTGCTGGGCTTGCCCATCGTACCGATAAGGACGGTAAGCTTGCCTGGACCATTAACTACACGGCCTACGAAGATTTATTCGGGCTGCCGAATGGCGTTTCCGCTACAACGTGGAACTTTGGCTTTAAGGTTATCGTCGTCGACAACGGCGACGGTACCCTGACGGCAACGGTCGACTACGGCGGCGTCGAGCCCTTGTTCGAGAACGTCTACGGTGCCGAAGCCGTCGATGCCGCGCTCACCGGCACTAAGAAGCTCCAAGCTGCCGAGGGCCTGACCCCGGTTGACATCACGGGCAAGTTCACCTTTACCGTGACCGCCGACGAGGCTGGTGCCCCGATGCCCGAGCGCACGACCGCAACCAACGACGCGGCTGGCAACGTGGGCTTTGGCAAGATCCACTTTACGCTCGAGGACCTCAACCGCGCTCTGGGCGTGACGGACGATGCGACCGATAAGGCCGAGGCAGACGAAGCTGACGAAGCCGAGGCCAACGCCGGCGAGGCCGAGGTTGACGCCGACGCTGCCGACACCGACGAGTCCAACGACGAGTCCGAGCCCGCAGCCCCCACCGCTCCGCGCTCGCACACCTTTACCTACACGGTGACCGAGTCCGGTAGTGCCCCTGGTGTGACCAACGACGCCAACGCCATGCGCAAGGTTTCCTACACCGTGACTGACGACGGTACCGGACATCTGCGTGTCGTGCGCGAGGGCGACGACGGTGCTGCCTTCACGTTCACCAACACCTACGGCGTGGCACCTACCGATTCTTCCGTGACCGATCAGGTCAAGACGGTCAAGCGTCTGACCGGACGCGACCTTGCAGCTGGCGAGTTCACGTTTGAGCTGCTCGAGGACGGCGCGGTTGTCGCGAGCGGCACCAATGACGTCGACGGTAACGTTACGCTGAGCCCGATCCGCTACGAGGCGCCCGGCACGCACACGTACATGCTGCGCGAGGCCTGCCCCAACGCGCTCGGCCTGCACAAGGGCGTCACCTATGACGGCGCGACCTACACCGTCGTGACCACCGTCTCCGACAACGGCGACGGCACGCTGACCGCGACGCACAAGCTCGAGGGAACCACCGAGTCGGCTGGCTTTACCAACAAGTATCACGCCATGCCCACGCAGGTTTCCATCGGGGCCATCAAGGTGCTCGAGGGACGTGAGCTCAAGAAGGACGAGTTTAGCTTTAAGCTCGTTGGCGAGGACATCGAGTCTACGGTTACCAACGATGCCGACGGCAAGATCAACTTCGACAAGTTCGAGTACGACGAGCCTGGTACGTACGTCTACACCGTCAGCGAGGTCAAGGGCGACGAGGCCGGTATGACCTACGACAAGTCCGTCTTTACCGCGACCGTCAACGTGGTCGACGACGGTGAGGGTAACCTCAAGGCGAGCGTTACCTATACCAAGGGCGACAAAAGCGTCGAGGGTATCGTGTTCAACAACGCGTACAAGAAGCCCGAGACTCCTACGCCGGCACCCGATCCCGGCACGCCCAAGACCGTGACGAACATCGTCAAGACGGTCAAGGGTTTCCTGCCCACCACAGGCGACCAGCAGGCTGCCGCTCTGCTTATGGCATTTGTCATCGCCATGGCCGGCGTCGGAGCCCTGGTCTGGGGTATCCGTAAGCGCTAGGCACGTCGACAGCGCCCGGGGCCAAAAGGCCCCGGGCGGCCGGCGGGGAGCCAGAACATAGCCCCACCCCCAGCCCCAGCCGCCACGGAGGCATCTCCCTCCTCCGTGGCGGCGCTTTTGTGCGTTGGGGAGGAGAGCTCGCCACGAAATCGGCCCATCTACTACGTCTAACCCCTTACCCCCAACCATACTAAAAAAACGCCAAAACATAACCGCAGGTAGAACGCCTGCGATTTTTCATGAAAAGCGGGTATGGTCGGGGGTATCGGGTCAAACGTAGTAGATGGGCCGGTTTCGTGGCAAGCGGTTCCGGCCGATCTCTTGGGGACGGAGGAAAACGGATCATTTTGGTCCCGCGAGGCTTGCGGGAGCACTCGTGTAGGGCCGATCGAACAAAACTCTGCCGGTTTACGGGGCTGAGCCATGAGTTCCCAACCATACCGATATTCGTGAAAATAAAACCGCAGGTAGACAAGCCATCATTTGGCGGAAGCAATGGGTGTGGATGGGGGCCCTGAGTTTAGCCCCGTAATCCGGCATAGTTTTGAAATGGCATTAAATCGATAACAGCCATTTTGCTATGCCGGGGCGGTCGGTCGTTGGGTAATTACCCTCGCAGGTAGGCGATGGCGATTTGGGTGCGGTTGCGCAGACCCATTTTGGCCAGGATCGAGCTGATGTGGTTGCGCACCGTGCCTTCTCCCATATAAGCCGTGGCGGCAATCTCCTTGTTATCGAGGCCGCGGGCGATGAGCTCGGCGACTTCGAACTCGCGGTCGGTCAGGCCGGCAAAGGCGGCGGGCCGGCGGGTCGCGCCGGCCTCGACGTCCGCCCCATCAAAGTTGATATCTTCGATTGCCTTGCCCTCGAGCACGCGTTTGCCGTCCATGACCTGCGCCAACGCCGGCGGAATGGCAGCGACATCGGTCTTGATCAGGTAGCCGCGGGCGCCCAGCTTGAGCGCCGACACAATGTACTCGTCATCCAAGAATGTCGTCAGAAACACCACGCGCGCCGCAGGGTCGTGCTCAAGGATCTCGCGCGCGGCCGAAAGGCCGTCGCGTCCCGGCATCTGGATGTCGAGCAGCGCGATATCGGGTGCGTGCTCAGCGTAGAGCGCCACCGCATCGTTGCCGTTGGCACCGGTGCCCACCACTTCGATCTGCGGCTGGGCGCCCAAGATAATCTTGAGCGAATCGACCACCAAGCGGTCGTCGTCGACAACGATGAGCCTCATCGGCCCTCATCTCCTTGCTGTTTGGGAACGGTGGCAAACACACGCCAGCCGCCGGCGCCGGCACGCGGGCCGGCGGTGAAGGTGCCGCCAAGCGCCTCGATGCGCTCGCGCATGGAGGTAAGCCCCATGCCCTCCGCGGTGCCGCGGCCGCTTGCTTGGACCTCACCCACGCCATCGTCGGTAACAATGAGCTGGTAAAACGACGGATGCTCCATGCACCGTACGGTGACGGTCTGGGCGCAAGCGTGGCGCATGGTATTGGAGAGCGCTTCGCGCAGGACCGCTGCAAAGCAGTTGGCGACGTTTGCGGGCGCATGTTCGGCCATAACTTCAAGCTCAATCTGCGGGCCGCCGTCCGAGCGTGTGCCTTCGACAATGCGTTCGAGCTGCACGGAAAGGTCGACGGCGTTGTCGTTGAGCGCGTGGACGCTGGTGCGCACAAGCTGGAGCGCCTCGTCAACCGTGCGTTTAACGTCGGCGAAATCGGCGGCGACGCCAGGCTCGTCGGCGTGGACCACGCGTAGGGCTTCGGCCTGCAGTGAGGCGCGCGTGAGCTGGTGCCCGACGTTATCGTGGATCTCGCGCGCGATGCGGGCGCGTTCGGCGAGCGTCGCGAGCTCGACTTCGTAGTCCTGGCGGTCGGCGAGGTCGCGGTTGCGTGCCTCGAGTGCCAGGGCGCGTTCTTGCAGCTTGTCGCGGGTGCGACGCATGCGTTCCTGTTCGCGCTCCAGCTGCGCGGTGCGCAGCGACAGCAACGTGGCGGCGACCGAAAGGATGGCGGTTAACAGCAGCGTTCGGGTGGTGAGCACGCCACCACGAAGGTCCGCGACAAGCGCGCAGACAAGCACGGCGCCAATCGCCAGCGCGGGCCAGATTCGTTCACGGTGAACGCGTCGCGCGATGTCATAGAGAGCGAGAGGCGCAAACGGCACAAACGGCGGCACGAAGACGGCCGCGATGATGTAAGCGTAACTCGCGGCCTTGCCCGCACGGCGGGCGCGGTTTCCCTGTGCGACCTCGGCCAGCGAAGTGGCAATAACGCCAAGGCAAAACGCCACAACCAGACGAGCGTCCACGGCAAGACCCATGGCGGCCGCAATACAGCACGCCAGCACGATCGATTTGTCGAAAAGCCTGTTCATACGGGTATTGTACGCGAAGCTGCGCGTGGTGGAGGGGCCGCCTAGCGCAACCGTGACATTCCTCCCGCGCGGCAAAGCGGCGTCGATCGCTCGCGCGAGCGGGGGTTTCACCTCTGCCCCCTCGCACTCGTGACAAAGCTCACTGGCGCGCCCTCGCCGCACCTGCGATGATGCAATCGTACCGGGCCGCAATCAACGGAAAGGCCGCCTCATGACAGACATCGTCCACGTCGAAAACCTCGTCAAGCGCTATGACGACCTTATTGCGCTCGACCACTTTAACCTGAACATCGCCCCCGGCGAGATCTTTGGCCTGCTCGGCCCCAACGGCTCGGGCAAAACCACGTCCATCAACTGCATCCTGCAGCTGCTCGCCTACGACAAGGGCACCATCGAGCTGTTCGGCGAGCCCATGACGCCCGCCCGCTACGACCTCAAGCGCCGCATTGGCGTGGTACCGCAGCAGGTGGCAGTGTTTGACGAGCTCACGGTGCGCGAGAACATCGACTATTTCTGCAGCCTCTACGTAGGCGACCGCAAGCGCCGCCGCGCGCTGGTGGACGAGGCAATCGACTTTGTCGGTCTGGGCGACTTTACCAAGTTCCGCCCCGGCAAGCTTTCGGGCGGTCTGGCGCGCCGCCTCAACATTGCCTGCGGCATCGCGCACAAGCCCGAGCTCATCTTCTTCGACGAGCCCACGGTGGCGGTCGACCCGCAGAGCCGCAACGCCATCCTGGAGGGCATCTGCCGACTGCGCGACGAGGGCGCCACGGTGGTGTATACCAGCCACTACATGGAGGAGGTCGAGCAGATCTGCAGCCGCATCATGATCATGGACGGCGGGCGCGTGTTGGCGCAGGGCACCAACGACGAGCTCAAGCGCATGATTCAGATGGGCGAGAAGATCGTGATTGAGGTCGGTGAGGTGCCGAGCGCGGCACTCGCCGCCGTTGCGAGTCTGCCGCATGTCCTGGACCTGGCGGCGACGGCGGGCCAGCTCACGTTTTCGTGCGAAGCGAGCCCGCATAACCTGACCGACATCCTCGACGCGCTGCGCTCGCACGACGTACCGCTCGGCCGCATCTACTCCGAGCCGCCGACCCTTAACGACGTGTTCCTCGAGATCACCGGCCGCGAGCTGCGCGACTAGGGGGCGGCCATGTTCAACACCATCATCATCACGCTCAAGACGCTGTTGCGTCGGCCGAGCACCTGGGTTTGGGGTGCGGTCTTTCCCGTTGCGCTTTCCACGATGTTCATGTTTATGTTTGCGAACCTGAGCTCCGACGGTAAGGTCGACCCGGTGCCGGTGGCCATCGTGGCGGACAAGGCCTGGGACGCGTCGACCTTTAAGGACGTGGCGACCTCGCTGTCTAAGGAGGGCGACGATCAGCTGCTCGAGATTCACGAGTGCGAGGATGCGGCCGCCGCGAACCGCGCGCTCAAGGCCGGCGAGGTCGCGGGCATCTATACGGTCGATGCCGCGGGCACGCCCAAGCTCACGCTGCTTTCGAGCTACGATAGTTCGCGTGCGTCCACGGTGCTCGTCGACCGCAGCATTCTGGAGACGGTGGCAAGTTCGTATACGCAAAATGCCGAGCTCATGGCCCAGATTGCCCAGGACGACCCGGCGGCGCTTGCCGACCCGGAGACGGTTGCGCGCGCCCTGTCGCTCGAGGGCGGGACCCGCCGCGTGAGTCTGACGCGGACCACGCCCGACGGCACGACCATTTACTACTACGCGCTCTTTGGTCTGGTCGCGATGATGTCTGCCGAGTTTGCCGCCTTGAGCGCCGTCGACCTGCAGCCCAATCTGTCGGGCCTTGGCGCACGCCGCTGCGTGGGCGGCCTTTCCAAGACGGCGTCGCTGGCCGGTATCTTTATCGGCTCGTGGCTGGTCTCCTTTGCCTCGATGGCAATCGCGATCGGCTACGTGCGTTTGGTTGTCGGCGTCGACTTTGGCGGGCGCGAGGGGCTTTGCCTGGTGGGTGGCGCCGCATCCGCGCTTGCCGCAACGGGCCTGGGGCTCTTTGTGGGCACGCTGCCCGTTAAGGGCGGCAAGGCGTCCAAGTCGGGCATCCTCACGGGCTTTGCCACCACGTGCGCCCTGTTCGCCGGACTCTACGGCGAGCCGGCGATGGCGCTTGCCGACGACGTCGCCCGCGCCTGCCCGGCCGAGTGCTGGCTCAATCCCGTCAAGCTCATCTGCGACATGTTCAACCGCCTGTATTTCTTTGAGGACCTGGGTCCCTTTGTCGTGCGCGCGGGCGCGCTTGTCCTGATGACCTTGGTGTTTGTCGTCGCCGCTACGCTGATCTTTGGAAGGAGCCGCTATGAGCACCTTTAAGACCGCGCTTCGCATGGCGCTGGCGCACCCGTTCTACCTGCTCATCTACACGGTGTTCATCTCGCTCATGGGCGTGTTCATTGCGGCATCGGTGAGCTGGAACTCGTCGCAGCTCACCGAATACAAGCCCTACGACACCAACGTGATCGTGGTCGATCGCGACAACAGCGACCTTTCGCGGGCGCTCACCAAGCACCTGGGGTCGCGCTTTGACCTGATCGCAGGCGTCGGCGACGACACGTACGATCTTGCGGACGCGCTTTCCAAGAGCAACAGCGCCAAAGGCAGCGCCGATTGCGTGTTCTTTATCCCGGAGGGGTTTGAGGCCGACCTGATCGCGGCCGCCCGTGCGGGGGAGGCCCTGCCCAAACTCGACGTGACGTACGGCTCAGGCACCATGGCGGCAGCGCTTTCGTCTGCCGAGGCCTCGCGCTGGATCTCGCTCGCGGGCGCTGCGGCGGCGCTTGAGCCTGCTGCCTCCGACGGCGACGTCGCCAAGGCTGCCGAACATGCCGCCGCCAAGCGCGCCGAGGTCCAGATCGAGCAGGTCAAGGTCGACTCCACGGCCGCCGCCACGCTCGAGTCGTACTTCAACTTTGGCGCGTATGCGATCATCTCGTCGGTCATCGTGTCGGTGGGTCTGGTGTTCTCGGGTATGAACGAGCCCGAGCGCGTGCGCCGTATGGATGCCGGCCCGGTCTCCGAGCGCCAACGTTCGCTCGCCGTATTCGCGGCCGCCGCCGTGCTCACCGTCTGTATTTGGTTTGTGTCGAGCATGATGGGCGTTGTGGGCTTTGCCAGCGAGGTCGCCGAGGTCGGCGTGGGCCGCGTGTGCCTGGCGCTGGCGGCGACGTTTGCCTTGGCGTGCACGCTCCTGGCCGTTGGCTTTACGCTGTCGAGCCTGGGTGCGCGCGAGGAGTTGCTCAACGGTGTGGGTAACCTGCTCGGTATGCTCATGACGTTTTTGGGCGGTGCCTGGATGCCACTGTCGCTCATGGGGTCGGCCGTGCAGACCGTGGCGCACTTTGTGCCGACGTATTGGGTGAACGATGCGATCGGCAAGGCGCTTGCGTCGGACCTGACGTCTGCCGTGCTGGGCGACATTGCCTGCGACCTGGGCGTCACCGTGCTCTTCGCCGCCGCCATCGCCGCCGTAGGCCTAGCCCTCACGCACACCAAATCCCACGCCTAGCCACCTAGCCATCGGGTACTCATTGGGGACAGACTTAAACGACCAAGAGTAGTCATTGGGGACAGACTTAAACGACTAGTCATTGGGACAGTCTTTGCCGATCTACCGCTTCGCCGGCTGGGTTGGCAAGGACTGTCCCCATTTGCCGGCAGGAAAGGAACGTCCCTAACTGCCGGGTGACTAGTTTGAAATAAATGCCATATGTCGCGCAAAAATAGTTCGCCTGGGTTTACTATAGCCCTAGAAAAGTAGCAGAAGGCTAACAATGGGGGATAGTATGGCGACGAAGCAAGCCTACGTCCAGGTTAAGGACCTCAAAAAACACTACGGCGACGGCGATGCGCGCCTGACGGTGCTCGACGGCATCGACACGTCCATCAACCGCGGCGAGATCTGCGTCATGCTGGGGCCCTCGGGTTCGGGCAAGTCGACGTTTCTCAATCTCATCGGCGGCCTGGAGGACGCCGACGGCGGTTCCATTATGGTGGACGGCTGCGACCTGACGACGCTCAAGCCCGCCGATCTGGGCGAGTATCGCCGCCGCGAGCTTGGCTTTGTCTTTCAGTTCTACAACCTGGTGCCCGACCTCACCATCAAGGAAAACATCGAGGTCACGGCGCACCTGTCCAAAGACCCGCTCAACGTCGACGACCTGCTGCGCTCGCTGGGCCTCTACGAGCACCGTAACAAGTTCCCGCGCCAGGTCTCGGGCGGTCAACAGCAGCGTTGCGCC
This sequence comes from Coriobacteriaceae bacterium, assembly GCA_025992855.1. NCBI lineage: Bacteria > Bacillati > Actinomycetota > Coriobacteriia > Coriobacteriales > Coriobacteriaceae > Coriobacteriaceae bacterium. The sequence continues at coordinate 508,923 of DAJPGB010000001.1, forward strand.
ATCGGCCGCGCGCTCGTCAAAAACCCGGGCCTGCTGCTGTGCGACGAGCCCACGGGCGCGCTCGATTACAAGACATCCAAGGAAATCCTGCAGCTCATGGAGGACGTCAACCGCACCTACGGCTGCACCATCATCATCGTCACCCACAACGCCGCCATCGCCCGTATGGCCAACCGCGTGCTGCGCCTGCGCGACGGGCGCATCGTCGAGGACGAGCTCAACGAGTCGCCCGTCGCGGCCGCCGAGCTCGATTGGTAGGCGGCACCATGTCACCTCTCGCAAAACGACTCCCCCGCGAGCTGCGTCGCAATATCGGTAAATACCTAGGCATCTTCCTGCTTATGTGTGGAAGTATCGCCCTCACGTCGGGCTTTTTGCTCGCCGCGCACTCCATCGGCTGCCTTATCGACGACATGCGCGATACGTACACGATTGAGGACGGTCGCCTGACCACGGCGTTCGAAGCCACCGACGATCAGCTCAAAGCCGCCGAGGATGCGGCGGAGGATGTTGGGGGCGTCACGCTCTACAAGAACTTCTCCATCGACGCCATCATCAAAAAGGCCGACGGCGACGATGGCACCAAGCGCACGCTGCGCACCTATGCGCACCGCAGCAAGGTCGATATCGCGTCCTACTGTGAGGGCAAGGAACCCAAGGTGGATGACGAGGTGGCCATCGACCGTGTCTTTGCCACCAATAACGACCTCGCCGTGGGCGATAAGGTCGAGCTTGAGGACCGCGCCTACACCATCTGCGGCATCATGACCCAGCCCGATAGCCAGGCGCTGTTCCTCAACAATTCGGACTTTACGGTGAACACCATCACCTATGGCGTGGCCGAGGTCACCGACGCCGGCTTTGCCGCGCTCGAGGATGCCGGTGGCGCACCCGCCTACACCTACTCCTTCACCTTTACCGATCGCGACCTCCCCACCGCGGACCGCATTGACGCCGAGCAAGATATGGTCGAGGCGCTGACCGACGCCGATGCGCGCGTGGACGATCTGATCGACGCCGATTCCAACCAGGGCATTGGCTATGCGCGCGACGACGTGGACGGCGACTCCATGATGTGGATGACGCTGCTCGACATCATCATCGTGATCATGGCGTTTGTCTTTGTGGTCCTTACCGACGCCACCATCGAGGAGGAGAGCGCCATTATCGGCACGCTGCTCGCCAGCGGCTATCGCCGTCGCGAGATCGTGCTGCACTACCTTGCGCTTCCCGCCATCGTGGGCGTGCTCGCGGCGCTTTTGGGCACCGCGCTCGGCGTCGCGTTCTTTACCGAGCCCATGCGCGGCCTCTATTACGGCTCGTACAGCCTGCCGCCCTTCCAGGTGTACTGGAGCTGGGAGATCTTTGTAAAGTGCGCCGTGGTTCCCGCCTCCGCGCTCATCCTCATTACGTTGGTGGGCCTGCTCCGCAAGATGGGAAAGACGCCGCTGCAGTTCCTTCGTCACGAGGCGGGCGGCAAGTCAGGCACCAAGCGCGGTTTTCAGCTGCCGGAGCGTATGGGCTTTGTCTCGCGCTTCCGCCTGCGCATCTTCCTGCGCAATCTGGGCAACTTCGCCACGCTCTTCGTGGGCATCGCGTTTGCGTCGCTGCTGCTGCTCTTTGGTCTGGCGATCCTGCCCACGATGACGCACTACGCGGACAACCTGGAGACGAGTTTGGTCGCCGAGCATCAGTACACGCTCAAGGCTCCGCTAGAGCTTGAAGGCACCGCCGAGGAGCGCGAGCAGTGGTCGGCGCTCGAGCGCTTGCAGTCGGTGGATGGCGCGTTGCTCTCTGCCGCCCAGGATGCGGACGACGAGCTTGATGACGCGGTCGATGCCGCGCAGGCGGCTGCCAATGCCGCGACCAGCTCTCCGTCTGCCGAGGGTTTAGCCGCAGCGCAGGACGCGCTCGCAACGGTTCAGGACAAGAAGGACGTCCTCTATGCGCGCCTCGACGATCTTGCCGATGCGCTTGGCTGCAACCGCGACGAGGCCATCAATCTGATTGAAAAGGCCTCGAAGATCGATACCGACAACGATGATATTCATCCCGTCAATACGACGGATAACGGTGCGGCGAAGATTGCGCAGGCCGAGAAATATGCCGTTTACCAGCTGCAATACGACCGCGGCGACGGAAATGGGCAGGAGACGATTTCCGTCTACGGCGTCTCGCCCGATTCGCGCTACTGGAAGGACCTCGATGTGGGCGACGGTCTCGTCGTCTTTGGTGGCGGCTTGCTCGATAAGTTTGGTTGGAGCGAGGGACAAAAGGTCACGCTCCACGACAAGTACGAGGGCAAGGACTATTCACTGGAGTACACGGGCAAGGACGCCACCTGGGGCTCCAAGTCGGACATGAATATCTACATGAGCATCGACGACTTTAACGAGCTGTTCGGCAACGACGCTGCCTACTTTAACGGCTATGTGAGCGACGAGAAGCTCGACCTCGATGCGCGCTACTTTGCCGGCGACACCACGCCCGACGACATGCGTGCCGTGGGCGACCAGTTTATCGGCATGATGAGCAAAATGATCGGCATGATGGTTGGCCTCGCGGTGTTTATCTTCCTGCTGTTTATGTACCTGCTGACCAAGGCTGTTATCGACCATAGCGCCCGCTCGATTAGCTACATGAAGGTCTTTGGCTATCGCGACGCCGAGATCTCGCACCTGTACATCCGCTCGATCACGTTGTGCGTGGCGGCGTCGCTCGTGCTGAGCCTGCCCGTGATCATCGGCTCGCTTACGGCCATCTTCCGTTCGATGCTGCTCGCCTACAACGGCAATATCGAGATCTACGTGCCCGCTTGGTCCATGGCGGCGTGCGTGGGCATTGGCTTTGTGACCTACCTGGTCGTGGCGCTCCTGCACACGCGCTCCATCAGGCGCGTCAGCCTCGCCGAGGCGCTCAAGGTCCAGGAATAGGAGGGCTCATGGCCAGATCGGCAGAAGAGCTCAAGCAGCTTTCCGTCAAAGAGTTCACCGAAGCGGCGAAGATCTACGAGTCCGGCCATGCCGGGATCTACGAGATGTGCAAAGACGATTATCCGCAGATGCTCGAGGAGCTCGCGCTCGAGCCGTTCGAGGACGTGCTCGACGTGGGCTGCGGAACCGGAGCGGTCCTGGAGCTGCTGCACGGGGAATACCCGGGCAAGCACCTGACGGGGCTCGACCTCACGCCCAAAATGATCGAGGCGGCATGCGCCAAGCAGCTCGGGAACGTCCGCTTCGTCGTCGGGGACGCCGAAGCCCTGCCCTTCGAGCCGCAAAGCTTCGACGCCGTGCTCTGCTCCAACAGTTTCCATCACTATCCGCACCCCGAGAGGTTCTTCGCCGAGGCGGCCCGAGTCCTGCGCCCCGGCGGGCGCCTGATTCTCCGCGACTACACGTCGAGCGACTTCGTGGTATGGCTCATGAACACCTTTGAGCTGCCGTTGGCGCGCCTCGCAGGTCACGGCGATGTCCGGATCTGCAAGGTGTCCGAGCTTCGCGCGCTCGCCGAGGGGGCCGGATTCCTCCTGCTCAAGCTCGAGGCGCAGAAAGGCTTCCGCGCCCACCTGGTTGTGCGCAAGCCCTCCTAGGACGACCACACATCACACACATTTTGGGACGAAATCCCCCGCGACGCCTTTCCTACCAAGAGTGGTCATTGGGGACAGACTTAAATGACTAGTCATCGGGGACAGTCTTTGCCGATTCGCCGGCTCGCCGGCCGGACTGACAAGGACTGTCCCCAACTGCCGGCAGGAAAGGAACGTCCCTAGCTGCCAGGTGGCGAGGCACTCATTTAAGTCCGTCCCCAATGAGTGGTTTCAGTCATTTAAGACTGTCCCCAATGACTAGGTGCCGTACTTGACTTTAACTCTGCTTTAACTGGTACCATCCTCTTATGTCTGTAACGCCATATAGACCGAGGGGATAGATCTATGACCGCAACTGCACCCGCCAAGGTGTACTTTACGAATCTGCGCACGCATGCTCGCGAGAGCCAGCTCGACAAGCTTAAGCGCCTCATTCGCCGCGCCGGTATTGAGCAGATCGACTTCGAGAACAAGTTCGTCGCCATCAAGATTCACTTTGGCGAGCTGGGCAACCTGAGCTTTTTGCGCCCCAACTACGCTCGCGCCGTCGCGGATGTTGTGAAGGAGCTGGGCGGCAAGCCCTTCCTTACCGATTGCAACACGCTCTACGTCGGTAGCCGCAAAAACGCGCTCGAGCACATCGACACCGCTTACCAGAACGGCTTTACCCCGTATGCCACGGGCTGTCAGATTATTATCGCCGACGGTCTCAAGGGTACCGACGAGGCGCTCGTCCCGGTCGAGGGCGGCGAGTACGTGCACGAGGCCAAGATCGGCCAGGCACTCATGGATGCCGATATCGTGATCAGCCTCACCCACTTTAAGGGCCATGAGCAGGCCGGTTTTGGCGGCGCCATGAAGAACCTGGGTATGGGTGGCGGCAGCCGTGCCGGCAAGATGGAGCAGCACGCCGCCGGCAAGCCGAGCGTTGCGACCGAGCATTGCGTGGGCTGCCGTGCCTGCGAGAAGATCTGTGCGCACAACGCCATCTCGTTTGACGACACCCGCGAGCGCGAGCTTGCCAACGGCAGCACCCGCACGGTCCATGTCGCCGCCATCGACCACGATCGCTGCGTGGGCTGCGGACGCTGCATTGCGGCGTGCAATCAGGATTGCATCAAGCCTGATTATGACGCCGCGGCCGACGTGCTCAACTATAAGATCGCCGAGTACACCAAGGCTATCGTCGACGGCCGTCCGAGCTTCCATATCTCGCTCGCCATGGATATCAGCCCCAACTGCGATTGCCATCCCGAAAACGACACGCCCATCGTCAACGACATCGGCATGTTCGCGAGCTTCGACCCGGTCGCCATCGACCAGGCCTGCGCCGATGCCGTCATGGCATCCGAGCCGCTGCCCAACACCGAGCTCACCGACAGCGCCGCCAAGATGGAGCACAACCACGAGCATCTGGAGGGCGAGCAGGCGCGCGATCCCTTCTGCATCACGCATCCCGACACCGACTGGCGCGCGTGCATCGCACACGCCGAGAAGATCGGCCTGGGCACGAGCGAGTACGAGCTCATCGAGGTCAAGTAGCGCCGGACTATTGGACAAATCGCGCGCTTTTGTTGCGTAACTCAAACATAAACCGCCTGCGAGCACGGTGCTCGCGGGCGGTTTTTCGGAAGTATGCGGCAAATTTCGAGACCGCCGAGCACACGGCGTTTTTTGGCAACAAAACCCCTGATAAATTGTTGGTAAAACAGCGGTCTGGTCGGCAACTCCAGAATTTGCCGCATACTTCCGAAATCATGGGGCTGGAGGAGGCTGCAGACGCCGCTTTTTGCCTAAAAATTCTTGTCGAGGAAGTCGTTGACCGTGCTCCAGTAGAGCTCTGGGTCGACCTGCGCGCTCTTGGCGTGGGCGGCGCCGTGGACGGTGAGCTTTTGCTTGACCTTGCTGGTGCACGCGTCGTAGTTTTGGTCGAGCATGCTGTACGGCACAAAGGTGTCCTGGTCACCGTGGATAAACAGCATGGGGACCGTTGCGTGCTTGAGCTGCTCCACGCTGCTCGCTTTATGAAAGTCGTAGCCCGCGCGCACGTTGCACACCAGGTTGGCTACATCGAGCAAGGGAAAACTAGGCAGGCCGAACACGTCTTTAAGCTGCAGGGAAAACTCGTCCCAGACACTCGTATAGCCGCAGTCCTCGATAATGCACTTCACGTTTGCGGGCAGAGATTCCCCTGCCACGTTCATGGCGGTCGCCGCGCCCATCGACTCGCCAAAGACCAGGATGCGCGCCTCGGGATCGTCCGCAACGATCCGTTCGATCCACGCGACGACATCGAGCCGCTCGGGCCAGCCCATGCCGATGTAGTCGCCGCCGGAGCGCTCGTGGGCGCGAGCTGCGGGCGCGAGCACGTTCATGTCGCGGTCGTGGAAACGCTTGATGTATCGTGCCATGCCGATGGGCTCGTTGGTGTATCCGTGCAGGCAGACAGCATAATCGTGGGTGCTCTCCGGTGCAGCGAAATACCAAGCGGCAAGCTCGGTCCCGTCATCCGCGGTGAGGCTGCTGCTCTCGCGATTCTGCTTAAACCAAGCCCGCGCTTCGGTCTCCTCGGCATCCATCTGCTCGCCCTTTTCGGCGTTCTTGCCGTCCTGCATCATCTTCATGGTGTAGGGCGCTTGGGGGTTTAGGGCAAAGTCGAATAAGAAGTTGCCGGCAAACCCCAATAGGGCGACAACGAGCACCGCGGCAACGGCCAGGCCGATCTTGAGTCCTCGATGGGGGTGCGTATTTTGAGCCATAATCGCTCTCCTATAAGATGTTAATACATCAACATTTAATGCAAGCGCATTATGGATGTTCATCGTTGATGCGTCAACAAGCAAAGAATGGGTAAACAAAAGGTCACGTATAGTGCAAATTTCGCACGTACCCAGACGCTTTGATATAGTGTTGAGAACTATTTATGTTGGAGGATGTAACCGGCATGTCCGATTCGAGCGACAGTTCCAAGCCGCGACCTAAGGCCGCGGCCGTTCCGCAGTACACGGTGGGCGAGGAGATCATGAACTCCGTCACCCATGGTGTCGGCTGCCTGCTGGGCATCGCAGGCCTCGTACTTTTGATCGTATTCGCCGCCCTGCGCGGCGGCGGCCCGGCCCACATGGCCGCGGCGATCGTCTACGGCGTCAGCATCATTCTCGAATATCTGGCCTCCACGCTCTATCACGCGATTCAGCCCGCGCCCGCAAAGCGCGTATTCCGCATCATCGACCATAGCTGCATCTACCTGCTCATTGCGGGCAGCTATACGCCGTTTTGCCTCATTACGCTGGCAAACGACGGCGGTGCCGTGCTGTTCTTTGCCGTATGGGCCATCGCCATCATTGGTATCGCGCTCGAGTGCTTTTTGCGCGAGCGTCAGCCGCACTGGGTAAGCGGCCTGGTCTATCTGCTGATGGGCTGGCTCGTCGTCTTTAAGCTGCCCGCACTCGTAGCGCTGTTGAACCCCGTCGCGTTAGCGCTGCTCGCCGTCGGCGGCGTGTGCTACACCGTGGGCGTACCGTTCTACATCGCCAAAAACGTGCGTTACCTGCACAGCGTGTTTCACCTGTGGGTGCTCGCCGGTAGCATCTTCCAGTTCATGGCGGTGATCCTCTTCGTAATCTAACGACCGAGCCCGTGCCCGCGGATCCACCCAGGTGGCCGTCGGGCGCAACCGCCTTATCCGCCAACTACGTCTCCTGCCAACGTCCCGAATCTTGGAGGTTCGAGAAACTCCCGATGGACATAACCATCTCCCTTATCACCACCCTCGTTTTGACCCTCATCAACGGCTACTTCTCTATGTCCGAGATGGCCCTCACCACGGCCAAGCGCGCCGTGCTGGAGCACGAGGCCGAGGAGGGCGACAAGCGCGCCGAGTGCGCCATTAAGCTCGCCGCCGACTCCGACCAGCTGCTGGCCACCATCCAGGTCGCCATCACGCTTGTGGGCTTCGCCTCGTCTGCCGTCGCCTCGACGAGCCTGTCCGACCCGCTCGCCACGTGGCTCATGAGCTTTGGCATCGCGCCGCTTTCCGCCATCGCGCGTGGCCTGGCGCCGGTCATCATCACCGTCGCCGTCGCCTTTGTCTCCATCGTGATCGGCGAGCTCGTGCCCAAGCGTATCGGCCTCGCTAACGCCGAGGGCGTGTCCAAGCAGGTCGTGGGGCCGCTTTCCGTGTTCCAGAAGATCGCCCGCCCGCTCGTGTGGCTGACCGGCGCCTGCTCCGACGGCCTGGCCCGCATCCTGCGCATCAAGAGCGCCGACGACCGCCAGAACGTCTCGGAAGAAGAGATCAAGTACATGGTCTCGGAGCAGGACGACCTGCTCGACGAGGAAAAGCGCATGATCCACGAGATCTTTGACCTAGGTGACACCGTTGCCCGCGAGGTCATGGTGCCGCGCGTGGACACCACCATGTGCGAGGATGACGAGACGGTCGCCGACGTGTTGTCCACCATGCGCCAGACCGGCTTCAGCCGTATCCCCGTCTACCACGAGGATCCCGACAACGTGGCGGGTATCGCACATATCAAGGACCTGATCCAGCCCGCGCTCGACGGCAAGGGTGACCAGCCCATCGCCGACTTTTTGCGCGACGCCACCTTTGTGCCCGATACCAAGGACATCCTGCCGCTGCTTTCCGAGATGCAGACCTCGCACGATCAGATCGTGGTCGTTGTGGACGAGTACGGCGGCACGGCCGGCATCATCACCATCGAGGACATCGTCGAGGAGATTGTGGGCGAGATCGAGGACGAGTTCGACCCCGATAACAAGTACCTCACGCGCCTCTCGCGTCGCGAGTGGCTCGTCGATGGGCGTTTTTCGTGCGATGATGCGATTGAGCTTGGATGGCCGCTCGAGGAAAGCGATGATTATGAGACCATCGCCGGCTGGATTTTGGAGCTTTGCGACTCGGTGCCCGACATCGGAGAGGTGTTTGAGGTTGCGGGGTACAAGTTTAAGGTGCAGTCGATGCGTGGCCAGCGCATCTCGCTCATTCGCGTGATCGCTCCGGCCGAAACCGATAAGAAGGATTCCGAGTCCGCGGCGGACGAGCCGGCGGCGTCGGGTGCGGGTTCTGCAGATCCGCACGATGGCGACGAGTAGGACAAGGACGAGTAGGGGAGAGTTATGGCAGGCCTGTTCAACATCCTTAAGGTCACCGTCAGCGAGGACAAGATCTGCGCGCATGTGCTGGTGAACCCCGGCATGCCGCTCATGACCTCGGAGGATATCGAGGCCACGGCGCGCGTGTACTATCTGGTGCCAGCGATTGCCAAGCATCTGTGCCTGGGCGATTCCGGCCGCGAGTTCCAGGATTGCATGGGCCAGACCGAGCTCTGCCACCTGCTGGAGCACGTGTCGGTCGAGCTCATGAACGAGACCGGCCTTGCCGGCAATATCTCGTGCGGCCGCACCCGCGTGAGCGAGCATGACGAGCGTGTCTTTGAGATTGAGCTTTCGTGTCCCGACGACGCGCTGGCCATCGGCGCGCTGTCGTCGGCTACCTTTATGATGGACTGGGCATATCTGCATGCCGACCAGCCTGCGCCCGACGTGGACGGTACGGTCGCGGGTCTGCGCAATCTGGTTTTGGGCATGCGTGCCGAGGCCGAGGGCAAGGATCCGCACGAGGCCGTCGCCGCCGCGAATGGCGAGGACGTGGCCGAGGATGCGGCCGAGGGCGATGCTCCTGCCGACGACGACGTCGATCCCGTTGTCGATGCGGCCGCCGAGCCGGCAACTGAGCCCCAGGGCGTCCCCAACTTTGAAGACGAGCCCCAGGTGGTGATTGATACCGAGGGCGCGGTTGTCGAGAACCACGAGGCCTCCGCGGCCGTCTTCGGCGGCGCGGCAACGGCTCCGGCTGGCTCGGCACATGAGGCCGGCTTGCCCCTCGTGGACGGCGCCGGCGGGGATCCGGCTGCCACGGTTGCCATGCCCGCCATGCCTCAGGAGTAGGTTCGCTCGCTCAACACCATCATGTACCTGCGCCTTTGCCGTATGCAGATGAGCGGGGCGGTAAGTGTTGCGCTGCGGGTATAATGGACAGCATTCAAACGGTGGGCGCCGACGTGCCCGCAGGAGAGGAATGATCATGGGTAAGACTTTTAGCTTTGTCTCCGGTGCACTCTTTGGTGCCGCCGCCGGCGCTATCATCGGCGTTGCTCTGGCCCCGCGCTCGGGCGCCGAGACTCGCGCCATGGCTGCCGATATCGCCAACGACGCTTGGGATAACATGCGCGATACCTACGAGCACGGCGCCGAGGAGGCCCGCGCCGCGGTCAACGACTTCGGCCCGATGGTCGATGCCAAGACCGATGACCTGCGCGCCAAGGTCGACCTGGCCCGCGAGCGTATGGACCAGCTGCGCGAGCAGCTCAACGACGCCATCTCGGGCGGCAACGTGACGCCCGCCGCCGACGTCGTGGTCGAGAACGCCGCCGAGGCCGACACCGAGGCTGCGGAGCCCTCGACCGAGGCATAATGCGCGCTGGGGATTTTGTCGGCGCCAAGATCTATCGCAAGCCCACCGAGGACAAGCGCACAAAAAAGGACGGCACGCCGCGCAGCCCTAAAAAGCTCGGAAAGATTCACTTTCCGGTCTTTACTCCGGGCGGTACGCGCGTGGTGGGCTTTATGGTTCGCCAGTCCGACATTGCGGGCATGATCGAGCGCCCCGACCGATTTGTGGCGCTCGATGCCATCGGCGTCTATGAGGGCGCCATCGCGGTGGATGACGCCAAGGACACCTACGATGCCGCTGCGGCCAAGCGCCTCGACATTAACCTTGACGATTGCATCATCTGGGTTGGTATGGACGTGCGCACGGAATCGGGCGATGTCGTGGGCTATTGTTCGGACGTGGAGTTCAAGCCGCGCTCGGGCATCGTTCAGATGTTCTATGTGACCGCCGGTGCCGCTTCGAGCGTGCTTGTCGGTGACACGCAGGTGCCGCCGACGATGCTGCGCGGCTACGAGAACGGCGCGATGATCGTTTCGGACGAGGTCAAGACACTCGGGTATTCGGGCGGCGCGGCCGCCAAGGCTGCCGAGGCCAGTGTCGTGGTGGGCGATAAGGTCAAAAAGGGCGCCAAGGTGCTCGATGACAAGGGATCGGTCGCCGTGGACAAGGGCAGTCGCGCGCTGGGCAAGCAGCTCGGCAAGACGCGCGGCATGTTCAAGGCCTTTAAGGACGAATACCAAAAGGCGAGCGGTGGCTCGTCAAAAGCTAGCAAATAGCGACGTACCAAATGATGGGAGGCGAGCCGGAGACATGTTGCTCCGGCTCGCTGTGTTTATGGGGGAGGGCACATGCGCCAAAACGGATCCAACTTAAACGGGCGTTCGGGTGCGCGTCCGACGGCGCGCCGCGACTTGGGGCAGCTGCCCAGCGGTCAGCGCCGCCGTCGCCGTAAGCCCGGCGCGATGTACCTCAACCATAGCCGCGGGTTTAGCGATCGCAGTGCGCGCATCGGCAACAGCCGCGCACCACGCCGTCCGTCTCGCCTACCATACGCGCTCATTGCCGTGGGCTGTGCGCTCGTGCTGTTTATCGCTGCCGTCGTGGGCTACGTCAACCGCAGCGTGGACGTGGAGCTTAACGGCCAGAAGACCGCGGTGCGCGTCGGCTCTACGCTGCAGAATCTCATCGACGACCAGGAGTTAACTGACACCTACGACGCAGGCGACCTGCTGGCCGTCGATGACAGCGTGCTCAAGCGCCATGGCGGCGAAAAGCTGTCGGTTAAGGTGGACGGCAAGCGCATAAAACAGGGCAAATGGGATAGCCGCGAACTTGAGGGTGGCGAGAAGGTGACGGTCAAGGATGGCCGTAACACCTACGAGAAGCATGAGGTTCAGGCTACGGTTATCGAGCCCAAGCTCAAGGTCGAGGGCACGGGCGCTATCGAGTATGTGCAGACGTGGGGCGTTCAGGGCCGCTCCGAGGTGTGGGTTGGTGAGCAGTCGGGCAAGACGCAGGACCGCGGCGAGGTTGTGCCCGCCACCGATTGCGTCGTTGCGTGCGCCAGCGTGGCGCCCAAGGGCAACAAAAAGTACGTGGCGCTGACGTTTGACGAGGGTCCGAGCGGCGCCACCAAACAGATCTTGCAGGTGCTCAAGGAAAAGGGCGTTACCGCGACGTTCTTCCTTTCGGGCGATGCGGCCGAGGCCTCGCCTGCCACGGCCAAGGCGATTGTCGATGCCGGGTGCGAGATCGGATCCAACAGCTACAGCGACGATTCGCTCAAGGGTCAGGACCGTGAGACGGTACGCGAACAGATCACGAAAGGCACCGATGCGATTAAGTCGGCGACCGGCGTGAAGACGATGCTGCTGCGTGCTCCCTACGCTGCCTTTGACGAGCAAAACTGGATTGATGCGATGGACCTGGTCTCCGCCGTGGTCTCGTGGAATATTGACTCGGGCGACTGGCTGCTCAACGGTGCCGACGAGCAGGTCTCAACGGTGCTCGATTCGGTGACGCCGGGCAATATCGTGCTGCTCACCGATAGAGACGAATGCGCCGAGCAGACGCTCGAGGCGCTGCCGCAGATTATCGACGGGCTTATTGCCGACGGCTACAAAATCGTGACGTTGAGCGACCTGGTCAAGACGGACACATCGCTCAGCAAAAAGCTCACCTCGCTGACGAAGGTCACCATGCCCAAGGACGCCGTGTTCCCCCAACTTGCCGAGGACGATGACACCACAGAGTAGTCATTGGGTAGTCGTTTAAGAACGTCCCCAAGGGCTATGTCACGGATACGTCAGCGTTTGGTATGCCTGCAATGTGCAGCGCATAAATTCGATGCCGCAGGGCGATGCTGATGCTATAGTTACTGCGGTTAATGAGGGTCAAGAGAAAGGTTACAGGTGAAATCCAAACCTCGACCATACAGTCGATGACCCCATGCAGGTGCTTTTTGCGCATGCACGGGGTGTAAGCGTCGAGCGGCGTGCCGCCCGCGCATGCGTATACATATCCAGAAGCCCCCGGACGCCGCACGCGCGGCCGCGTCCGGAGGAATAATGATGGGGAGCACCATTGAATTATCTGAGTGAGATGCTCAAGTTGCCGGTCTTGGACGTCGATGGCGAAAAGCTCGGCGTAGTGAACGATTTTGGCATTGCCACCGGCGAAGTTTTTCCGCACGTGACGTCGCTCGCGTTCCGCGGTCCCGGCAAGACACCGTTTATGATCAGCTGGCGCAAATGGGTCGACCGCATCGACGAGACGGGCGTGTACCTCAATACATCTGCGACCAATATTCGCTTTTCGTATCTGCAGCCGACCGAGCTGCTGCTTGCGCGCGACGTGCTCAACAAGCAGATCGTCGACACGCAGGGCATGAAGGTCGTGCGCGTAAACGACATCAAGTTTTCCATGTCGGGCGAAAATCAGCTGCGCCTGCTGGGTGCCGAGGTGGGCGCTCGCGGCCTGCTGCGCGCGATTAGCCCCGCGCTCGAGCATGTCGTCGAGGGCTTTATGAAGCACCTGGGCAAGCCGCTCAGCGAGGACATCATCGCCTGGTCCTACATGGACCTGCTCGACCGCTCGACCAAGAACATCCAGCTCTCGGTGTCGCACAAGACGCTTGGCGAGCTGCACCCCGCCGACATCGCCGATATTATCGAGCAACTCGACCCGCGCCTGCGCGCGCAGGTTTTTGCACAGCTCGATACCGCCCAGGCAGCCGAGGCAATCTCGGAGTTCGATGACGACGAGCTCATGACCGAGATGCTTGAGGGCCTGTCCGATACCGATGCGTCGTCGATGCTGGCCATGATGGACCCGGACGATGCCGCCGACCTGATTGACGAGCTCAGCTACGAGAAGGCCGAGAAGCTTCTGCGCCTGATGGGCGTCAAAGAGGAGAAGGCGATCCGTAACCTGCTGGGCTACGAGGACAACACCGCCGGCCGCATCATGACCTCGGAGTTTGTCGCCCTGCCTGCTACGGCGACGGTCGGTGACGCCATCGAGGCAATCCGTAAACTCGACGAGGACTTCGAGAGCGTTTACTACGTCTATACCGAGGACCCGAGCGGCATGCTGACGGGCGTGCTTTCGCTGCGCACGCTGATCGTGGCCGACCGCGACGCCACGCTGGGCCAGCTTGCCTATCGCGACCTGGTCTATGTGTCGCCCGACGAGGACCAGGAGGACGTGACGGACGAGATGACCAAGTACGACCTGGTCGCCATTCCCGTCTGCGACGAGAACCGTCACATCCTGGGCATCGTGACCTTCGACGACGCTATGGACGTTATCGCCGAGGAGCACCAGGAGGACCTGCAGATCGCCGGCATCGGCTCGGGCGACAGCGCATCGGACGACTCGACGAACGTGCTCAGCTGGTTTGTGCATCGTCAGTACTGGGTTGTCGTGTGGGGCATTGCCTCGTGCATCATGGCAACGCTACTGGGGACGGCGCTTGGCTCCGCGCACCTGGTGGTGTTTCCCATGTGCGCCATGCCGCTCGTGCTGTTGGCAGCCTCGCGCATGGTGTCGTTCGTCAAGAACTACTTCCTCGAGTACGACGGCCACGACGACGAGCCCAAGCCGTACCTGGGATTCTTCTTCCAGAGCACGGGCATGGGCCTGATCCTTTCGCTCGTGACTTACCTGTGCGCGCAACTGGTACGCACCGCCGCGTTCCCCGATGCCTCCATGTTCGAGGAGCAGCTCTTTACCGGATGCTTTAACATTGCGGCTATCATCTGCCTGGTTAGCAACATGAGTGCCGTGATTTACCTGATGGTGCTGTTCTGGCGCGACGAGCACGACCTCAATACGTCGGGTACCGCCATGAACGTCATTGCCGTCATGATTTCGTGCGTGGCGTACTGCGCCGCTGCGGTGCTGCTCACCGTGTCGGTCATGGGATAGGTGGTCGCGTGCAAAACACGAAGCAAAAGCCGAGCACCAGGCAAAAGCTAACCATTGCGGCCATCTTTGGCGCCATGGGGCCCGGTCTGCTGGCGGCGCTTTCGGGCAATGACGCCGGCGGCATCGCCACGTATTCCAGCGCGGGCGCCAGCTATGGCTACAAGATGCTCTGGATGCTTCCCGTCATGACCGTGCTGCTTATCGTGACGCAGGAGACCGCGGCACGCTGCGGTTGCGTCACGGGTAAGGGCTTGGCGTCGCTCATCCGCGAACGCTTTGGCGTGCGTAAGAGCGTGCTGGCCATGGCGGCGCTGTTGATCGCCAACACCGCTGTGACCATCTCGGAGTTCGCGGGTATCGCGAGCGGCCTTGCCCTGTTTGGCGTTCCGGCGAGCATCTCGGTGCCGCTCGTGGCGCTGCTGGTGTGGATGCTCACCATGTCGGGCAGTTTCCAGCGCATCGAGAAGATTTTGCTGCTGGTAAGCTGTGTGTTCGTGACCTATATCGTCGCCGCGTTTATGGCTGGTCCCAACTGGGGCGAGGTCGCGGTCGACTTGGTCGTGCCCAACATTCAAAACGACCCCAACTACGTGTCGCTCGTGGTCGCAACAATCGGTACCACCATCGCACCGTGGATGATCTTCCTGGCGCAGAACAACGTGGTCGATAAGAACGCGGGCGAGGACGATATCGTGCTGCAGCGCATCGATACCGTAAGCGGCTCGATTGCCGCCGACATCATCGCCGGCTTCATCATTATCACGACCGGTACGGTGCTGTTCCCGGCGGGTATTCAGATCAGCGATGCCGCTGATGCTGCCCGTGCGCTGGAGCCCATCGCTGGTCAGTGGTCTACGGTGCTGTTTGCCTCTGGTTTGGTTGCGGCGAGCTTTTTGGCTGCGTGCGTGCTGCCGGGTGTTACGTCCAGCGCCATCTGCGAGGCATTTGGCTGGGAGCGCGGTGCCGACCGCAGCTGGGACGAGGCCCCGGTCTATCGCGGCATCATTACGGCCATCATCGGTATCTCTGCCGTGCTGGTGCTTATGCCCGGCGTCGATCTGTTCCAGATTATGATGACCTCGCAGGTCATCAATGGCGTGCTGCTGCCCGTGGTTCTGGTGTTCCAGGTGGTTATTGCCGCCGACCGTCACATTATGGGCACTAACCGCAACGGCCGCGTGTGGAATGTGCTCACTTGGGCGACTATCGGTGTGATTACGGTGCTGACGGTCGTCATGTTTGTTCTGCAGGCGATGGGTTACAGCGCTTAGCGCCTCTTTTGGACTCCAAACAGGCCGCAGCGATGGACTGCGGCCTGTTTTTTGCCCGCTATAGGGCGTTAGTTATATGGCAGTGGACAAAAAATGCCAAATATGAGTACTGTTGCCTTGCCGATAGCATTTACGACCAAGAAAATAATGAACATAGTTAAGAATCTGTTTATTAAAAGCGGGTCTCCAAGTCCTAAGCCGGCCATTCTGGTCAACTGGAAGGGTCGTGCGCTACCGCATGAGCGCCATTTTGGGTGGTTTTGCCTGCTACTAAAATGGTAACAGTACTCATATTTGCCACTTTTTGTCCACGACCTCTTGGAGTCGGCTCGAAAAGAGTGATTTTGGGTTGTTTGCTGCGGGTGTGGGCTTGGAAACAACGTTCGGGGTGGCGAGGCGCCCAGAATTCGGTCGCAAGGAGGGCGTTCCTCGGCTGTGTCAGGAGTGTCCCTGGGTGCCGGCATATAAGGAACGTCCCTAACTGCCGGAGGGGGTGCCTGCCGTGGCAGGCACCCCCTCCGGATGTGGGAAGTTTGCGCTGCAGGTTACTTGTCGGTGCCCAGCTTGTGCGGCTTGAGAGCGAGCGCATTGACGAGTGCGTCGGTGGCAGACTTGACGGCCGCCGGCTGCGGATCGTTGACGTGATCCTCGGGATGCACGGGCAGGTCCTTCTTGACTGCATCGTGGATCAAGCTGAGGTACTCAGTCACGCCAGTGGTCGACAGGTGCGTGCCATCGCCATCGAACAGGTCGTTGCGATTGGCACTGTATCCGTACCAGTCGATAACGCGCACGTTCTTGTAGCGCGTGGCGGCGTTGGCGATGGCCTGGTTGGTAGAGCCAACCCACGGCTGCGGGCTGCGCGTGTTCACAAACACCACAATACGCTTATCTCCTGCATCGGTCATGATGGCGTCGATCTGGTCGTCGGTTACCAAGCCGTTGGTGCCCAGTGCAAAGACCACGATCTTGCCGGCAAGGTTCTGTTGGAGATAGCCCTCAAATGTCGCGCGGCCCGCATCAAACTGGCGGCCCTTTTCGGCATCGATATGGCTGTGCGGGAACACGCCGTCAAAGGAATCAACGGCGCGCAGCGACACGGAGTCACCGATCATCAACAGGTCGTAGGAGCCATCGGGGAAGCCGTCGTTGTCCTTGTCGGTGTCGTCGGCTGCCTGTTGGTCCGTTGGCGCGGTGTTCTTGGCTTCCTTGTTGAGGACTTCGGCGCCCTCACCGCTCAGTGCAGACGTCTCGGGCACAAAGACCAGGCCGCCCAGTGCAACGACCAACACGACAGCGCAGGCTGCGCAGACAGGGACGTGCGCGCGTACCCAGTTGGCGGGCGTGGTGGCGCCGTCGCGAAACTCGGATACGGTGCGCCCAAAGGCGCCCTTTCTAAACGGCGTCTCGATAAAGCGATATGAACATTCGGCTACGGCGACCACCAACAACACCTGCAAAATGTACTGCCACCACGGCGTATCGTTGATGTTGGCGACCGGGTTCATGAGCAACAGTAGCGGATAGTGCCACAGGTAGATGCTGTACGAGCGCTTGCCAACCCACACGAGCGGCTCGGCGGACAGTGCGCGGGCAACCATTCCCTGGGGCTGCACGCAGGCCGCGATGACCATGAGCGTGAGGATGGAGCATAGCAGCGTGCCGCCGCGATACTGGAACGCGGTGTAGCCGTTGGTGAGCGCGACCATGGCGGCAAGGCCAACCAGACCCACGACGCCCAGCACATCGATGGATGCGGGCGAGGACCAAAAGCGCACGAGGGCGCTCGGCTGTGCCGGGACGGTCTCGGCTGCGTTGTCGGCCTTCTCGCCAGGCTTGCCCTCGGCGTTCTTGCCGTGCTTAGCGGCGCCAGCCAGGCGATTGAGCCCCAAACGATGAGCGAGACACACCGGCGCCAGATCGCGATCGGGGATAAAGGCCATCCAGGCGCCCAGCAGCAGCGAGAAGACGCGGGTGTCGGTGCCGTAGTACACGCGGCTGGGGTCGGCGGCAGGGTTGTAGAGCGCCATCATGGCAATGGCGGAAACCGCAGCCAAGCCCAGAACCACGCGGCGCGTGTTGGGCTTGCTCACGTGCATGGACACCATGGCAAACAGTAGCGGCGGCCAGATGAGGTAGAACTGCTCCTCGATGGCGAGCGACCAAAAGTGCGTGAGCGGCGAGGGGTCGCCCAGGGCGTTGAAGTACGAGACGTCCTGCGCAATTTGCCACCAGTTGTTAAAGAACAGCAGCGACGGCAGGATGTCGGGACGCATCTTGGTGAGCATCACGTGGTTAAAGATCGTGCACAGCGCGCATGTCACTACCACGACGGTCACTACGGCGGGGAACAGGCGGCGGATGCGGCGAATCCAGAAGCTCTTGAGGTCGATGCGCCCGGTCTTGGCGACTTCGTTGAGCAGCAGGCGCGTGATTAGATAGCCCGAAAGCACAAAGAAGATCGTGACGCCGAGCAGGCCGCCCTGAGCCCACGTAAGATTGAGGTGATAGAGCACCACCGCGACAACGGCGAGCGTGCGCAGGCCGTCGAGGGCGGGAATGTAACGAGATTTGGGACGAGTGGGCGTCTGGTCCGCGGCGGCGGCGCTGGCGTGGTCCGCTTTGTTGGCGGGTGCTCGATGGGGGCTCGGGGTGCGTCGCGGGTCGCCTGCGCGGCGTTCAGTGCGCGGGCGTTCGTGCGGCGCCTGGTTATCGGGCGCGCGGCGCGGGCCGCGTGAGCTCGATTGCGGGAATTGTTCCATAAAACATCATCCAATGACGAGAAAAATCAGCACGTATTCATTGTAGCTGCCCGCTCCTGTGAATGCTTGCTGCTGGCGCAACCTCAAGCGCGCGTTCACATCAAAGTGAACTAAAGTTATAGAGTGCGAAAGCATACGATTGACGGCCGACGGTGGGTATAAAGCCCGCGGATGAGGAGGTTTCCATGGCAGATCGCGGCATCGTTGCGGTGTTCGGCAGCATGAACATGGACCTTTCGGTGGCGTGTGAGCGCATGCCGCGTGCGGGCGAGACTGTCGGCGGTAGCGGTTTTATCACCAACGCCGGCGGCAAGGGTGCCAATCAGGCTGTGGCCGCCGCGCGCATGGGCGCGCGCACGTGCATGATCGGCGCCGTCGGGCGCGATGCATTTGGCGACGCACTGGTGGCGGGGCTCCAAGATGCCGGCGTGGACGTTGAGTTCGTGGCGCGTCGCGACGACGTGGAGACTGGCACCGCGACTATCATTCGCTGCGAGAACGACAACCGCATCGTGTTGTCGCCGGGCGCCAACCATGCGCTTACGGGCGAGGACGTTGCCTGCGCGCTGCGCTATCTGGTGGCCGATGAACTCGATGCCGAGATCTGCGACCTCGCCCCGGCAGCCGGCGGCGTCTTTATCGCCCAGGGCGAATGCGACCTGATGGCCACAGCCGCGGCGCTCTCTTGCGCCCACAGGCTGGGGTTCTATACGGTCTTTAATCCGGCGCCCGCCTGCGACTTACCGGCGGGAGCGTGGCCTGCGGTCGACTTGGTTTGTCCCAACGAGACCGAGTGCCAGGTGCTGACGGGCATCTTGCCCACGGATGACGCGAGCTGCGTGGCCGCGCTTAAGGCCTTGCTCGCTAAGGGTGCCGGTGCCGCGGTTATCACACTGGGCGGATCCGGATCGGTTACGCTCGGCGATGATGGAGGGCTGCTACGCATGCCGGCGCTCTCTAGCGAGGTGGTCGACACGACGGCCGCCGGCGATACGTTTATCGGCGCACTTGCAGCGGCTCGGCTGCAGGGCTTGCCCCTTTTTGAGTGCATGGTCGCAGGCGCTCGCGCCTCGGCAGTGACGGTATCGCGCCTGGGTGCTCAGCAATCGATTCCCACGCGCGCCGAAGTTGAACGTAAGTTTGGTTTAGACGGTTTAGACGGAGAAGCGGAGTAGAACAATGGCAACCAAGAAGCTGATCCTTGATCTGGATATGGGTGTGGATGATGCGATGGCGCTTGCCTATGCCATCGCGAGCCCCGAGGTGGAGCTCGTCGGCATCACCACGTGCTTTGGCAACGTGCGCGTCGAGCAGTCGGCGCACAACTGCTTGGCGGTGCTCGACCTGTTGGGTCGTCCCGAGGTGCCGGTGTACCTGGGCGCCGATCGTCCCGTGAAGGCGACCGAACCCTACACGCCGCCGGCGTCCACCACGCTTATCCACGGCAAGAACGGCATCGGCGGCGCAAGCGTGCCCGCCTCGCCGTACGAGCCGGTGGGCGCGATGTCGGCCGATGGCAATGCGGCGGTCGATTACCTGATTGATGCCGCGCGTACCTATGGTCCCGACTTGGTCTATGTGGCGACCGGTCCGCTCTCCAACCTGGCGCTCGCCCTTGAGCGCGACGCGGCGGCGATGATGTCTATCGGCCGCGTGGTGGTGATGGGTGGCGCCCTGACCGTGCCCGGCAACGTGAGCGCCGGTGCCGAGGCCAACATGGCGAGCGACCCCGAGGCCGCTGACGCCGTGCTGCGCTCGGGCCGCAAACTCACCATGGTTGGTCTTGACGTGACGCATCGCGTGGTGCTGACGCGCCGCGACATTGCCGGTTGGACGGGCTCGGGCACCATGGCGGGCTGCGCATTTGCGAGTATGGTCGAGCACTACATTGGCTCGTACGAGATGAACGCCCCTTACCTGGGCGGCTGCGCGCTGCACGATCCGCTTGCCGTTGCCGTGGCGATTGATCCCACGCTCGTGGGCGCACTTGGTTGCAACTTGCGCGTCGACCTGCTCGGCGAGTATCGCGGCCGCACTATCTGCGACGAGCATCGCCTGTCCGACCCCGACAAGAGCGCGCTTGTGGCACTCACCGTGGACGCCCCGCGCTTCCTGTCCGAGTTCAAGACACGTATGGCCCGCGTCCTGGGCTAAACGGTTTCTGTGCCCCGTTCCAGATTAGCTACCGAGTAAATACGCCCGTTGGGGGAATAGTCGCGTCGCTTCGCTTGACAACAGGCTAAACTAGCTATTAAACATTTACTATTCTGTTTAGATTTAATTTGCGGTCGTTTAGTTGTCGAGTCACGGGGCGGTCAGGCCACGATGCTCGACCGCGACCGCTACTAGGGGGAACAATGGCCAAAGCAAGTGTCCGCGAAATCAGCCGCATCACCGGTTTTTCGCCTGCGACCGTGTCCAACGCGCTCAACCGCAAGCGCAGCGTGAGCGAGGAGACCGCCAAGGTCATCCTGGAGTGCGCACAGTCGCTCGGCTACCAGCAGTCGACGCAGCTCGAGAGCATCCAGTTTGTGCTTGCGCGCAAGACGGGCGCCATCCTGGACGAGAGCACATTTCACCCCGCGGTTATTGAGGGCGTGGAGCGCCAGGCGCGTCGCCACGGCATGAGCACGAGCTTTGTCTCGCTCGACTTTAGCGACCTGGACGCCGTGCGTCCGCAGGTCGAGGGTCTGATCGCCGACCCGTCTGCCGCCATCGTGCTGATGGGCACCGAGCTGGGTGAGGAGGACTACGCCCTGTTCGCCAACGCTGCCGCCCACCTGATTGTGCTCGATGGCTGGAGCGATCGTCAGTACTTCGATGCCGTAGTTATTGCCAACACCGATTCGGTACTGCGCGCCGTGGACTACCTTATCGAGAAAGGTCACAAGCAAATCGGCTATCTGGCGGGCGACCTTCGCATCCGCAACTTTAAGGACCGCGAGCGCGGCTATCGCCAGGCGCTTGAGGATGCGGACCTCGAGGCCAATCCGGCATGGCGCGTCACGCTGGGCACCACGCTCGAGGGCGCATATCGCGACATGGGCGCGTGGCTCGACAATTCCTCGCGCGAGGATCTGCCAACGGCTTTCTTTGCCGAAAACGACGTGCTCGCCGTGGGTGCCATGCGCGCGCTCAACGAGCACGGTATTCGCGTGCCCGAGGATGTCTCGATCATCGGCTTTGACGATCTGTCTTTGGGCGCCTTTTCCAACCCGCCGCTCACCACGGTGCACGTTCCCAAGCACGAGGTGGGCGAGATCGCGGTGCGCCGCCTGGTGGGCAACATCCGCAATCCCAAGAGCTATACCTGCAAGACGGCCGTATCGACCTATTTTGTCGAGCGCCAAAGCGTGCGCGAGATCTAGGCAGAACGGCGTTTGATAAGCGATGCCCCCAGCTCGATTTTGAGCGGGTGGTGCTCGGCCTCGTCGATGATCTCGACGAGGCGTCGTGCGGCGATGGCGCCCATATACTGCGAAGGAACGTTGAGCGTGGTCAGCTGCGGCTGCACGTAGGTGCCGCCGATGTTGTTGTCGAAGCCGACAATGCGTACGTCATCGGGCACGCGATAGCCGCGCTCGATGAAGGCTTTCATGGCTCCAATAGCCACATCGTCAAAGACGGCGACGTAGCTTTGGGCAAGGGACTCGCCCGAATCAATAATGTCGAGCATGCCCGAGTAGGCCTCGTCTAGATCGACGGCGAGCTCGTGGATGATGCCGCATTTTTCCGACCCGGCTAGCTGACCGATGGCGTGCTCGTAGGCGAAGCGTCGTTCGGTGAAGTTGCCCAAGGTAATGGGCGTCGTTAACAGGCCGGGGACCGATCCATACTTCGAATACAGGTACTGTACGGCAAGTGTCATACTGGCAGCGTTGTCGATCTTGACCGTGTCGACCCCAACGCTCATGCATGAGTCCAGCAGCAGCAGAGGGCAGTCCAGCGATGCAAACGGCAAAAAATCCGACTCGTACATCTCGGTTGCGAGGATGATGACGCCGTCATATCGTGCCTCGGCGATGTCGGCGATCTGTTGGTGAATGTTTTCGAATGGCGAGTAGTTCACCAGCGAAAACGAGAATCCCGCATGCCTAAGGGCGCCCTCGACTCCGGCGAGCATGTCGGCGAAAAAGGGGCTCGCAAAGATGCGGCGCCGGTTAAAGGCAACCAAGGCAACGGTTCCGCTTCTTTGTCGCTCGAACTTAATCTTGCTAAAGTCGTAACCTAGGGCTTCAGCGGTGCTGAGCACCAACTGCCGTGTTTTTTCGCTTACGCCGCGTCGATTGTTAAGTGCAAGGGAGACGGCCGCTGCCGAGATTCCCAGCTGATCAGCAATTTGTTTTGCAGTAACGGCCATGGTGGTTCCTAACGGTTGTTAACTTAAAACGAGCTTAACATCCGCCTGTTCATTAAGCTAAACATTTAGTAATTCAACTTAAGAATCGATAGAAGTTAAGTTGCGCCCCCAGTAGAGTTGGTCTCACCAAACGCAACAACCAAGGGGGAAGCGATGATCGGCAGTATTTCCGAAATGCCTATTACGGATGAGAGCTATCCGTTTTCGAGTGCGGAGCGCTACTGTCATCTAAGCGCGGAGGGCTACGCCGAGCGCGAGTATCGCATCGACGGTACCGCCAACGTGTACCGCACGGTCGATGAAGATGGCGGCGTCGAAGTCATGACGGCCGATGCCCCGTACTCCAACCGCATCGTCGTGCGCGCTCCCAAGGACCTGTCCCAAGCGAGCGGCAATGTGGTCGTCGAGATCATCAACCCCACGTCGTTTATGGAAATCGAGCACATGTGGATTCTGGGTCACGGTGAGTTTGTGCGCTCCGGCGATATCTATGTGGGCATTACCAGCAAGCCCAACACCATCGCCAAGCTCAAGGAGTTCAACCCCGACCGCTATGCCTTTATGAGTTGGGCGAACCCGACTCCCGAGCGACCCTTCGACTATGATCCGGCCGAGCTCGAGCGCGGCGGCGCACTTCCCGACATGGACATCTCCTACGAGACGGGTCTGTTTTGGGATATGCTGACCGATCTTGCGTGGCTCCTGCGCGAGGACTCCGACCCCAACCCGATCCGCGATTATCCGCACCAGGCGATCTGCCTTACGGGATGGTCCCAGTCAGGCGCCTATCTGTTCCGCTACCTCAACAGCTTTGCCTATCGCGAGGAGGTGCGCCGCGACGGCCGCGTGTTTGACGGCTATCTGTCCGGCGGCGGCATCCATTCGCTGTGCACTCCCGTCAACCAGTATGAGTGCTGCCGGGACTATGCGCATCACCTGATGCGCGTGGAGCACGTCGAGGAGCCGTTCATCGCCCTTCAGACCGAAAGCGAGAACGGTCGCTTTGAGAGTTGGCGCACGCTTATGCCCGATAGCGATGCCCCCGATTTTAAGTACCGGCTGTACGAGGTGACGGGCGCCTCCCACGATACGCAGTGGAGCTATGTCGACTATTACCAGGACGACGAGGATCTTAAGCGTATCGACCACCTGCCGGTGTATGTCGGCAAGCATGCCGAGGCAAACGCCTATCCGTCGCAGTATCTCTTCCACGCTGCCTTCCGCAACCTGTTCCGTTGGGTCCGCACCGGCGCCGCGCCGGCAACGTGCCCGCACATTGAGCTGGATGCAAACGGCGAGAACGTAAAGGATGCCCTGGGCAACACCAAGGGCGGTCTTCGCACCTGCCTGCTCGAGCATCCGTTTGCCCGTTACTCCAACACGAGCCTGGTCGAGCCGGGTCAGGGCACGGTCGATAAGACGAGCGACAAGGATGGGCTGTTTGGCCACATGGAGTCGTTCTCGGCATCGATGCTCAAGGAGCTGTACGGATCGCTCGAAAACTACCGCGCCCTGTGCGAGCGCGATACGGCGATTGAGGTGTCGCAAGGCTTTGTCTGTGCCGAAGACGCCCGGGCGATCGTTGACTTTGCCGTGAGGTCCGCGAGCGAGCGGGGACTGAACTAGTAGGTATTAAGACCGGAGAGGGGTCTGTAATGGATACGACGTTGAACCAAGACGCTGTCGCCGAGATCTGGCGTCCGGTCGTTCTGACGTTTGAGAGCGCCTGTTCGTTCGACAACCCGTTTTTGGATGTTGAGATTTGGGCGGAGTTTGTCGGTCCGAGCGGCAGGGTGATCCGCCGCGAGGCCTACTGGGACGGCGACCGCACCTACCGCGTCTCGTTTGCCCCGACCGAGCTCGGCGCTTGGAACTATGGTATCGAGGCTCCCGAGCAGACCGGTCTTAATGGCTGTGCGGGCAGCGTCGAGGCTGTACCGTACACGGGCGACCTCGACCTGTATCGCCACGGCTTTATCCGCGTCGCGGACAACCCGCACCTATTTGCCTATTCGGATGGCACGCCGTTTTTTTGGCTCGGCGACACCCACTGGGAATTTGCCTACCGCGAGAGCTGGGACAAGTCGAACCACCCTGGCATGACGAGTCAGTTCCGCGGCATGGTCGACCTGCGTGCCAAGCAGGGATTTACCGTCTACCAGACCAACTTGCGCTCCGACATGGGCGCAGATGGTCGCTACTGGATTGACGGCGGTATGCCCAAGGGCGTAGAGGATCTGCCCAATGTCGCTTTCTACCGGCAGGAGCTTGATCGCCGCATGGCCTATGTCGCCGATGCCGGTTTGGTCAACGCGCTTGGCCAGGCATGGGCGTTTTCTATTCGCGGCGATCGTGGCGTGGAGCATCAAAAGCACCTTGCCCGCTATCTGGTGGCGCGCTATGGCGCATATCCGATGGTTTGGACGCTTGCCGGCGAGGTTGCCGGGTATGGCAAAGAAGATCGAGCCGCTTTGATCGACGGATGGCGTGAGGTCGCCTTGGAAATCGAGGCCCGCGACGGCTATGGCCACCTGGCTACGGCGCACTATACCAACGAGCGCCCCTTTGCCGATTACTACCAGGACGAGGCTTGGATGGACTTTACGCTCAACCAGGCCGGTCATGGCGATTACCTGATCAAGGCGAGCGACTACTTTGACTATCTGGCAGCTCATGACGACAAGCCCTTCGTCGAGGGCGAGGCGCTCTACGAGTTTTGCTCGACGCTCGAGGAAATGGGTACGCGCCTGTGCACCGCAGACATGTTGCGTCGCGTGGCGTATATCTGCATGCAGGCGGGCGGCGCCGGCTATACCTACGGAGCCCAGGGCATCTGGGACAACGTGTGGGAAAGTCCCGAGGAGCTCGATCCCTTTATGGCGATCTTCAACCGCTTTGGCATTACGTGGGCCCAGGCGGTAGACGGAGAGGGTGCAGTCCAGATGGGCTATATGCGCTCCTTCTACGAAGAAAATCACTTCTGGGAGCTCGCTCCCTACGAAACGACCGATGCGGGCAACCTGTTTGCCAACAAGGCTCCGCTGGCAACCGCCAACCGAGACCTTTCGCGCATCGTCGCGTACTTTGGCGATACCGTGCGCCGAAAGCTTGCTATCGAGGGCGTGCCGACGGGCGCTGCCTATGCAAGCCGATGGTTTAACCCCCGCACGGGCGCATACCGTGACGGCGAGAACGTCTCTGTCGTCACGGACAGCATCACACTGCCTGACAAACCCGAGGTTGGGGATTGGCTCCTCGTCCTCGAGCTCAAGGCATAACCATATTTCCCTTGGTCATAGGCGGGAAAGAGTCGGCCGCAATTTCCCGCTTGACAGCTAGATGAATCGTTTAGAGAGGATCAGTGAACACGAAATGAGCGTTCTCGATTCGATGCAGGGCTTCCTCGAGAAGCACGTGGGCCCCATTGCCCACAAAGTGAGCAGCTTTAAGGGCGTAAAGGGCCTTATGTCCGGCATGATGGCGACCATGCCCGTTACGCTGGGCGTGGCGCTGCTCTCCATCATCAACGGACTGCCGATCCCGCCGCTGCAGGCGTTCCTTACCGGCACTGGCATGTCGGCGACGATTGCCGATGTGTTGGTCGTCACCATGAACCTCGGTGCCATCTACATGTGCGCTTCGGTTTCGTACTCCTACGGCAAGGTGCTTGAGAACAAGGGCCTTACGACGACGGTTGCGTCCATTGGCGTTCTGCTCCTGCTGATCCCGCTGGGCCATGCCGAGGACGGCTCGACCTTCATCACCACCCGTTACCTGGGCAGCTCGGGTCTGTTCGTGGCCCTACTCGTGGCGCTGATCGTGCCGAAGGCGCTCAACTTCCTTATGAAGCATATCGCCATTCCCATGCCCGATTCCGTTCCGCAGTTCGTCAACGACTCGCTGTCCCCGATGTTCTGCGCCATCGTCATCTTTACCTCGGCCGCGCTGCTTAAGTGGGGCATGGGCCTGACGAGCTACGGCGATGTCTTTAACCTCATCAACTCCACCATTGCGGTGCCCGTTATGTTCCTGGGCTCCAGCCCGTGGGCCGTCGTCGTCTACTTTATCCTGTGCAACCTGCTGTTCTTCTTTGGTGTACATCCCAGCGTCCTGATGAGCGTGTACATGCCGGTCGTCTCGACGTGCGCTCTGGCCAACGTCGAGGCATACCTTGCCGGCCAGCCGCTTCCGTATTTGCCGTTCATCGTTATGTTCTCCGTGGGTTCTGTTGACGCCCTGGGCATGGAGCTTGCACTGCTCACGGCCAAGTCCGAGCGCTACAAGACGCTTTCCAAGGTCGCTCTGGTGCCTGCCATCTTCAACATCTCCGAGCCCATCATCTTTGGTACGCCCGTCGCCATGAACCCCTATATGTTCATCCCCTACATCCTGCTCAAGCCGGTTGCATGCGCCGTTGCCGCCATTGGCCTGCTGCTGGGTCTTGGCAACGCGTATAACCCGACGGTCAATATGCCGTTCGTCGTGCCGCTGCCCATCACCGACTTCTTCATCGGCGGTCCTGGTCTGGTTGTCATTGTCTGCGCTGCGATTCTCGCCGTTGCCCTGCTGTTCATCCCGTTTGTCAAGATGGCCGACAAGGAGGCCCTCGAGGAGGAGGCCGCCGCAAAGGCTTCTGCCGAGTAGGTCATTGTCCGTAAGTTCGTAGGTTCGGCCGATCGCGTTGATTGCCGAAACATATAAGTCCCTGTGAGGGGTTACAGGAAAGGAACTGCAATGAAAAACATCGTTCTTATGTGCGCCGGTGGCATGTCCACGAGCATCATCATGAAGAACATCAAGAAGGCTGCCGACGCCGAGGGCTTGGAGTGCGAGGTCTCCGCCCACGCCGTCAGCGAGGCTGCCACCATCGGACGCAATGCCGACTGCATCCTGCTTGGGCCGCAGGTTGGCTATGCCAAGGACGAGGTTTCTGCCGCATGCCCCGAGGTACCGGTCGGCGTGATCCCCATGGCCATCTACGGCATGATGGACGGCGCCAAGGCTCTGGCCCAGGCCAAGGAACTGATGGGACTGTAGGTATGACGGCAGAAGAGATTCAGCTTCAGAGCTTTCAGATCATTGCAGGCGTCGGTTGCGCGCGCAGCTGCTACATCGATGCGATTCACCTAGCTCGTGATGGCAAGTTCGAAGAGGCCGAGGCGAAGATCGCCGAGGGCCAGCAGCACTATGCCGAGGGTCACGCGGCTCACGGTGGCCTTGTCCAGCAGACTGCAGCTGGCGAGAACCTGAGCATCGATCTTTTGGTTGTCCATGCCGAGGATCAGCTTATGAGTGCCGAGGGCTTTGGCATCCTTGCCAAGGAGTTCGTGGACGTCTATCGCAAGATGGGCGCGTAACCACGGGCCTTGCAGCCAGATTACCCCCGCGGGCGGTGTGCTCGCGGGAATAGGGCGGTATTGATTTCGCGTACATACATATGCGGATAGAGAGGGTCCTTCGGGGCCCTCTTTTTGTTCCCCTTGTATGTTCAGTTTGTTTACATACCGTTTAGGCTGATTTATCTACCGTCTACGGGTATTTCGCGCTAAACTTCTAAACAGAAGAGTAAAACATTTAGTAAACAGAACAAAACGAAACACGCGTCTGTTTACTGAACACGTATTAGGGGAGGACGTACATGGATAAGATCAAGCTCGGCTTTGTGCCCACGCGCCGCAGCATCTTTAGCGCGCCGGACGCGATCAAGTATCGCGGCCTTACGGCTGATCGCCTGCGCGAGATCGGCGTCGACATCGTGGATATCGACGACATCAACGACGAGGGCCTGCTGTTCGACGACAGCCATATCGCGCCTATCGTCGAGAAGTTCCGCGCCGAGGGCGTCGATGGCATCATGCTCTGCCACGCCAACTTTGGTACCGAGTATGTTTGCGCCCGCCTTGCCCGCGAGCTCGGCCTGCCCGTGCTGCTGTGGGGTCCGCGCGACGAGCGCCCCGAGCCCGACGGCACCCGTCTGCGCGATAGCCAGTGCGGCCTGTTCGCCACCGGCAAGGTCCTGCGTCGCTTCCAGGTTCCCTTCACCTACATGACCAACTGCCGTCTGACCGATCCCGAGTTCGAGCGCGGTGTCTGGGACTTTTTGGCCGTGTGCAACGTGGTCAAGACTTTCAAGCACACCCGCATCCTGCAGATGGCCACCCGTCCGTTCGATTTCTGGTCCACCATGTGCAACGAGGGCGAGCTGCTCGAGAAGTTCAACATTCAGCTTTCGCCCATCCCCATGACCGAGCTTGTCCAGGCCGTGCGCGACGCCCAGGCCGACGAGCAAGCCATGGCAGCTATGCTCGCCCACATTGCCGACAGCTTTGAGATCTGCATCCCCGAGGATAAGGTCCCCGCTGTGGCCGGTCTTGCCATCGCCATGAAGCGCTTGGTCGAGAAGTACGGCTGCAACGCCGGTGCCATCCAGTGCTGGAACGCCCTGCAGGACGAGCTGGGCATTATGCCCTGCGCCGCCAACGCCATCCTCAACGAGATGGGTATCCCCGTCGTCTGCGAGACCGACATCCATGGCGCCATCACAGCGCTGATGGTCGAGGCCGCCGACCTGGGCCGTCACCGCGGCATGTTCGCCGACTGGACCGTGCGTCATCCCGACAACGAGAACGGCGAGCTGCTGCAGCACTGCGGCCCCTGGCCCTGCAGCTGCGCGGCCGTCAAGCCCAAGCTCACTTACCCGCTGGCTTTCGATCACCCCGGCGCGCTGACGGCCGAGGCCAAGCACGGCGGCCTCACCCTTGCCCGCTTTGACGGCGACAACGGCGAGTACTCGCTGCTGCTGGGCAACGCCCGCGGCATCGACGGCCCGGCCGGCATGGGCACCTACCTGTGGGTCGAGGTCGAAAACCTCAAGCGCCTCGAGGCCAAGATCGTCGAGGGTCCCTACATCCACCACTGTGTCGCCATCCACGCCAACGTGGTGCCGGTGCTCTACGAGGCGTGCAAGTACATCGGCATTGCCCCCGACTTATACGACCCGATTGAAGAAGACGTCAAAGCTTACCTGCGAGGAGAGTAGAAATGGCAACTATCGAAGAGCTTGAATCCCTGCGTTGGGACCTTCGCCGCGATTGCGTCGATATCATCATGGCTGGCGCCGGCGGGCACATCGGCGGCGACATGTCGGTCATCGATGCCCTCATGACCCTCTACGCCAACCACCTCAACATTTCTCCCGAGACCGTCGACGATCCCAACCGCGATCGCTTCGTGCTCTCCAAGGGCCACGCCATGGAGGCCTACTACGCGGTGCTCTGCCACGAGGGCTATCTTGACCTCGATGACGTCAAGGCCCGCTTCTCCAAGTTCGGCAGCCCCTACATCGGCCACCCCAACAACAAGCTCAAGGGCATCGAGATGAACTCGGGCTCGCTGGGTCACGGCCTGCCCGTGGCCGTCGGGATGGCGCTTGCCGGCAAGATGGATGGCCGCGACTACCGCGTCTACACCATCATGGGCGACGGCGAGCTTGCCGAGGGCTCGGTCTGGGAGGGCGCCATGAGCGGCGGCAACTACCAGCTCGATAACCTGTGCGCGCTCGTGGACCGCAACCGCCTGCAGATCAGCGGCAGCACCGAGGACGTCATGAAGCAGGATTCGCAGGAGGAGCGCTGGGCCGCCTTCGGTTGGAACGTGCTGTCCATTCCGGGCAACGACGTCCAGGCCATCGACGCCGCGCTGACGCTGGCCGCCGAGACCAAGGGTAAGCCCACGGTCATCATCCTCAACACGGTGAAGGGCTACGGCTCGCCGGTTATGGAGGACAAGGCCGCCTGGCATCATCACCTGCCCAACGATGAGGAATATGCCCAGATCATCGCCGATTTCGCTGCCCATAAGGAGGCTATCAATGGCTAACAAGATCGCCAACCGCAAGGTTATCTGCGACACGCTGCTCGAGGCCGCCGCAACCGATAAAGACATCGTCGTCCTGTGCTCCGACTCCCGCGGCTCCGCGTCGCTCACGCCGTTCTTCGATCAGTATCCCCAGCAGTCCATTGAGGTCGGCATTGCCGAGCAGGACCTGGTGAGCATCGCCGCCGGCATGGCCTCGTGCGGCAAGAAGACCTGGGCCGCCTCGCCGGCGTCCTTTGTGACCACGCGTTCGTATGAGCAGTGCAAGGTCGACGTTTCGTACTCCAACACCAACGTCAAGCTCATCGGCATCTCGGGCGGCGTGTCCTATGGCGCCCTGGGTATGAGCCACCATTCTGCGCAGGATATCGCCGCTATGAGCGCGATTCCCAACATGCGCGTGTATCTGCCGAGCGACCGCTTCCAGACCGGCGAGCTTGTGCGCGCCCTGGTAGCCGACAACAAGCCGGCCTACATCCGCGTGGGGCGCAACCCGGTCGAGGACGTGTACACCGAGGACGAGTGTCCGTTCCAGATGGATCGCGCCACCTGGGTGCGTCGCGGCACCGATGTGACGATCGTCGCCACCGGCGAGATGGTCCGCCACGCCGTGGACGCCGCCGATCTGCTGGCCGAGCAGGGAATCTCGGCAACGGTGCTCGACATGTACTGCGTCAAGCCGCTCGACGCCGAGGCCGTGATCGAGGCCGCCGGCGCCACGCGCGCCGTCGTGACCGTCGAGGAGCACAGCCCCTTCGGTGGCCTGGGTTCCATGGTTGCGCAGGTCGTGGGCGAGCATTGCCCGCGTCCGGTCAAGTGCCTGAGCCTGCCCGACGCGCCGGTCATCACCGGTACCTCGCCCGAGGTCTTCGCGCACTACGGCCTCACGGGCGCCGGAATTGCCAAGACGGTTGCCGAGTTCCTCGGCAACCAGTAGAAACAGGCGCTGCGCGGCCGCCAAGCACCGCACCTTGCCGTTCAAACCGTCGCTTGCGTACACAAAGTACGCGGCGCTCCTCTTTCACGGCAATCTGCGGCACTTGGTGGCCGCTCGCTCCTTGTCCGTCGGGTTTTAGTTTTTGAATCGGTGGGGGAGACAGGAGAGTACATGAGCAAATACATCATCGGAATCGATCAGTCTACGCAGGGCACCAAGGCGCTGCTGGTGGACGAGGGCGGCCATCTGATTCATCGTGCCGACCGTGCGCACCGCCAGATCGTCAACGAGGCTGGCTGGGTGAGCCATGATCCGGCCGAGATCGCCGCCAACGTGCTTGCCGTGGCGCGTGCCGTGGTGGAGGAGACCGGGGTCGACCCGGCCGACGTCGCCGGCATCGGCATTTCCAGCCAGCGCGAGACCACCGTTGCCTGGAACCGCACGACGGGCGAGCCGCTGTGCGACGCCGTGGTGTGGCAGTGCGCCCGCGCCCGCGAGCTGTGCGACGAGCTGGCCGCGCGCGAGGGCGTGGCCGAGCTGGTGCGCGACACGACGGGTCTAGTGCTCTCGCCCTACTACCCGGCGGGCAAGATGGCCTGGATCCTCGCGAACGTTCCCGCGGCTGCCGAGGCCGCTGCAGCGGGCGAGCTGTGCCTGGGCACCATCGATGCCTGGGTGGTCTGGACGCTCACGGGCGGCGCGGAGTTCCGCTGCGACTGGTCCAACGCCAGCCGCACGCAACTCTTTGACCTGCGCCGTGGCTGCTGGAGCGAGCCGGTGTGCGAGGCCTTTGGCGTTGACGTGGCCTGCCTGCCACAGGTGACCGATTCCGATGGCCTGTTTGGCATGACGGACCTGGGCGGCTTTTTGCCGGCACCCGTGCCCATTCACGGCGTGCTCGGCGACAGCCATGCCGCCTTGTTTGCGCAGGGCTGCCATAGCCGCGGCATGGCCAAGGCGACCTATGGCACCGGCAGCTCGGTCATGATGAACGTCGGCGACGAGTTCGTCGCCAGCTCGCACGGGCTTTCGAGCTCGCTCGCATGGCGCATGGACGGCGTGACCGAGTACGTGCTCGAGGGCAACGTGAGCTACGCCGGCGCCGTCAAGACGTGGCTGCGCGACGATCTGGAGCTCATCAATAACCCCGAGGAAGTTACCGACCTGTGCTACGCCGCCAATCCGGCGAGCCGCGTCTACTTTGTGCCGGCGTTTACCGGTCTGGGCGCGCCGCACTGGGCGAGTGACGCCGAGGGCTGCGTCTTTGGCATGACGCGCACCACGGGTCGCGCGGAGTTCGTGAAGGCCGCCGACGAGTCGATCGCCTATCAGATCTTTGACGTGATTGATGCGATGGTCGAGGATTCGGGCGTGGCGCTGGCCGAACTTCGTGTTGACGGCGGTCCCACGCGCGATGCGTACCTGATGCAGTTTGAGAGCGACCTGGTTGGCTCGCCCATCCGCATCGCGAGCAACGACGAGATGAGCGGCCTGGGTGCGGCCTGGGCCTGCGGCATTGCGCTGGACATGTACACGCGCGATGTCGTCGACGTCTACGGCGCCCGCGGCATCGTGGAGCCGTCGATGCCCGCCGACGAGCGAGCCAAAAAGATCGCCGGCTGGCGCCATGCTGTCGACGCGACTATCGCCTACACTGCCTAGGCGGCTGCGCGGCGCCCAAGGATTTTTCTGGGACGGGGATTAAAAACTCATTGATCCCCGTCCTTGGCAGCTCATTTGAGACGGGGCTTTTTTGACTGGTATGATTGGTGCGACCATTCCAACCAGCTAAAAGAGCCCCGTCCTAAATTGACTATCGAGAGGATCTGCCATGGAGCGTATCGCGAGTTTTTCCGTTGACCATCTGCTGCTTGAGCCCGGCGTGTATGTGAGTCGTATCGACCGCGATCCGGCGACCGGCGCCGCCGTCACCACGTTTGACCTGCGCCTGACCACGCCCAACAAGGAGCCGGTCATGAACACGGCCGAGTGCCACACCATCGAGCACCTGGGCGCGACGTTCCTGCGCAATCATGCCGAGTGGTCGAGCCGCATTGTCTACTTTGGCCCTATGGGCTGCCGCACGGGCTTTTATCTCGTCGTGTTTGGTGAGCTGACGAGCGAGGAGATTCTGCCGCTCGTGCGTGAGCTGTTCGAGTTTGTCGCCGACTTTGAGGGTGATGTCCCCGGAGCCGCTCCCGAGGAGTGCGGTAACTACCTGGACCAGAACCTCCCCATGGCAAACTGGCTCGCGCGCCGCTATCTCGACCGCGACCTGGCCGATATCGACGAGAAGCACCTGCACTATCAGCGGGCGTAAGGCTGCTGACAGGAATAGCGTTTGCGCCAGAAGTGCTCTCGCTCTTTGTGGGGCGCTTTTTCATGCTGGGCGCTCAAAACGGAACGAGATAGTTCTAGAATGTTCATACTGTCACATAAACGAACAGGAGCGAGCATGCATATCTACTCTGTATCAGATCCCGAGTTCAAGTCCTATGGCAACGTTTGGGATGACGTTCCGTCCGAGCTCACGTTGCCCGTGCTCGAGGCGCTCTCTGCCACGCCCATTCCCGCGGGCAGCAAGTACGTAGCAAGTGCGCCGGAGCTCGAGGGCGTCAAGGATGCCGACAAGCTTGGCTTTCTCATGTTTGGTGGCCGTCCCTTCCAGCTCGGCTGGTGCAACGGCCACAATACACGACTCAACTGCCTGGAATATCACCGCGCCAGCGAGTTTAACCTGGGCGCCCGCGACTTTATCCTGCTCGTGGCACATCGCTGGGAGATCGAGGACGGCAAGCTCGATACTGCGTGCGTCAAGGCGTTCCGCGTGCCGGCGGGTACGGTTGTCGAGGTCTTCAACACCACGCTTCACTACACGCCGTGCATGGTCGATGACGGTGGCTTCCAGGTGATGGTGGCGCTGCCCGCTGGCACCAATGGTCCGCGCCCCGAGGCTGCGGCCGATATGCCCGCGGCTGGCGACAGCTACTGCTACTGGAAGGCCGACAAGTGGGTTCTCTGCCACGCCGATAGCCCCAAGGCTGCCGAGGGCGGCTACGTAGGCCTCATCGGCAAGAACCTCGACATCGCCGTGGACTAGAATCTCCCGTCTCAATCTGTAACATCTGGCGGGCTAAATCGTCTCTACCTGTTACAGATTTAGACAAACTGCAGGGGAAAGACCGAACAATCTCAATCTGTAACACCACGCCCGATTTTGGCGGCCCAACTGTTACAGATCGAGACAAACCGGGCCCAATCCACCACAAAGGTGCCTGTTCCCATTGTGGTGGCTGCCTAGAGTTGGCTGCGCAGGTAGTCAGCCATATATGGTACGGCGAAACGCACGTAACCGCGGCGCGCCTGTTCGATTACGCCGGCGTCGATGAGGCGCCGGCGATACTTTTGTGCGTAGTCCGGTGTGACTGACATGCGCTTCGCAACATCAGAAATGCGAGACACGGCGGCTTCGTCATCAGTCATTGCAGCGAGAAACGCAACATCTTGGTCCGATAGCGCGGCGAGTGTCGTTTCGCACACATCGTTTTCGAAATCGGCCTTTGACGCTTCGATTGCTCCGTCGACTTGCTCTGGCGTTACGTGTTCTCCTGCCTGGCAACGATTGGCGATGTTGTAGCCGATGAGCTGCAGCATGTAGGGCGAGCCCTGAGTTGCGCGAGCAGCGTCCAGCCGAAGATTGCCTGGAATATCAAGGTCGAGCTCTTCGAAAGCTCGCTGATAGTAGGCATCCACATCTCCAACTGAAAGCGGTTCGAGCGTGACCTTGCGTGCGCGGTTGAGAAATGTTAGTACGCGGTCGTTGAGTGTCGCGGAGACTGCTCCCGGGAGGCCCGCCATGACGAGCGCGACGTTGAGCCCCTCGCCGACCAGCTCTTGATAGGCGGTGACGAGCTGTCTGATCTCGGGCGAATTGGCCTGGAGCTCATCGATGAGGATGAGGATGCCGTGTCCCTGCTCGGTCAGCTTGCGCGCCAGCTGCGTGAGCTTGAACTGGAAGCTTTTGGTTTCCTGCACATCGCGCGTGAACTCAAGGCCGGCTGAGAAGCCGAAGACGCTCAGGCTGCCGCCCGCAAGTTTGGGGAGACGATGCTTGTTGGCGTAGGGCTCGCCCGCTTCCTGGATTTTCTCAACAATGCGCTCGAGCATATCCTCGGAGGCTACGGTGGGCGTGGCGACAACAAAGCCGAGCTTGCGTGCGCGATCGGCAAGTTCCCACAGCAGAACCGTTTTGCCGCTGCCTCGCTGGCCGAGCATGAGCATAGCCCGGTCTCGATTGCCCGGCTCCTGCTCAAGGCCGGAGATGAATGTCGAAATCACGCTCCCGCGCCCCACCAGATAGGACGGGCGATTTCCAAATGAGGGGGAGAAGATGGTTTCAGTCATGAGTCTCCTTTCCTTTTTTTCCTATTTTTTCCTTTTTTCCCTATTCAGTCAAATATCCCGCCGGCGAAGGCGGCTACGTAGGCCTCATCGGCAAGAACCTCGACATCGCCTGCGACTAGAATCTTCTGTCTCGATCTGTAACATCTAGCGGGCCAAATCGTTTCTACCTGTTACAGATCGAGACAAACCGCCCCAAACCACCACAAAGGTGCCTGTCCCCTTTGTGGTGGTTGGGGCAGGCAGGTATCAAAAAGTGTCAGGTGGGGTGGCTGCCGGGCGCCTGCACGCGAAAAGAAGTGTCGACCCGCGCTGTTGTCGTTGAGTGGTACCCCGTTTGCAGAGATACTGAGCCTATGACAACAGCGTGCGAAAGGATTGATGCATGGCTTTCCGTAATGACTTCCTGTGGGGCGGCGCGACGGCTGCCAACCAGTGCGAGGGCGCCTACAACGTGGACGGCCGCGGCCTTGCCAACGTGGACGTGGCTCCGCACGGCCCCGAGCGCTATGCGGTGGTCTCCGGCCAGCGCAAGATGCTCGACTTCGAGGACGGCTATTACTATCCCGCGCAGACCGGCATCGATTTCTATCACCATTACAAGGAGGACATCGCCCTCTTTGCCGAGATGGGCTTTAAGACCTTCCGCATGAGCCTGGCGTGGACCCGCATTTTCTCCAACGGCGACGAGACCGAGCCCAACGAGGCTGGCCTGGCCTTCTATGAGGACGTATTCCGCGAGTGCCAGGTGCACGGCATCGAGCCGCTCGTGACCATCACGCACTTCGACTGCCCGATTCACCTCATCAAGGAGTACGGCGGCTGGCGCAACCGCAAGCTTATCGACTTCTACAAGAATCTCGCGACCACGATCTTCACCCGCTACAAGGGCTTGGTGAAGTACTGGCTTACCTTCAACGAGATCAATATGATTCTGCACCTGCCGTTCATGGGTGCCGGTCTGGTCTTTGAGGAGGGCGAGAACAAGGAGACCGTCGAGTACCTGGCCGCCCACAACGAGCTCGTCGCCAGCGCTTGGGCAACCAAGATCGCTCACGAGATCGATCCTGAGGTCAAGATCGGCTGTATGCTCGCCGCAGGTAGCTACTACCCCTACAGCTGCCGTCCGGGCGACGTGCGCCAGGCGCAGCTCGACAACCAGGACAATTACTTCTTCGTCGACGTCCAGAGCCGCGGCTACTACCCGGCCTATGCCGTCAAGAAGCTCGAGCGTCTGGGCATCGATGTGGGCATGACGGACGAGGACCGCGAGGTCCTGGCCGCCAACACCGTCGACTTCATCAGCTTTAGCTACTACAGCACCCGCTGCTCTGCCGGTGCCGATAACCCCGATGTCGAGCGCACCCAGGGCAACGCCTTCGCCGGCGCCAAGAACCCCTACCTGCAGGAGAGCCAGTGGGGCTGGGCCATCGATCCGCTGGGCTTCCGCATCACCCTTAACGACCTGTACGACCGTTATCAGAAGCCGCTGTTTGTGGTCGAGAACGGTCTGGGCGCCAAGGATGTTGTCGAGGAGGATGGCTCCATCAACGACGATTACCGTATCGACTTCCTGCGCCAGCATATTGCCGCGATACGCGATGCGGTGACCGAGGACGGCGTTGACCTGCTGGGCTACACCACCTGGGGCCCGATCGACCTGGTGTCTGCCGGCACGGGCGAGATGTCCAAGCGCTACGGCTTTATCTATGTGGACCGCGATGATGCGGGCAACGGCACCCTCAAGCGCTCCAAAAAGAAGAGCTTCGACTGGTACAAGCACGTCATCGAGACGAATGGTGAGGACCTGTCCTAAGGAAGCTGAGACACTCGACTTCAGAGTCTCCTAACCAAGGCGCCCGGCGAGCAGTTTGTGCTCGTCGGGCGTTCTGCCGTCTGTGGATTTTGGGACATGCGGCCCGTTTTTTGAGCCTGCCTGTCGGTACGCTAAAAGCACTATGGGTACCCGTGAGCGACATATCGGCCATGCGGTCGCCCGATCCGCGCCGGTGGCGGATCCCAGGGGCGGCAGGCTCTTCGCCATGCCGCGATTCCTCGTTGGCATAA
Source organism: Coriobacteriaceae bacterium (assembly GCA_025992855.1). Taxonomy (NCBI): domain Bacteria; kingdom Bacillati; phylum Actinomycetota; class Coriobacteriia; order Coriobacteriales; family Coriobacteriaceae; species Coriobacteriaceae bacterium. The sequence goes on from DAJPGB010000001.1 coordinate 547,088, forward strand.
CGCACCTGGTGTACCGTCGCCGCGCCTTCGTCATTGCCGGCGTCATAACCGCACTGTTTCTTCTGCTATTGGCGGTCTTGCCGGCGTTATTCGCTTCCGATCCCAAGCTCTCCAACACCGTGCCCATCTATAACGAGGTGTCCAAAGAAGTCGTGGACGGGCTTATCCATTCGAGCTCGATTTCGCTGCTCCTCGCTGCCGTCGCGTTCTCAATCTGGGGTGTGCTGGTCTATCTGCGCTGTCTGGATTACGTCTTGCGCCGGCGCCTCGTTGCCGTTGCCACCATCAGCGCCTTGTGGATGATCGAGGTCATCCTCAAGTACAAGTCGTTCACGCCGTTCTATGCCACCGTGCTGTGGTACCTGTACTACGTGCCCATGACGCTCATTCCGCTCCTCTACCAGCTGTGCGGCCTGCGCCTTGCAGGGTTGGAGCAACATCGTGCGGGTCGCCGCTACCGCACAGCCCTGTGGATCGCGGCCATCCTGCTCATTGGGTTTGTGCTTACCAACGATTTTCACCAACAGGTCTTTCATTTCGATCGCTCGAGTGAAACCTGGAGTAACGATTACACGTACGGCTGGGGCTATTTTGCCGTTCTGATATGGACGGCCTTTAACTTTGTCGCCTTTTTCATTTTGGTGGGTCGGTCATCGTCCTTCCGTATCCAACGTTTTTCGGGCACGGCGGCACTCGTGCTGCTGGGCGGCGCGTTCTTTGCCATTTCGTACGCCCTGCGCGTGCCTTGGGCATGGAAGCTCAACTTTTCGCTCGTCTATTGCGTGCTGTGCGTGGTGACGCTCGAGATTTGCCTCGATTGCGGCGTCATTCCGTCGTACCACGGCATTGCCAACATTTTCGACACCCTGCCGCTCGATCTTAAAGTTATAACGCGCGACCTGCAGGAAGTCTATGCCACGCCGGTATCAAAGCCGATTCCGGCGGGTGTGCGCGAAGAGCTGCGCGCTCAGGAGCACGGGCATGCCCACGCCTTTACCGTGGCGTCCGATCCCGATGTGATGTACCGCGCCTTCCCACTGCTAGGCGGATCGGCATTGCTCGCCCAAGACGTATCGGAGCTCAACGAGCTCAATCGCGAGCTGGCGTACCGGCGCATGGAATTGCAGCGCCAAAACGAGCTACTTACGGCCGACTACGATCTTAAGACGCATCTTGCCGACCAGGAGGCCGAGGCCTTGCTGGTCAAAGATGTCGACCAGGCGCTTGCCCGCGCGCTCGATGAGATGTATGGGCTGCTGGGCTCGCTGCCGCCGTTAACCGATGAGGCATCCTCGCATGAGCGCTATCGCATGCTGCAATGTGCCAAGATGCTCGTCGCCTATTGCAAACGCAAGGGCTCGCTCACGTTGGCGCAGCATGGGGAAAGCGGATTTGACCGCGATCGCATCCAACTCATTGCCAACGAGCTGGCAAGTGACTTGCGCACCATCGATGTCGACTGCGCTTCGATCATCGCCATACAGCGTCCGATGCATGCCAGTGCGGTAGGCGCGCTGTACGACTGCGTGTATGACTTTGCGTTTTTCGCCTACACCACCGATCATCCGGCACTCATGCACCATCTGAGCGAACACGATTCGTGCAGCGTGGAGCTGCGTGCCACACTCTTTTCCAACGACGAGGAAGACTTGTCGCAGACGCCCGCCGCGCACGAGCTCGAGGTTGCACTGCAGGGGCGTAACGTGGCGTATCGTCTTGAGGGCGAGGCCGGTCAGCTGCGTATGATCGTGCTGATGCCGCGGGCGGGTGAGTGATGATGCAGATGCCGCTTATCCTTCCCCAGATCGTTGCACTCGATGTGCTCTTTGCCTTGGTGGCATGCCTGCAGACCATCCATGTTCCGCTCATCGCATCGCGTCGTTCGTCTTACAACCGCAAAGTGTTTTGCGTCTATGAGTCGAGCCTTGTGCTGCACTTGATTATCTCGGCCGTCATCTTGTTCGCGTCGAGCGGGTCGTATCTGGTGGCGCCGCTCTATGTCGTCGCCGAGGCGGCGGGCGCGCTGCTATGGTTCAACGCCGCGATTGCCGCCTATGGCGTAGTCCTTATGGTGCATTATCGTCGTCCCGTCATGATGGTTGAGCTGCTGCTTGTTGCCGCCGCGACGCCGCCGGTTGTTTACGTCATGGGTTCGGCGTGGCCCGCAGTCCTTATCGCGGAGGGCGCGTTCTTCCTGTTCCGCTCCGTCGCGGCGCTTTTGATGGACGTGCGCAACCGCCAGGAGGACATCACGGCGTTTTCGACGATCGAGACTATTAACGTGATCCCCGTCGGCATTCTGTATCTGGATTCGAAGGGCCGCCCGCTGCTCATGAACCGCTGCATGCGCAGGAACCTTGTGGAGCTTCACATGCCCACCGACCTGCACGACATGAGCGATACGTGGGGCGGTCTTCGAAAACTCAGTGCGCAGATGCCCGAGAGCAGCAAAAACCGCGTTCGAATCGACCTGGACCGCTTTGGGGAGGCACGTGCGGTGGTCGAGGTTTCCCCCTCCGAGATTCGTCTGTTCGCGTGCGATGAGGTTATGGTTTCGGGCCGCCCCTTTGAGCGCATTATCGGCTTGGACGTGACGGAGTACGCACATGCCCACGACCGTCTGGCGCAGGCCAACCACCTGCTCGAGCTTGCGGGCCAAGAGCTCCAGGCCCAGATCGAAGAAGTCAAAAAGGTTGCCGACAATGCGGCCTACCTGCGTATGCGCGCCCGCGTACACGACGTGATCGGGCAGCGCCTGTCCATTCTCCATCGATACTTGGAGGAGGGGCGTCTGGATGACGAGTCGCTCGAGCAGATTGACCCGCTGCTGCGCTCGATTGCCGCCGACCTGCGTAGCGGTGGCGACAGCGAGCCGGCGGAGCAGCTCGGCGATATCGTTCATGCCTTTGGCCTGGTGAGCGTGCAGATCGATGTGGATGGATCGCTTCCGGACGATGCACACGTCGCTGCCGCTTTTTTGCAGATTATCCGCGAGGCGTCGACCAATGCCACCAAGCATGCGCAGGCTCACCAAGTCCAAGTGCGCCTGTGGCAGGAGGGGTCGGATGGCGGTGCCATTGCCCACATGACGGTATCAAACGACGGCGCGCCTGCTCCCGTATCGTATCGCGAGGGAACGGGTATTCCTGGTATGAGGCATGTCGCGCAAAATCTGGGCGGCAGCCTGGAGGTCCATGCCGCCCCGCCCTTTACGCTTGCGGTGTCCATTCCGCTGAACTCCAACGCAACGGTCCAAAGGAGAAGCTCATGATTCGTATCCTTATCGTCGAAGACCAGGCCATCCTGCGCGAGAGCCTCGCGCGCTCCGTTGGGGACCAGCCCGACATGACCGTTGTTGCCGCCATCGCCGATGCCTCAGATGCCTTGGACGTCGCGCTCAAGGAGCATCCGGACATGATTTTGATGGACGTGTGCACCGAGCACGATTCCAACGGCATCGTGGCGGCGGCGCGCATCAAAGAGCAGCTGCCCGAGTGCCGCGTCATTATCATGACGGGCATGCCCGAGATTACGTTTGTGGATCAGGCGCGCGAGGCAGGCGTCGACAGCTTTGTGTACAAGAACGTCGGCATCGATGAGCTCTTTGCCGTGATGCGCTCCACGCTGGCGGGCTATTGCACGTTTCCCAAGCCGCCCGAAAGCATCTTTTCGGGCACGGCGGCGCTCGACGACGTTGAGTTGTCGATTTTGCGCCTTGCCTGCGAAGGCAAGAGCCGTCGCGAGATCGCGGCCGAGTTGTTTATGAGCGAGGGCACCATCAAGCGCCGCATCTCGGAGATTCTCAACAAGACCGGCTACGACAACATCATGCGCCTGGCCGTGCATGCGGTGACCGAGGGCAGCATCGTCCCCAATATGGAGCGCTAACGCTCGTTACCTATCGGCGCAAAGTGACGGGGTCGCAGGATCAACTCCTGCGACCCCGTCTGGCATGTGCGCGGATGTGTCCGCCAATCCGCGGCTGTCGTGGTCTGCCGTTACGCGATGGTTGCGCTGTAGGAGGCGACGTCCTCGTAGGAATCGGTCAGGTAGGCGTCGATGCCGATGGTCGTGTTGACCAGGTCGTCGAGGCTATCGAGCGCGCCGTTCGAGAACGTGAATTCCTCGGTGGCGTTGGTGCCGGGCATCAGGTGAGCCGAGAACCACGGTTCCTTCATGGTGCCGTTGACGTTGGTCTTACCGCTGGGAGCGTAGAAGGTCAGGTCCTTGTCGCTCTTGTTGGTGATGTTGACGACAAAGCCGATGTCGCCCCAGTCGTCCTTGAACTTCTCGGTGATGGTGATGGTGCACAGATCGTCATCGGCGACGGTGACGGCGGGGGAGATTTCGACGCTCTGGACGTCGTCGTCTTCGACGGCCTCATCGATCTCATCTTCCTTTTCGGCCGCCTCGCGATCCTTCTTCACCGTGCCGGACAGATCCTTGTCGGACTTGGTGAAGACAAGATTGCCATCATCCTCTTCGAGGATGAGTTTGCCGTCCTTGAGCTTCATGTCGTGCGACTCGTCTTCGGCGGTGATCGTTACGGTGGTGGCGTCCTTTGCCTCCCATTTAAGGTCGACAACCTCAAGGAACAGGTCGAGGGCGCCTGTGCCGTCCTCATCGAGAATCAGAACACAGTGGACACCCCAATCCTCGAGCATCTTCATGTACTCATCGGTCAGCTCTTCGCCATCCACGGTTCCACCCGAGAGTTCCCAGCTGCCAACGAAGTTGGCCTTGGGGTCTTTGCCGCCGCTGCTGCAGCCCGTCAGGGCAAAGGCGAGCGCCAGGACGCATGTCAGAAATGCGAGTACGGACTTTTTGAACGTTGTCTTCATGGTGTCCTCCTTTATCGAACGAAACCCACAGAAGCAAATGCGGGGGTGGCGGATCCCCCGCCAATTACCAGATAGAGGGGCTAGGGCCTGGGCGTTCCGCAGTTGCTGCAGAACTTGCCGCCGTTTTCGTTGCCGCAGTTGGGACAGAACCACTTGGTCGGTGCCGGGACGGGCGCGGGGCTGCCGCACTCGGAGCAGAACTTGCCGGTATTGGTGGCGCCGCAGCTGCAGGTCCATGTGCCGGCCGCAGGTGCGGCGGGAGCCGGTGCGGGAGCGGGTGCCGGAGCCGGCTGCGGGGCGGCCTGCTGCTGCGCCTGGCCGGCGGCGAACAGCTGGCTGGCGTTCATGCCGCCCATGCCACCTGCCATGCCCATGCCCATAAAGCCTGCCATCGCGCCGTTGGGGTTGGCGGCTGCCGCGCGCATTGCGTCGCTCTGGGCGCTGGCGATGTTGGCTGCCGCCATGGTGGGATCGCGCATGACCGCGGCTTTCTGCAGGTCCTTGATCATCTGCTCGTCCTCTTGCGAGGCGGCGATGGAGTTGACGCCAAAGCTCACGATCTCGACGCCGCGCAGGTCACGCCAGTCGGCAGAGAGGACCTCGTTGAGCGCGCGGGCGAGCTCGGTGGTGTGGCCGGGGATGGCGCTGTAGCGGATGCCCATCTCCGAGATCTTGGCAAAGGCGGGCTGCAGGGCGGTGAGCAGCTCGGACTTAAGCTGGCCGTCGATCTTGTCGCGCGTGTAGCTATCGGTCACGTTGCCGCATACGTTGGTGTAGAACAGCAGCGGGTTGGTGATGCGGTACGAATACTCGCCGTTGCAGCGCACGGAGATGTCGACGTCCAGGCCAATGTTGTTATCGACCACGCGGAAGGGCACGGGCGAGGCGGTGCCGTACTTGTTGCCGATGATCTCCTTGGTGTTGATGAAGTAGACGCGCTGGTCCTTGCCTGCATCGCCGCCAAAGGTAAAACGGCTGCCGATATTGGCGAAGGTCTCCTTGATGGAATCGCCCAGGTTGCCGCTAAAGACGCTCGGCTCGCTGCCGGTGTCGAAGACGAACTCACCGGGCTCCAGCGCGACTTCGATGATCTTGCCGTTTTGCACCACGAGCATGCCTTGTCCGTCGTTGACGGCGATGACCGAGCCGTTGGAGATGACGTTGTCCTCGCCGCGCGTGTTGGAGCTGCGGCCACCGGTACGTTTGCTGCCCTTGCAGGCCAAGACGTCAGCAGGCATCGATTCGCAGTAGATAAATTCCTTCCACTGGTCGGCCATGACGCCGCCGGCAGCTCCCAATCCAGCTTTCAAGAGTCCCATGGTGATCTTCCTTTCTCGTCAAAGGCCGGGTGGTATTGGTTGGATTGCTTAGTCGTCCTTGTCGTCTTTCATGACAACGGTGGTCTCGGTGTGGCTGAAGGTGTCGTGTTTCTCGGTCAGGTCGAGCTCACCACAATACTCATCGGCACAGGTTGCTTCGTTGGCCGTCTTGAGCTGGCCTACCAGTAGCACGTCTCCGATAATCACGATGATCAGCGGCGCGATGATATTGATGAGGATGCCCTCGATATCAAAGGTGAGGTAATCCGGATCGAAGGCGTATTCCCCCATAAAGAGAATCTGGGAGAGGATAAATCCGATCATAAAGAACAGCACCGAGGCGATGACGAGCTTGGGCTTGGAGCAGGGGAGCTCGCCGACCAAGCGGCCGGTCTGGCCGTTCATGGCAAACAGGTAGCTCTTGCCGTTCCACGAGGTCGAGAGCATCAAGACGGGGAACAAGGCGTAGTCGCTGTCTTCCCAGGTGTAGTCGAGCTGCTTGCTCTCGACCGAGGCATCGTCGTACTCATCGATAACGGTCTCGCGCAGGGCCGAGATCGTGCTTTCTTCCATACGGCGCTCGGCACGGGCCTTGCAAGTCTCGCAGTCCTCATCGTAACGGTTGGCGATGTAGCCGGGCATGTAGGCGACCGAGAACGGGCGCAGCGCGTCGTAGTCAAACGGTTCGATGGCGTCCATGTGGCCGTCGGGCATCTTGGACGATCCGTCGACGGGCACGCGCTCAAACGAGATATTGCCCTTACGGTAGGCATCGTAGTGGTCGGTGGTCGTGACGGTGCGGTCGGATTCCTCGGTCACGGTCTCGTTGGTTGCGTCAAAGTGCACTTCGCCGTCCACGCGGGCGCCGTAGAGCCAAAACGGCACGTAGACGCCTTGGACTTCGTCGATGTGGTTGCCGGTGACAAAGCTCTTGGGCAGCAGGATCTTGCCCTTGTAGTGCTCCTTGAGCGCGGCCAAGACATCGTCGCGCCCGAGCTTAAACGGAATCACCAGGTCGGGGGAGAAGTCGCCCGAGAGCTGGCCGGGCGCCACGGCGGGATTGCCGCAGTATGGGCAGGTGGAGACGGCGACGGTGCCGTCCGAGATCAGCTCGGCGCCACACGACGAGCAGATATAGCCGGCGTTTTGGGCCAGTTCCTGCACCGCATCGTCGGATGCGGGCTTGGATGTTGCGGCCGCCGCATCGGCTTTGGCATCTGCCTTGTCCTGGCGCTCGCGATAGAGAGCCTCGACCTCTTCGACTTCAAAGCGCGAGTCGCAGTAGTCACAGACGAGCTTTTGCTCGGCGCTGGCAAAATGCAACGGGCCACCACACGCGGGGCACTGATAGTTAACGCTTTCGAAGGCCATGATCGGTCCTTTCCGTGCCGAGGGCTATGCGCCGATGGCGCCGCCGCAGTATTCGCAGCGCCCACTGGCATCGGGAATGGTGGTGGCGCCGCAGAAGGGGCAGGTCACAGCGGTCTTGGGGGCCTTGGCGGCAACGACGCTATCGCGCGTCTCCTGACGCAGCTGCACCAGCGCGTCGCGGACTTCGGTTGCCTGACGCTTGGCCTCGCGGTACTCGATGGATCCGCGCTGCTCGATGGTGGAGTCGTTCACGCGCAGGTCGATCTCGGTAAAGTACGGCGTGTTGACGTGGATGGTCAGATTGAAGTCGTAATCCAGGTCGTAGCGCGGCGGGTCATAACTCTCACGCTCGCCGTCCTTGGTCTCGCGATAGATCTCGGTGCGGTGCTCGTCGATATCCATATCGCAACCGAGCACCTGCGAGAACTCGATGATGTCGGGGTTGGCGTCGCGCCAGCGCGTCTGCGAGGTAATGATCAGCAGGCCCGCGTCCTCGTCGAGCATAATATTGGTGCGCCCGGCCGAGAGCGTGCGCGTGGGGTTGAACGATGCCAGGCGCTCGGCGTTAGCCTCGCGACAGGCGAGCTGCTCGCGAATGTCGTCCGCGGTGCTAGAGCGATAACCGCCAAAGAAGGGAGAGAGCTTGCCGACGCATTCTTTGCACAGGTAGCCTTCGTTGATCTTGGTCTTACCTAGAAGTCCCAGCTCGGTACCGCAAATCGCGCACTCTTTCTTCTCGAACATCTTGTCAAAGAAGCCCATGGTTGCCTCCCATCAACAGGTAGCGTGTGTCACTTTTGATGATGGGGGAGTGCGCGATCCTTCGCGATACCCAGACGGCTCAAGGAGTCTCCACAACTGGGACACATGGCCCATTTTTGATTAGTCGTTGGGGACGTTCTTAAACGACTAGTCGCCGGGGACACCCTTCGGCCACTCATTGGGGACGTACTTAAATGAGTGGTAGTTGGAGACACTCCTGGCCAAGCTAGAGATCGCGCGTGTCCCTTCTGGTCCATGCGGCTCAAAATCGCGGCGTGATGTGGACGGCTGGGGTCGAATTGGCAGCATTTCGAGCCTGGCTTCGATATTGAGACTGGTTCTTTATTAAAATAGATTTCCAGACAATTGAGCGGCTGGGGGTTAACCATGAGGGGCATGGGAGATACAACCGCATATTTGCGTCGGGGCATTCGGGAGATTATATGCCTGGCGCTGTTCTTCTTCACGTTTTTGGCGTGCGAGTATCTTTTTGATGTGCGCATGGCCGAGTTCGTGTCTCCGAACGAGGTCGTTATTTATGAGAGCCTTGTCATCGGCGCGAGCGTGATTGGCTTTTTTGTGCGTCCCATTCTGTACTATCGCCGTCCCCATGCTATCGACGCAACGAGTGACGTCACGGGCGTTTTGCTGGTGGCGGCATTGCTGCTGTTGATTATGGCGGTTCAGGTTGAGGTGGTAATTGCCGGCGGTTTGGTGGCGTGCTGCGCGCTGGGCTACTGCGGATCGACTGCTCATGCAAATTTTGCGAGGCGCTTTGCGCGAACGCCCTGCTTGGCGCGCGCCGCCGCACTTTCTTACGCCATGGGCGTCCTGGTGCAGGTGCTCAACCACATGGTGATGCCTGTCGGCATTCCTCAGCAGGCTGTTCTGGTCGTCTGTGCGATCGCGCAGGTGGCGTTGCTCCACGGTGCCCGACGCGCCAAGCTGCGCGACGAGTCCGATCCCAACTTTGAACCCAGTGTTGCCGGGCTTTCGGTAGATGCTCTGGAATATGGTGCCAAGTGGCATGACGATCCCGAGGCAAAGGCGGCATTCCGTCGCGCCGTAGTTCGCCTGACCGTGGCGACGGCGTATCTTTCCAGCGTATTCGCCGCTCTCAACGCGGGCTTCACGACCCTGCATGCTGTCGGAGCCGTCGATTTGGGCGATTGGCCGCGCCTGCTGCTTGTCGTGAGCTCGTTGGTCGCTGGCGCACTATTTGACCTGCACGGCCGCTCGTATATGAATATCGGCATGACATGTGCCGCCATACTGTCCACGCTTTCGTTCTTTGTGCTCATCGTCGATGGCAATGGCGGCAACGAGCTTGCTGCCACGACCATCTTTTATCTGGGCTCGGGCTTTTTCGTGGTGTTGTTTACCACAAAATATGCCGCCGTCTCGCTCTATGCGCGCTGGTCATATTTTTGGCCGTGCATGGGTCGCGTCGTCAACAACGTGTGCTCGATGTTCGTGACGGCGCCGGCAGTGGCGATTATCTCGAGTCAAAATGTGCTGGCTGCGGTCGGTGCGGCGCTCGTGATGTTTGTGGGCATTGCGATTACGCTGCTGGGGCAGTTGGGGCAACGAGCCGATGATGCCGCGATGCGGGACGGACTGCCGCTTGCCACCGACGATCTTGGTGGGGATCTTGCGCCCACATGCTCCGACCCCGAGCCCGTGGAGGCAGCGGAGCTCACGTCCGATGAACGCCTCGATGCCTTCGTCGCCACCTTTGGGCTTACAGAGCGCGAGCGCGATATTCTTGAGGTCTTGGTCGTTTCGGACCAGAGCGTTCAGGACATCGCCACAACGCTCTTTCTTTCGCGCTCCACGCTCTATCGCCACATTTCCTCGATCAACAAAAAGGCCGGTACCGCCTCGCGCGTGGCCCTCATCAACTTTTTCTGGTCCTGGACACCCAAGGACTAGCTAATCTCCCAATAAGTTGCGGTGGAATAGTCCCTAAATTAAAGTCACGGGGCTTTAAACAGGAACTATTCCACCGCAACTGCTGGGGGGATAGACTGCGGCGGCAGAGGCAACGGCAGCGGCGTTGGCAGCTGTGGTAGTGGCAACGGCAGCTGGCAGGGTGTTTTCCGTCTGCTTGCTACAGCAGCTCGCCGTGGCGTGCAATGTAGCGGCGCTTTGCCAGCTGAGTGAGCGCGATGTAGGCGGTGACGATGCCGACGAGCAGCGCGAAAAAGCTCGCGGGCAGTGCCATGAGGCCGAGCGCATCGGCGATGGGGCTTGCCGGCAGCCATGTGACGAGCGCCAGGCCCAGCACGGTAAGAACGCACAGTGCGGGCGCGGCGTGGTCGCGCGGGCTCGGCAGGCGCGGGGAGCGCAGCATGTGGACCACGAGCGTCTGCGACCACATGGACTCGACAAACCAACCGCTCTGGAAGAGCGCCGTAAAGGCCGCCATGCCTGCGACGTCGCCTATAGCGGCAAGCTCTGCCCAGCTTGCGCCCACGGCGGCGGGGCACACCACAAAGAAGAGCGCGGCGAAAGTCACGATATCAAACAGTGAGCTCACGGGACCCAACTCGAGCATAAAGCCCTTAATGGACGCGGCATCCCAGGCGCGCGGACGGGCGGTCCAGGCGTCATTGACGGTGTCCCACGGCAGCGCGATGCACACGATCTCGTAGACCAGCGACAGCAGCACCAACTGCAGAGCGCTCATGGGCAAGAATGGCAAGAACAGGCTCGCGACGGTCACGGATAGCACGTTGCCAAAGTTGGAGCTCACCGTGGTCTTGAGGTACTTGAGCAGGTTGCCGTAGGTGCGGCGGCCTTCGATGATGCCGCGCTCGAGCACGCCCAGGTCTTTCTGGAGCAAGATGATGTCGGCGGATTCCTTGGCGATGTCGACGGCCGAATCGACCGAGATGCCGCAGTCGCTCGCACGCATGGCGGCGGCGTCGTTGATGCCGTCGCCCATAAAGCCCACAGTGTGGTCGAGCAGCTCGCGCATGACGCGCACCAGGCGCGCCTTCTGCAGTGGCGAGAGCTTGGCGAAGAGGTGGGTGTGCTCGGCGCGCTCGGCAAGCTCGGCATCGTCGAGCGCATCGATCTCGGAGCCCAGCAAGACGTTGCTCGCGTCGATACCGATCTGCTCGCAGATGGTGGCGGCGACACGGTCGTTATCGCCGGTCAGGACCTTAACGGCGACGCCCTTGGCCTCGAGGGTGGCGACGGCGCCCGTGGCACTTGCTTTGGGCGGATCGAGGAAGGCCAAAAAGCCCATCAGCACCATGTCGCACTCGTCGGCGATGCCAAATTCGCCCACGCAGCGCGGATTGGTCTTCTGCGCCACGGCAATCACGCGCAGGCCCTCGGCGTTGAGCCCGGCGACCTGCTTGCGAATCTGGGCGAGCTTATCTTCGGTGAACGGCTGGGCGGCGCCGTCGACCTCGACAAAGGAGCAGATCTCGAGGATTTCCTCGGCAGCCCCCTTGGTGACCATCTGGGTTTTGCCCTGGGCGTCGGCGACAACTACGCTCAGGCGACGGCGCGAGAAATCGAAGGGCACCTCGTCGACCTTGGTATAGCGGTCGCGCAGGCTCTGGCCCAGCATAGAATCGGGCACGACGGTCGAGGGCGTCACATCGGCACGGTCGATGACGGCCAGGTCGATAAGGTTTTTGAGGCCGGTCTGGAAGAAGCTGTTCAAAAACGCATGGCGCAGCACGCGCGCATCCTCGTTGCCGTCGGTGTTGAGGTAGCGCTCGAGCACGATGCGGTCTTCGGTGAGGGTGCCGGTCTTGTCGCAGCACAGGACGTCCATCGCGCCGAGGTTTTGGATCGCCGGCAGCTCCTTGACGATAACCTGGCGGCGGGCGAGGTCCTTGGCGCCCTGCGACAGGCTCGTGGTCACGATGACGGGAAGCATCTGCGGCGTGATGCCCACGGCCACGCTCGTGGCGAACAACAGCGCATCGATGACGTTGCCCTTGGTGGCGGCGTTGATGGCAAAGACCGCCGGCGCCATAACGAGCATGAGGCGCACGAGCAGCATGGAGACGCTCGAGACGCCGCGGTCAAACGCGCTCTTCTCGCCGCGCCCGTTGAGCATCTTGGCGATGCCGCCCAGGTAGGTGTCCGAGCCGGTGGCAACGACAAGCGCCATGGCGGTGCCGTTTTGCACGGAGGTGCCGGTAAAGACGATGTTCTTGCAGGCAGAGAGTGGTAGCGCGGAGCCGTCGGCACCCTCGACGACGGTGATGGCAGCGGTCTTCTCGACGGCCTCGCTCTCGCCGGTGAGTGCGGACTCGATCACAAACAGGTCGCGCGCGGTGATGATGCGGGCATCTGCCGGCACCATGTCGCCGGCAGAGAGGCGGATTACATCGCCGGGGACGAGCTCGTCGAAGGGGATCTCGACGCGCTCGCCGTCGCGCAGGGCACAGCAGGTGTTGGAGACCAGGTCCTTGAGGGCCTCTGCCGCATTGCCGCTGCGGGCTTCCTGGATAAACTTCATGCCGCCCGATACCAGCAGCATGATGCCGATGACGATGACCGTGGAGGGGTCACGCTGCAGCTCGGGCACGGCGAGCACGTCGATGTAGAGCGAGGCCAGTGCGAGGGCGGCGAGGATGCCAGCGAAGGGATCGACGAACGCGTCGGCGATGCGGCGGGCGAGCGTCTTGGTCGGCGCTTCGATGGTGTTGGGGCCGACGGCGCTCAGGCGCTCGGTTGCCTGCTCGGCGGTGAGGCCGTTTGTCGTGGCTTCGAGCAGTACGAGGGCGTCATCGGCGCTATGGGTGGCGGCGAATATGGTGTTCTTGGACAGGCCGGAGTGAGCGGCAGGGCGCGCCGTGCGGCGGCGCTTGGAGATAGCTTCGAGTACCGTGGCGGTTTTGAGCATCAGCATAGGGTCCTCCTTGTTGAAGGGAGTTAGCGTACGTGTCGTATTGAGTTGCAAAAAACCTAGATGTCGCTCACGTCAAGCTCACGAACCACCACAAAGGGGACAGGCACCTTTGTGGGGGGGGTGACGATCTGCCGGTGGCGTTTATGCGTGTGCGGAGTCCTCGCGGCGTGCCGAGGGCGACATGCAGGTTTTTCGACTAGGACTGCCTTCCATGGCACACCTCCTTAAGGCCGGGCGCAGCGCGCTTTGGGCATCTCGTACCCGTTTCAATCCGCCCGTATTCTTGATGAGGGAGTTTGATATGTCAACCCCCATTGTTCGGAAAACCATTCCCTTTGACAAAGCCTTTACAGAATGCCGCGGCCTCAAAGCGCGCCCGCAACGACGTCCTGCCTGCGCTAAACTGGAAGGCACGTACGCGATTACGAGAGGAGCCCGCATGGAGGCTTACAAGCAAGAGTTCATCAAGTTTATGGTCGAGTCCGACGTCCTTAAGTTCGGCAGCTTTACGCTCAAGAGTGGCCGTCAGTCCCCGTTCTTTATGAATGCCGGCGCTTACGTGACGGGCTATCAGCTCAAGAAGCTGGGCGAGTATTACGCCCAGGCCATCCACGATAACTTTGGCGACGACTTTGACGTGCTGTTTGGGCCGGCCTACAAGGGCATTCCCCTGGCCGTCGTGACCGCGATTGCCTACCACGAGCTGTACGGCAAGGAGGTCAAGTACTGCTGTGACCGCAAGGAGGCCAAGGACCACGGCGCCGACAAGGGCAACCTGCTGGGCTATGAGCCTCAGGACGGCGACCGCGTGGTCATGGTCGAGGACGTCACCACCAGCGGCAAGTCCATCGACGAGACCTATCCCAAGGTCAAGGCTGCTGCTGACGTTGAAATCAAGGGCTTGATCGTGTCCCTCAACCGCATGGAGGTCGGCAAGGGCGGCGTGACCACCGCGCAGAAGGAGATCGAGGCAAAGTACGGTTTCCCCGTCGCGAGCATCGTTTCCATGGCCGAGGTCGTCGAGACCCTCTACAACCACGAGATCGACGGCAAGGTTGTCATCGACGACGAGCTCAAGACCGCCATTGACGCCTACTACGAGCAGTACGGAGTCCGTTAGTTACGCGGTTTTACCAAACGCCGTAACTGCTCGACGCTGCAAGCCCGCCAGGGCGGCAATCTGCCTTTCAACTTCGGCGGCATGACCAGAAGGTCAATGCCGCCTCGTTTCAAGGCACCTTGCTCGCTCTGGCGGGTTTTCGCTCATATGACCCAATCCGCTGTCAAGAGCCACAATGGCCCCGCCGACCGCTTGCAATCGGTCGGCGGGGCCTGCCGTTAACCCGTCCCGGTCCGCCCCCGGCATGTCATCGACGCCTTCGGCTCAGTCTCATATCCGCGGATACCGTTCTGTCGGCCCGCACTCCATTCCTTCGGCGGGGTTCCCCAAGTCTGTCGAGGCGCATGCGGAGGGCTCCGCGCGCACAGCGAAATAGGGGGTATCCCCGAAGGCCGCCCGGCTCGCCGGGACGGGGGCCATGTCTATTCCGCGCCCTCCCGGCACATCATGCCGAGGGCCCAGAGCCACCTCACGAGCTCGGCCGCGGTGGCCGCGTTGGCCTTCGCCGCGGGCATGCCGCGGGCGAGCATCTCCTCGCGCCGCCGCAGGAGCCGCTCGGACCCCTTCCTCCCGTGCATCCTTATCTCGAGGGGCACGCCCGTGTCCCTCGGCATGAGCTTCGGCTGGTGCCGTGCCGCGGCGTAGCACCATGAGCCCCCAACGGCCAGCTTCCTCACGAGCGCGTTGCCCGCACCGCTGATGCCTCCGAGCCGCACGGAGTCGCCACTCGACCTCTGACTCGGCGCGAGGCCGAAATAGGCCGTGACCTGCCTTCCGGAACGGAACCTCGCGAAGTCGCCGACCTCGGCCGAGAAGGCCGCGGCCAGCGCGAAGGCGCAGCCCTTGATCGACTGGAGGGCGGCCACCTCCGCGGCGATCGGGCTGGCATCCACGGCGGCCCTGTACTCGGAGAGCAGGTCCGCCCGGGCCTCCGCCGCGGCCTCGACCTCGTTCCTCAGGGCGGCGAGCGTCCGAGCCCCGCCATCGTCCTCCGGCCTGACCTTGTCGAGCCACCTCAGGAAGTCGTAGGTCCAGTACTTCCTCGGGTTGCCGGCGGGCGTGGTGCCGCCGTAGACGAACCCCCGCTTTGCGAGGAAGGCGAGCAGCCGCTGCTTGGCGGTCGCCAGGCGCGCGGTCGCCCCGTCGTAGGCGCCGGCGAGGTCCCTGATGCCTTCGACCTCGGGGGAGGGGACCCATACGGGGGAGATGTCGTGGGCGAGTATCGCCTTTGCCATCCTGGCGGCGTCGTTCCTGTCGTTCTTGGAGGCCGAGTCGGCGGCCGACCTGGGGATCTTCGAGACCGCGGCGACGACGCACTCGACGCCGAGCCCGGCGAGCTCCCTTTGCGGGGCGAAGCCGAGGTAGCCGCTCTCGTAGGCCGCGAGCGACGGCCCGGGGAACCCATCCATCCACCCGGCGATCTCGCCCCAGGGGTTGCCGGGGAACCTCCTCGTCACGGCCTCGCCGGTGTCCGCGTCGAGGGCGCAGACGGTGGTCGACCTCAGGTGGACGTCCATCCCGAACGCGGTAGAATACTTTGGCATGGGAGCCTCCCAACCTCGTTGCGGCGCGGCTGCGCCTATGGCACTTCAACATCATTGTCGCAGCCCCGACCCGCGGTCACGAGCGGGGGCTCCTATCTTTTCAGTGCCCTCGGATTGGGTCATAGTGTCTGTCGCTACCAAAACATCGGCGTTGTCCTGGTCCAGATGCGGCACTTGGGGACGTTCCTTTTCTGCCGACACCTGGGGACACTCCTGATGTAGTCGTTGGGGACGTTCTTAAACGACTAATCATTCAAGAACGTCCCCAATGACTACCCGCAAAATGAGCGTGGACAATCTCCCACTTTGAGCCTGCATCCAGGTCAAAAACGGGAGATTATCCACGCTCGTTATTTGAGTGTCCAATAATCCTCGCTCGTTGTTACTTGAGGCCCGGCAGGCGGGTGTAGGGGAATGAGCGCTCTAGGAACTCGGCGCAGCGGGCGTAGTCTTTGGCAAAGTAGCTGCTGTAGAGCGAATCGAGCACGTATTGCACGGCGATGTGGCTGGCGAACTGCGTGATGCGGTGCGTCATGCTCTCGTGGTCGCTCACCGTGAGGTAGGCGGCAAAGCCGGGGTGCAGGCGCGCACAATAAGGTGTGCCGATGACAATGACGGGAACATGTCGGCTGCTGAGGATCGGCAAGATTTCCTTGAGGTTGGGTGCAAGGCCGCTGTAGGAGATGACGATCGCCACATTGCCGGAATCCGAGGCGAGCGCCGTGCGCACCTGGGCCTCGGTGCTGCTGTAGCATGTGGCGCTCTTGCCGGACGAAAGTAGGCGGTCGCGGAACATCCCCGCTGGATAGAGGTTGTGCGAGCCGGTGTAGATATCGACCTGCCGTGCCTTCGCGATCAGTTTGGCGGCGTGGTCGAGCTGCGCGGGGTCGAGCAGCTCCTGCGTCTCGGCCAGCGTGGTCTGGTAGAGCCCTTCCATGCGCTCCATAACCTGCGCGGGCGTGGACGTGGCATCGAAGGGAAAGTTGATGTCCACGTCGCGGCGGTTGCCTGCTTCGGTCGCCAGGCGGATAAGCTCGACCTTGAGGTCCTTAAAGCCCTCGAGGTCAAGCTTTTTGCAAAAACGGTGCACGCTCGCGACCGAAACATTGGCGTGGGCGGCAAACTCCTTAATGGAGAGTCCACGGATCTCCTCGCCCATGGCAAGGGCCGAGATGCCGAGCTGCTGCTCGGTAGGGGTTAGGCCCTGCGCCTCGGTAATCTTGCGTTTGATATCCATTCGAACTCCCGCGCTCGCTAAGCCGACCAAAAGGGGACAGGTTTATTTTGGCAGGTTTTGTCCGAGAAGGGTAACGGGGCCGAGGACACCGCTGGGCGCGACGGGCTCGGTGAGGGCGAAGATGTCGGAGGTCGCATGGTCGAGCGTGTTGATGACATCGATGGTGAGCTCGTGCGTGCCGGCGGCAAGCGCGCCTGTCGCAAAGCGATAGGGCGGGCAGATGCGCGTGCCGAGCGTTTGTCCGTCGAGCGTGAGTGTTGCGACTTCGTAGACATCCCCCAGGTCAATGGCGGTGTGGGCGAGGTCGTCGGTCAGCTCGAACGACGTGCGATAGCGGAACGTGCCGCAGGTGCCGGCGAACAGTTCAGCCGTGAGATCGCACAGGTGCTCGAGCTTTTGCGGCTCGCCAAAGGTTTCATCGCCGCCGGCAGGGGAGAGGGCGACGGTCCAGGGGTGGCTGATGTCGAGGGCGAGCGTTGCACGTGTGCTCGTGTCGGTGCAGTCCGCGGGCTCGATTGCGCCGCTTGCCTCCAGAACAACAACGCAGCTCTCGAAGGGCGCCAGCTCCAACGCGCCATCAAACGCAACGGGTTCGGTGCCGTTCAGCAGGTCGAGGCGCGTGCCGCAAAGGCGCTCGCCTCGAGCAAGTGCAACCGTACAGCAAATACTTTCACGCGGATGCTCGTTGACCAGCATCACATAGGTCTCGTCTGCACGCTCGTAGCGAAGGGCGCGCAGCCAGGGCTGAGGCGTATCGGTCACAACGGCCTGCAGCCCCGCGGCTGCCAGCACGTCCGCCACGCCGGCAAGCGGCGTCGCCGTAAGCCCGTCCAGATCGGCTGCGCCATCCGCGTTATAAAGAGCGCCGGGCACTTCGTTAGCAGCGAGCACCGTGACACCCGCGGCCATCATGCGTCTCACCGCTTCCGCCGCGGCGGTGCCGACAAACGAAGCCCCGGGCATAACAAACGCCTGGTAGCGACAGCCATTAACGGCAAACGTCCCATCGGCAATCGAAACCTCGTAACGCTCCTCATTCTCAAAAGCCTCTGCCGGCACAAAATCAAAGTCGATCTGCGCGCGCGTGAGTTCGGCCGCCACGCGCTCGACGGGCATGGCGTTGCCGGCCCATTCGGCGTCGGCATGGTACAGAATGGCGACGGGGCGAGCGGCAGCGCCTTCCGAAAGGAGCGTCGCCGTGCGATTCATATAGCGCATGAGCTGGCCAAAGTGCGGCCATTGCGGGTTGTTGCCGTGCGCGTAAAAGTGCGGCGGGCAGTCCCAATCGGGGAAGGGCGCCATGCTAAACGCGTGCGGCGTAAACCAGTTAATACCGCGGACGAGCATATGGTCGGCGATCCACTTCATCTCGCGCAGGCCCTCGTGCCAGCCAAAGGCGCCAAAGACCTCGGCCATGCAGCGCCCCTGCTTTTTGGGGTCGAGGCGCGCTGCCGAAGATCCCAACTTGGCGAGCGCGTACGTAAAGAACTCCATGTTCCATGCGCCGTGGAAGTAGCTGTAGCGCCCGCGGTCAATTCCGGGGGCAAGCTGGTTGATGACCACATCCACGCCAGCCATGTCCTGCCCCGCGACCGCGCGGAAGTAATGTCCGGCGCCCTGGCCCAGGCGCGTGTGGCAACTCTTGTCCTCGATCACGTGGCCAATGTGCATAATGCCGTGCGCGCGGCACCAATCGCCAATCTGCTCGTCAAAGCAGCTGCGGTAGAGCTGCGTAGCAAGGTCCATATAGGCGTGGCGAACCTGGGCGCCGTCTGCCTCGCGCGTCCAAAGGCCGTGCAACTTGGTAAGCCAATTCTCGCCAAGCGCATCGTGTAGGCGGCGGGCAAGCTCGTCCGACCACGGCAGCGCCAAGTCGCTTCGCCCGATAAAGCTGCTGGTAGAAGCATCGTCGGGCGCGGTGCCCTTCTCGTTCATAAAGCCGGGCTCGTCGGTAAAGAAGCCCAAGATCGTTTTGCCGAACTCATCGCCCAGGTGTTCAAACGTGGGCTCGTAGACGGCATCGATCAGCACGCGGCATGAGGCGGCGTCGACCATGTTGATGTACTCATCGCGAAAGCCGGTCTTTTGGCTGGTGACGTACAGCTCAATCGTGGTGATGCCGGTGGGGGCGTCAAAACGCAATCGGGCGGGTGTGCCATCGTCTCCTTGCTCAACAGTGAGCGCAAGGTCGAGCGGCGCACCAGCGGCATCAAAAGCCGCCGCGCCCACAAAGCGCTCGGTGGGGTCCATGAGATTACCGAGCTTGATGGTCGTGGACGGCTGGGGACCAACGACCGTAATCGTGCGATGCTTGAGTACGGTCTTCTTGAGCGCGGGGTCGACGTCATCGCCTTCGAGTGCGCCGTTGGCATAGCCTGTGGGGAAGTGGGCGTCGTCGAGCAGCCAGATCTTTAACCCCAGGCGCTTGCACTCGCCGATGATAAAGCGCAGGTCAGACCACCAGCCGTCGCGACAGAAATCGGGATGCGTGCGCGATTCCAGGCAGACCTCGCGGATGTCCGCCCCAGCGATCTGCTCCAGATACTCGGTGATCGTCTCGCGCGCCTCGCCCTTAAGCCACAAGAACGGAAGCACATGGTTGTCGTAGGTGCCGCCAAGCACCTGCTCAAAATACGCCGCCATATACGCTCCTCCAAAACCAGCCTTTCAAATCCATTGAAGTTAGGGTACGCCGAGTGCGCCGCCCTGCTAATATCAAAACCACGGCAGAATATGACCGAATCAACGATGGTGATGTAATGGATATCGCACGGCTGGACAACCTTCTGCTCGAGCTGACCAACAGTGAGCGAGCCTATCGCGCGGGCGCCCATTACGACTGGAGCGATGCGCTCGGTCAAGGTAATCAAGCAGATGTCGATGGTCGGCATATCCGTAAAATCGGCAACCCAGCGCTCGCCCTACGACAAGAAGGCATGCCCGATGGTCTATCGATTGTTCGCAACTCGCGCTTCAATCCCGTGCCGGAACATGTCCACGATTATGTCGAAATCAGCTATATCTATCGAGGACGAGCGCCGCAGATCGTCAACGGCGCGCCGCTCATGCTCGCTCAAAACGAGGTCCTCCTGCTCGATGTCGCCTGCCCGCATGCCGTAGGCGAGCTCGGCGAGCACGACATTATGCTGAGTGTCATCATCTCGCGGCCAATGCTCAGCCGCAGCCTGGAGCAAAGTCTTTCGCCCACAAGCGCTGTCTCGCGGTTCCTGCTCAACGCCCTCACGGACGAAACGGACCACCGCGGACACGTGCATTTCCATACGGGCGGCAGCCGTCGCGTGCGCCGCTACATGCAGGAGATGCTGTGCGAGCGTCTGGACCCCACGCCAGCGAGCCCCCAGATTGTCTCGAGGCTGTTTGAGCTGCTGTTGGTCGAGCTCATGCAAAGCTACGAGGCCGGTCTTCTGCGGTCGGACGCGCCCGCGCTGCCATCGGCGCAGGTCGCGGCTGCTATGGGCTATATCGAGCGTCACGCCTGCGATTGCGCGCTCGACGACCTCGCCCGCCATCTGCACCTGAGCCCCAACTACGCAAGCGCCCTACTCAAGCGTCAGACAGGCCGCACATTCATGCAGCTCGTGCAGGAGGGCCGCCTGGCGCGCGCAGCGGCACTGCTCGACGCCGGTGCCACGGCAGAGGCGGCTGCGCGCGAGGCGGGCTATGCCAACATGAGCTTCTTCTACAAAAAGTTTGCCGAGCGCTATGGCTGCACGCCGGCTGCCTATCGTCAGCGTTTTCCCAGATAAAACCGACCAAAATAAACCTGTCCCTTTTTGGCAGGTGTCAGGAAGTGTCAGGGGCGGGCAGGCGGCGGGGTGCCGCTGCGAAAAGAAGTATCGGGTTTGGCGCCCCCGCCTCCGCATGTTTCCCGCGTGGGCGATACTCGGATTATCGACCCACGATGCAAAGGAGATGCTCATGGCAAACATCAAGTTCCCCGAGGGTTTCTATTGGGGTGGCGCCACCGCCGCTAACCAGTTTGAGGGCGCTTGGAACGTGGACGGCCGCGGCGCTTCCGTCGACGACCACTTCCTGGGCGGCAGCTACAAGGAGCCGCGTCAGATCACGATCGATATCGACCCCAACCGCTTCTATCCCAACCATGACGGCATCGATTTCTACCATCACTACGAGGAGGACATCGCGCTGTTCGCCGAGATGGGCTTCAACATGTTCCGCATGTCCATCTCCTGGAGCCGCATCTTCCCCAACGGCGACGATGCCGAGCCCAACGAGGCCGGCCTCGCCTTCTACGACCGCGTCTTCGACTGCCTGCGCGCCCACAACATCGAGCCGCTCGTGACGCTTTCGCACTACGAGATGCCCTATCACCTGGTCGAGAAGTACAACGGCTGGGCAAGCCGCGAGCTCATCGGCTTCTTTGAGAAGTATTGCCAGACCGTCTTCGACCGCTACCAGGACAAGGTCAAGTTCTGGCTGACCTTTAACGAGATCAACTGCGGCACCATGGACATGGGCGCCATGATGGAGACCGGCCTGATCCAGGGCTTCGAGGGCCCGGCAAGCGCCATCAAGACCACCGCTCAGCAGCGCTTCCAGGCCCTGCATCACCAGTTTGTCGCCAGCGGCCGCGTCGTGCGCTACGCCCACGAGCACTACCCGCAGTTCAAGATGGGCAACATGGACTGCTTTATCCTCTCCTACGCCGCCACGTGCGATCCGGTCGACGTGTTCGCCACGCAGCAGCAGATGAACTCCATGAACTGGTACTGCTCCGACGTGCAGGTGCGCGGCAAGTATCCGTTCTATGCCAAGCGCTTCTGGGCCGAGAACGACGTCGAGCTCGCAATGGAGGACGGCGACCTGCAGGATATCGCCGACGGCAAGGTCGATTTCTACACCTTTAGCTACTACATGTCCGGCACCGTGGGCACCCACAAGGATCACGAGATGACCGAGGGCAACATGACCTTTGGCGGCAAGAACCCCTATCTGGAGTCCACCGATTGGGGCTGGCAGATCGATCCGCTGGGCCTGCGCATCGCCCTCAACGAGATTTACGCCCGCTACGAGATTCCGCTGATGGTGGTCGAGAACGGCATGGGCGCCTACGACGAGGTCGAGGAGGACGGCTCCATCCACGACCCGTATCGTATCGCCTACTTGCAGAGCCACGTCAAGGCCATGGGCGAGGCCATTGCCGACGGCGTCGACCTGATTGCCTACACCTGGTGGGGCCCCATCGACCTGGTTTCCGCCGGCACCGGCGAGATGCGCAAGCGCTACGGCTTCATTCACGTCGATAAGTACGACGACGGCACCGGCACCTACGAGCGCCGCCGCAAGGACAGCTTCTACGCCTACCAGAAGATCATCAAGTCCAACGGTGCCGAGGGCCTGGATTAATCGACAATATGAGTGCCACCGGGGAAAAGCGTTGGGATGGGCTCGCGATTCGAGTCCCCACCTTAGCATTTGAACCATTTGGCACTATAATCACCATAGGTATGCGCATAACGTTGCGCTTAATCAAGAGGAGAAAACGTATGGGTCTGTTTGACATGTTCAAGAAGAAGGCTGAGCCCGCGGCTGCTGCTGCTCCGGCCTCCATCTCTGCTTCTGCCGGCGCCGACGTGCTGTGCTCGCCTGTCAAGGGCAAGGTCATCAAGATGGCCGACGTGCCCGATCCCGTCTTTGGCGGCGAGGTCCTGGGCAAGGGCTGCGCCGTGTGGCCCGAGGACGACCTGGTCTACGCTCCCTGCGACGGCAAGGTGACCGTCACCATGGGTCACGCCGTGGGCCTGCAGTCCGATAGCGGCATCGAGGTTCTGGTGCACGTCGGTGTCGATACCGTCAACATGAACGGCGACGGCTTCGAGGGCTTCGTCAAGGCCGACGACGTCGTGAAGGCTGGCCAGCCCATACTCAAGATCGACCGCGCCAAGATCGCCGCTGCCGGTTACAAGGACTGCGTCGTCGTGGCTGTGTCCAACACCGCCGAGTTTGCCGATGTCGAGCTCGCCGTTGAGGCTGAGTCCGCCGTCGCCGCCGGCGATGCCATCGTCAAGGTCGTCCGCAAGTAAGCTGTAACGTCCAGAGGATGTTTTAGGGTGGTTGGATTGTCCGGCCACCCTTTTTATTAGACCGGGTGCACGCGTTTATTGTACGTTGGGCAAGTCTACAGACCGTTCGGATACTAAAACGAACCGACCGCGCCTTCGTACTGCCGAGGGTGTTCATAAGTGGATACTATGGGCTTACCTTATTACAACGTGCGCCGTGTCTGGGAAGCGCGGTGCCGCTCATTGGGAGGAACAACATGAAAAAGAAGCTGCTGCTTGCGCCCCTCATGGCCGTTTTGGTTGCATGCGTGGTCGTGCTTTCCGGTTGTGGAGGCCCTTCGATCGAGGAACTCATCACCGAGGATCTTACGACTCAGTTTGACGAGGTCAAGAACGGTGGCGACGAGTTCCTTTCTGGTCTGGAGGAGGCTTCGGGCGACGAGTTCGAGCAGCTGGGTATCGATCCCAAGGAGTATGCCAAGACCTATCTCGAAGGCTTTGACTACGAGATCGGCGACGTGACGGTCGACGAGGACAAGGGTGTCGCGACCGCCGAGGTCTCCATCACCTGCAAGTCCATGAACAAGATTGTCGAGGACTTCTCCACCCAGTATCAGGAGAAGGTTGCCGCGCTTGATACGGTTCCTTCCGATGACGAGCTGTACAAGATGGCAGGTCAGGTTATGGTCGATGTGACCAAGGCCACCGAGCCCAGGAAGACCACGGTTATCTTCAAGTACACCTGCAACGACGACGGCGAGTGGTCTGCCGACGACTCCGTCAACTCCGAGATGATGGATGCAATGCTGAGCTAGGGGAGTTACGCGGTAGTTTGTTACGGCGTTTTACCAAACGCCGTAACTGCTCGACGCTGCAAGCCCGCCAGGGCGGCAATCTGCCTTTCAACTTCGGCGGCATGACCAGAAGGTCAATGCCGCCTCGTTTCAAGGCACCTTGCTCGCTCTGGCGGGTTTTCGCTCATATGACCCAATCCGCTGTCAAGAGCCACAATGGCCCCGCCGACCGCTTGCAATCGGTCGGCGGGGCCTGCCGTTAACCCGTCCCGGTCCGCCCCCGGCATGTCATCGACGCCTTCGGCTCAGTCTCATATCCGCGGATACCGTTCTGTCGGCCCGCACTCCATTCCTTCGGCGGGGTTCCCCAAGTCTGTCGAGGCGCATGCGGAGGGCTCCGCGCGCACAGCGAAATAGGGGGTATCCCCGAAGGCCGCCCGGCTCGCCGGGACGGGGGCCATGTCTATTCCGCGCCCTCCCGGCACATCATGCCGAGGGCCCAGAGCCACCTCACGAGCTCGGCCGCGGTGGCCGCGTTGGCCTTCGCCGCGGGCATGCCGCGGGCGAGCATCTCCTCGCGCCGCCGCAGGAGCCGCTCGGACCCCTTCCTCCCGTGCATCCTTATCTCGAGGGGCACGCCCGTGTCCCTCGGCATGAGCTTCGGCTGGTGCCGTGCCGCGGCGTAGCACCATGAGCCCCCAACGGCCAGCTTCCTCACGAGCGCGTTGCCCGCACCGCTGATGCCTCCGAGCCGCACGGAGTCGCCACTCGACCTCTGACTCGGCGCGAGGCCGAAATAGGCCGTGACCTGCCTTCCGGAACGGAACCTCGCGAAGTCGCCGACCTCGGCCGAGAAGGCCGCGGCCAGCGCGAAGGCGCAGCCCTTGATCGACTGGAGGGCGGCCACCTCCGCGGCGATCGGGCTGGCATCCACGGCGGCCCTGTACTCGGAGAGCAGGTCCGCCCGGGCCTCCGCCGCGGCCTCGACCTCGTTCCTCAGGGCGGCGAGCGTCCGAGCCCCGCCATCGTCCTCCGGCCTGACCTTGTCGAGCCACCTCAGGAAGTCGTAGGTCCAGTACTTCCTCGGGTTGCCGGCGGGCGTGGTGCCGCCGTAGACGAACCCCCGCTTTGCGAGGAAGGCGAGCAGCCGCTGCTTGGCGGTCGCCAGGCGCGCGGTCGCCCCGTCGTAGGCGCCGGCGAGGTCCCTGATGCCTTCGACCTCGGGGGAGGGGACCCATACGGGGGAGATGTCGTGGGCGAGTATCGCCTTTGCCATCCTGGCGGCGTCGTTCCTGTCGTTCTTGGAGGCCGAGTCGGCGGCCGACCTGGGGATCTTCGAGACCGCGGCGACGACGCACTCGACGCCGAGCCCGGCGAGCTCCCTTTGCGGGGCGAAGCCGAGGTAGCCGCTCTCGTAGGCCGCGAGCGACGGCCCGGGGAACCCATCCGTCCACCCGGCGATCTCGCCCCAGGGGTTGCCGGGGAACCTCCTCGTCACGGCCTCGCCGGTGTCCGCGTCGAGGGCGCAGACGGTGGTCGACCTCAGGTGGACGTCCATCCCGAACGCGGTAGAATACTTTGGCATGGGAGCCTCCCAACCTCGTTGCGGCGCGGCTGCGCCTATGGCACTTCAACATCATTGTCGCAGCCCCGACCCGCGGTCACGAGCGGGGGCTCCTATCTTTTCAGTGCCCTCGGATTGGGTCATAGTGTCTGTCGGTGCCAAAACAACGGCGTTTCCTTGGCTGGCTTAGGTGGCACTTGTACCTGTGGCGTTGCCATCGCTGCCGAAGATGGCAGTTGGGGACGTTCCTTTTCTGCCGGCAGTCGGGGACATTCCTTTGGTGCAGGGGGGGGCAGCTAAAAGAGCCCCGTCCCACATTAGCTACCCGTGGGAGGGATGAGCGTTTACTCGCCCAGGATCAGCGCTGCGAGCTCGTCCTGGGTGTCCACCACGTAGTCGGCGCCAGCGGCTTCCAGCTCTGCGCGGCCGCGGAAGCCCCAGCTGACGCCCGCACTCTTAAGGCCAGCGTTGTGACCGGTCAAAACATCGACATTGGAATCGCCTACATAGAGTGTGGTTGCCGGGTCGGCGCCTAGCTCTTTCATCACATGCAGCGTAACAGGTGCCTCGGGCTTGGGAGGAAACGCATCGACGCGGCCCTGCACCAGCGCAAAGCGCTCGGAACCAAAGTACTTCTCGATAAGCGGAGCCGCCGAGACGTGGTCCTTGTTGGTGAGCACGGCAAGCTGCACGCCCGCGGCACGCAGGCGGTCGAGCATCTCGATCGTGCCGGCGTACGGTGCGGTGTGGTCTTCCTTGTGCTCGCCGTAATAAGCCCTAAACTCGGCAAGCGTCTGCTCAAACATACGGCCGTCGCCCGCATACTCGGCGGGCATAAAGCGCTCGACCAGCTTGAGCATGCCGTTTCCCACCTTATAGCGGTATTCGTCAACGGCAAACGTGGGCCAACCGTGCATCTCGCAGGTATGGTTACCGGTGGCTGCCAGGTCCTCGAGCGTGTTGAGGATGGTGCCGTCAAGGTCAAAAATCACATGGGAAAACGCTGCCGCCATGGGTGCTCCTGCCGTTTGGGTAATAAAACGCACTCCATGATACTGGGCCTGCGTATCGGGCGCGTTTGGAATCTGAATATCTTTGCCGGTCTTGAACCGCGCTGCGCCAGCTGCGAGCCTTTGCCGCTAGCAAATCCTTGGCAGCTGTTCTCCCACGAGCATGTCGAGGATACGGGTCGAGCCCCAGCCGGTGCGTACGCGCACGGCGGGTCGAGCGTCCGACCCAAGCGGCAGCACGCGGCCGATAATCGCGGCGTTCTCGCCGTAGCGGGCGGAACGCATGGCGGCTAGAGCCGCATCGGCCTGCTCGGCCGGCACCACGGCGACCATCTTGCCCTCGTTTGCCACCTGCAGCACGTCATAGCCGAGCATCTCGCAAGCCGCCTGCACATCGGGACGCACGGGCACGGCGTCCTCATCGACCTCCATCGCAACGCCGCTGGCCTGCGCAAACTCATTGAGTGTGGATGCAAGGCCGCCGCGCGTGGGGTCGCGGAAACAGCGCGTGCCGGGGGCTGCGGCCAGAACGTCGGCTATCAGGTGGTTGAGCGGCGCGGCATCGCTTTCGATGGTGCTCGAAAACGCCAGGCCCTCGCGTTGGCTCATGATGGCGATGCCGTGGTCGCCGAGTGTACCCGACACCAGGATGATATCGCCAGGCTGGCAGTTGGCGCCGCTGAGCGCCACGCCCTCGGGCACCTCGCCCACGCCGGCGGTATTGATGTAGACGCCGTCGGCCCCGCCGCGCTCGACCACCTTGGTGTCGCCGGTGATGATCGCCACGCCCGCCTCGCGCGCCGTCTCGGCCATGGTCTGCACGATCTGACGCAGCTTGTCCATGGGGTAGCCCTCTTCGAGGATAAAACCGCACGATAGATAGCGCACATTGGCGCCCGAGGTCGCGACGTCGTTGACGGTTCCGCACACGGCGAGGCGGCCGATGTTGCCACCGGGGAAGAACTGCGGCGAGACCACAAAGCTGTCGGTCGACATGGCGATGCGCCCGCTCGCGGGCAGCGCGGCGACGCCGGCGTCGTTGCCCTCGAGCAGCTCGGGCGAGCCAAAGGCATCCAAAAAGACTTCGTCGATGATGCGCTTCATCATCTGCCCGCCGGAGCCGTGGCCCAACAGGACGGTGCTATCGGTGGCAGTACGGGACATATCGAAAACTCCAATCGAGGACGGAATTATATGGGTGAGGTGTAGCGTCGACCGGCCCGCCGTTCGTTAGAGCGGCGGAACCCATTAGCCTCGGTAGCGGAAATATGCTGCACAGCTGCCCTCGGAACTCACCATGCAGGGGCCGACGGGATGCTCGGGTGTACAAGCGTGGCCGAACAGAGGGCAGTCGCTCGGCGTAATGGCCCCGCGCAGCACGTCGCCGCAGCGGCACCCACGCGGCTCGACCGTCGTCTCAACGGGCACGTCAAAGCGAGTGCGGGCATCAAAGCGCGAGAACTCGGGGCGGATGGAAAGGCCCGAGTTGGTAATCGGCCCCAGCCCGCGCCACGTGGTGTCGCATGGCTCAAACACCTGCTTGACCAGCTGGCGCGCCACGGGGTTGCCGTCTGCGTTGACGCCACGGCGGTAGGCGTTGTCGATCGCCGGCCTTTTCTCGACAACCATCTGGACCAGCATGCAGATACCTTGCAGGATATCGACCGGCTCAAACCCGGTGACCACACCCGGGGTATTGAACTCGTCGACCAAAAAGCTAAAGGGCGCCAGGCCCGTGATGGTGGCGACGTGGCCCGGCAGGATAAAGCCGTCGATAGTGGTCTCGGGATCGTTGGCGATGGCGCGCAGCACCGGCGGCGTGGTCTTATGGGCACAGTAGACCGAGAAGTTCTGCAGCCCGCGCGCGTCTGCCTCCAGGATGGCGGCGGCGATGGCAGGCGTCGTGGTCTCAAAGCCGACGCCCATAAAGATGACCGGGCGATCGGGGTTGTGTTCGGCGATATCGAGTGCATCGAGCGGGGAGTACACAATGCGAATATCGCGCCCCGCCGCCTTTTGCGCGGCGAGCGAGGTAGACGACCCGGGCACGCGCATCATGTCGCCAAAGGTGGTGATGATGGCGCCGTACATCTTGGCGAGCGCGATTGCATGGTCGATATCGCGGTTGGCGGTAACACAGACGGGGCAACCCGGACCGCTCAGCAGTTTGAGCCCGGCAGGCATAATGGAGCGAAAGCCATAGCGACCGATGCTCACGGTGTGCGTGCCGCAGACTTCCATAAGGTTGATGGCGCGATCGCCGACGAGTTCACGGATGCGCTCGATGAGCTCGCGAGCCAGCTTGGGATCGCGGAATGCCGAAAAGTCGATACCGGAGCGAGCCGGCTGTCCGGCCGCCACTAGTATGCCTCCGCCGGGTTGGTGGCGAGCTGGTCCTCTTCGGCCAGCTCGGTCATGGTATTGACGAGTTCGAGTGTCTCTTGGGCTTCCTGCTCGTCGACAATCTGAATGCCAAAGCCGGCGTGCACGAGAATATAGTCGCCTACCTGTGCCGTCGGCACGAGGCGCAGCGAAACGGGGCGCTCGATGCCCATCATGTCGACGGTCGCCTTAAGGTCGTCGTCGCGTTTGACCACTTTACCGGGAACGGCAAGGCACATAATGTTCCCCTTTTATACGTTTTGCGCTGGATAGGCGCCTAATTACCCATCAGTTGATGGTAGCGCTCGCGGGAGTCACGAGCAAACGCGTTACACCTGTGAGACGGCGGCGCGCAGGCTGGCAAAACAGCCTATCGCGATGCTGTCTGCGCGAGGCGAGCGCGAGCGATGGTGGCCTGACCGTAGGCGATGCAGCCGTCGTTGACGGGCACGGCGTGGGGGACCAAGACGGCAAGACCGGCGTCTTTGAGTTCGTGGGTAAGGAGCTGAAGCAAAAGCCGGTTCATGAACACACCGCCCGAGAGCGCGACGGTATCGAGGCCTTCGCGCGCGCAGATTTCGCGTGCGATTCGTGCCGAAGAGCGTGCGATGGCGATGTGAAACTCGAGGGCGAGCCTATCGGCCGGCGCGCCTGCCTCGATTCCATTCATAAGAGCTTCGATGAGTGGTTGGGGGTCCAAGATGGGGGAGTCATCGGCAGACGTGAATACGCCTGTATGATTGCCGCCGAGACGAACGGTCTTACCGCCGAGCGCGCGCCAGGCGGCGGCTTCAAGCTCGATGGCGGGTTCGCCCTCGTAGGTTGCCTGGCCGCAAATGCCCAGGATCGCGGCTGAGGCATCAAACAAGCGACCCATGCTGCTGGTACGCGGGCTGTTGATGCCGCGCTCGATCATGGTGGCCGTCACGCTGCGCGTTTGCTCGTCGAGGCTGTCCAAAAGCCGAGCGGCGCCTGGGTGCTCGAGCAGGCCGAGCTCACTGAGCAGGGCAAAGGCGTTGCGGCGGGCGTCGCGCACGGAGGCCGCCCCGCCGGGGAGCGCCCAGGTGCGCAAATGCGCGGCGCGCTCAAAGCCGCCAAGGCCGGCAACAAGAAACTCGCCGCCCCAAATGGTCCCATCGGTACCGGCGCCGGTGCCGTCAAAGGCGATGCCAAGGACGCGCTCGTCGGTTGTAAGCTGGCCCGCGGCGATAGCCTCGGCCATTACGCTCGCGATATGCGCATGATGGTGCTGCACCTCGACGAGCGGCAGATTGCATTTTCGCGCCTGCTCGCGCGCCCACTGGCTCGATAGATAGCTGGGATGTACATCGCAGGCTAAGGCGGCGGGCGCCAAGTCAAAGAGATCTTCCAAGCGCGTGCGCGCGGCGTTCCAGGCATCGAAGGTCCCGCCGTTTTCAACATCGCCGATATGCTGCGACACAAAACAGGTTGCCTCGCCGTTCGCCCCCTCACGTGTGAGCGCAATCGTGGCCTTTTGTTGTGGCCCACAGGCGAGCACGCAGGACGGAGTGCCGTCGAGCGCCGGCAACGGCAGCGGCTGGGGTGCATATCCGCGAGCGCGCCGCACGGGCATAACGGCGCCGTCGACCACGCGTACCACAGAGTCGTCGTAGCGCGACAGAATTGCGCGGTCGTTGCCGAGCAACGCGTCGGCGATGCCGGCGGCAACGAGGTGTTCCCAGGCAAGGTCGTCGTCGGTCTCGATGGGTTCTTCGCTCAGGTTTCCGCTGGTCATGACGAGCGCGTGCATACCGCAGGCTTCTGCCGCGGCAAGCAACAGATGCTGAAGCGGGGTGTAGGGGAGCATAACACCGAGCTCGGGAAGGTCGTGCGCGACGGACGGCGCGAGCGCGAGGGCGTCGGGGGAATCGCCGCTCTCGCAAACAGCACGTCGGCGCAGCAGCACAATGGGGCGAATGCTGCCGGCCAGCAAGCCGCGCTCAACGTCGCTGATATGGCACAGGCGTTCAACGTCGGCAAGGCTGCGCACCATAACGGCAAGTGGCTTGTTGCTGCGGCGTTTACGGCGGCGAAGCTCGGCTACCGCCTGCTCGTTGGAGGCGTCACAGGATAGATGGAATCCGCCCAGGCCCTTGATGGCGACGATGCCACCAACGGCCAGCAGCTCAACGCAGCGGTCGATAATGGCGTCGCTGGTCTCGCGCGTGGTGCCGACGGCCAGCGGCGCGGCGGCTTCGCCCGGCTCATCGCCCACGCTCGCTTCGCGCCACATGATATGCGGCCCGCAATCAAAGCAGGCATCGGGCTGCGCGTGAAAGCGACGGTCGAGCGGATTGGCATACTCCGCGGCACACTCAGGGCACATGGGAAAACGGTCCATCGAGGTAGCCGCTCGGTCATAAGGCAGCGATCGGATGATGGTAAAGCGTGGGCCGCAGTTAGTGCAGTTGATAAAGGGGTAGTGATAGCGTCGGTCGGCGGGATCGAACAGCTCGCGCAGGCAATCGTCGCAGGTGGCGATATCGGGCGAGACGAGCGTCGTGTGCGCGGTCTGGTCCTGCGATGCTACGATGCGAAAACCCTCTTCATTGGCGGCATCCCAACCGTTGGCTGCCAGGTCCACAACCTCGACATGCTCTACGCGGGCTGCCGCAGGCGCATGCTCAGAAAGCGCGGCAACAAAAGCATCGAGCGCACCGGCCAGAGCATGCGCTTCGATATGCACGCCGTCGCCCGCGTTGAGCACCCATCCGCAAATGCCATGCGCCATGGCCTCGCGATACACAAACGGCCGCATGCCAACGCCCTGCACAATGCCCGTTACATGAATATGCACATGCCGCATGCGACACCCCTCATCAAAACCGACCAAATAGGGACAGGTGCGCTACAGCCCCAGGCTCTGCTTGGTGGCGGCGCACGTGAGCTCGCCGTGCTTAACGCCGCGCAGGCCCAGCAGACGGTCGGCTAGTTCGTAGACGCGCTCGCCGCGACCCTTGAGCGCCAGAATCTCCAAGCAGTTGTGGTGATCCAGATGCACGTGCATGGTCGATACGATCTCGTCGGTGTAGTCGTGCTGCACTTCGTCCAGACGGCGCGTCAGGTCGCCGGTATGGTGGTCGTAGATCATGGTGAGCGACCCGATAACATGCTCGTCGGGCGTGCGCATCTGCTCCTTGGCGATCGAGGCGCGAATCAGGTCGCGCACGGCCTCGGAGCGGTTGGCCACGTCGCCGCGGCGCGCGATCTGTTCGTCAAAACGACGCAGCAGGTCGTCCGGTGCGGTAACCGAAAAACGGACCAGCTCGGAGCCGGAGCCACTACAGTGGCAGCCCGCGTCACCGTCCGCCCCGTGCGGATGCTCGTGCTCGTATCCGCAGCCGTGCTCGTGTTCGGCCACGTTACACCAGCTTCACGGAGCCGACGGAGTTGTGGTCGGCCTCGATGGCTTCCTCGTAGCCCTCGAGTGCGTCGTGGGCCTCGTGCAGCGCGGCCATGGCTGCCTCGAGCTTGGCGCCGATGCGCTCCATGTCAAAATTCTCGGTCGCATGCAGCAGCTGATGGCTCCACTCGTGAGCGAGCTCGATGGTGTCGTCGACCTGCTTGACGCTCATGGCAAGCTGGCTCATGTTCATTCCAACGTCATGCATGGGAAATCTCCTTTTGTATGGGGCAGTTCAGTGGTTCAGATTTTACTACGCCCACTCTGTGCGCAGCTGCATAAGAAAACGGGTGCGAGTCTGTGCGACTCGCACCCGTTCACTGGGGGCTGTTTGTAACTACCATACTATCCGTGGTCGCACGCGCCGCACCCGGCAGTCCGGCGAGCGGTGCAAAACCGCTCATGGACGGCGGGTAAGTAACAAGCGTATTACAGATGCTTCTCCAGCAGCGCCTGCAGCCTCGCCTTGGGCAGAGCGCCAACCGAGCGGTCAATCTCTTCGCCGTTCTTAAACACAATCAGCGTGGGGATGCTCATGACGCCATACTTCATGGCCAGGTCCTGGTTGTCATCGACGTTGCATTTGGCAACGGCAAGCTTGCCCGCCAGCTCATCGGCAACCTCGTCAACGATGGGCGAGAGCGATCGGCAGGGCCCGCACCACGGTGCCCAAAAATCGACCAGCACGGGCAGGCTGCCGTTAACGATGGAATCGAAGTTCTCGGGGGTAATCCGCTTAATGTCAGCCATGGTGACCTCCATAATGTGACGCGGCTCAGCCGCGTAAAACTCAGTACGACCGTGCTTATACCCAGCCGCCCGCAAAGCAACCACTCGCAGGCGGCTCTTTTATATAATGGTGGGCACGCAAACGATTGGAGAGCGCATGTCCACGTCACAAAGCCAGAAAAAAGAAGCCATCGCCCAGGCGGCCGAGCAGGAGCTCACATCGCTTGCGGTCCGTGGCGTGCGCATCGTGGGCAACGCGTGCTCGCCGATCGTGCTGGTCAAAGGCGATTTGGACGAGGCCGAGCGTTCGGGTGGCGAGCTTGCCGCCGGCCCGGATGGCGCGGCGTTGCGCAAGGCGCTTGGGGCCATCGGCTACGCGCCCGAGGATTTTTGCGTGCTGGCAAGCGTCGCCGGCGTGGGTGACGGAGCGGTCGCGGTGGGCGAGACTCTGCCGTGCGAGCTGTTCCGCGAGGCGCTCGAGGCCTTGGACCCCGAGGCGGTGCTACTGCTCGACAACAACGCGGCCGATGCCATGCGCGAGACCTACGCCGATATGCTCGTGGCGATCGATGACTTCGACACCGCCATGCTCAAGCCCGGCCTGGTCGCCCATGTGCAGGGCCGCCGCGTGCTCGCGCTCGACGGCTTTGAGGCGGCACTCACCGACAAGGCCGCTAAGCAGCGCATGTGGGCCTATATCAAGCAGCTGACTCCGGCGACCGCTCCGCTGTAGCGGATTGGCGCCGGCGAGCGATTGCCTGGCGGGCAAGGCACGCCTCGAGATCGGCGCCGCACTTCTACATCACAGCGCGCAGCTCAAACCGATCGCCGTTAATGCGGAACTGGCAGTTACCATTCATGCGTTCGACGGCAAGCTTAATGCTCTTGGTTCCAAAGCCGTGTCCGGTGTGCCCGGCTACGGGCATGCCGTCGACCATGCGCGGCGCGCGGTCAAACGTGTTGGAAACTAACAGCAGCAGCTGGCCGTCCTCTAATCGCAGGTCAAAGTCGACGAATCGCTTTCCTTGGGGTGCGGCGCTTGCAGCGGTGATAGCGTTTTCCAAGGCATTTGAGAGCACGCTAAACAGGTCGGCGTCACCTACGTGGATGGTTTCGGGTACGGCGGCGCGCAGGTTGGCGGTAATGCCGTTTCTATTGATATCCGAGTTAAATGACGAAAGCGCGATGTTTACGGTCTCGTTGGCGCAGAAGCGGCGTACGGCGGTGCGATCGCCGGCTTCGCAGAGTTCATCGATGCGTTTGAGCGCCTCGTCGGTGTGGTCCTCCTCAATTAAAGCGGCCAGGCCGCGTAGGAAGTGGCGCATATCGTGGCGAAGAATCGACAGCTCGCGCCCAGATTGACGCCAAGCCTCGAGCTCTTTGATGGCGGCGCTGTCGCGGGTTTCGAGCATCCAGCGCTCTCGCTCGGCGGTTTCCTTTTCTTCGTATTCGCGCAGGTAAACGGCAAGAAACATAAGATAGAAGGCACAGAGCGCAAATGCCAAAAACTCAACCGTTACCACCGAGCCCGAGTGGAACAGCGTGGTGTAGACGTTGGTGGCATAGTCAAAGACGTAATAGACGAGCGGCAGGATTAAAAGGATGCCCAGCTCGGTGGTGCTTTTAATCGCCAAGCGTGGACCGATGTCGCCGGCCCAATGCAACAGGACGGCAAAGACGGCGAGTGTGGTCGCGATGCGCGCCAGATAGTACGCGATCTGAGAATCGGTTGCGGCAAATGCGGCGATGCCCATCCAATTGCTGAACTGGCAGCTCAGATAGGCACTCGTAATGCCGAGCACGGCAAGCAGCGGGCTCAGGCGGTAGCGCGCGCACAAATAGATGACGAGCGGCAGATGCACGACGAGTGGATATACCTGGCGGGCAAAAAGCTCGCCGCCGACGGCATTGGCGATCGAGAAGGCGGCACCGGTCACGACGCCGACCCCCAGCAGCTCAAGCGCATGACGCCGGTTGATCTCGACACCGCACAGCGCCGCCGAGGCAAAGACGCCAAAGAGCAGCGTCGTGGCGTGGTGGATTGCCCAAAGGACCATTTCGACCGAGGAGACCATCAGTGTCTCCCGCCCCCAAAGCGCACCGCAAAGTAGGCGTCTTGGAATCCCTGCTTGCAGCTGCGCGAAAGCGGGATGCACGCGCCCGAGCGCATGACGATGTCCGTGCGGTCAAAGTGATCGATATTGCGCAGGTTGACCTGGTAGCTGCGGTGGCATTTAAAGAAGACCGCGTTTTGCTCCAAGCGGTCCTCGACGCTGCGGAACGACTCGAGTGCCTCGATATCGCGTCCGTCGCGCAGGTGGAAGACCACGTGCTTGTTGCGCGCCTCGGCATATTCGATGTCGGACAGGCGCAGGGCGTGGTAGCCAAAGGAAGTTTTGATCACGAGCTCGTCGGTTGCCGCCGGGCGCATGCTCGAAAGCTCGTCGAGTAATCGCGCCAGGCGTTCGTAAGTCACGGGCTTGAGCAGATAGTCGAAGGCGCGGACCTCGTAGGATTCCAGCGCGAACTCGGGCGACGAGGTGAGGAACACCAGGCGCACGGCGGTGTCGGCCTGGCGCAGTTCGCGTGCGGTGTCCATGCCGTTGACGAGCGGCATGATCATATCGAGCAAGATGATGTCGGCGCGCGATGCGGCATGGCGGGCCAGCAGGTCCTCGCCGCGCGTGACGAGCGCAACATCGACCGCCGTGCCCGTCTCGGTCGACCAACGGTCGATCATCCGGTGC
Source organism: Coriobacteriaceae bacterium (assembly GCA_025992855.1). Lineage (NCBI taxonomy): Bacteria > Bacillati > Actinomycetota > Coriobacteriia > Coriobacteriales > Coriobacteriaceae > Coriobacteriaceae bacterium. The sequence continues at coordinate 582,855 of DAJPGB010000001.1, forward strand.
AGTCTATCTAGAAAAGCGACATCATCGTCGCAGGCAATAATCTTGAGCATTCGGCCCCCTTAAGTAGTTCGATTTTGCCACATCGGGCACGCGCCGCTTGCGGGGGTGCGGACCGTTTGCGCCTCACGGCGTGCAGCTCGCGCCAAGCGGTGTTGCGGTGGCGAAAGATGCCTCCTGCGCTATCGAAAGCCCGGCTATCCTCAGCTTGCCAGTTCGAAAATGGACCTGCCACATGATTGAATCTTTATTTCAACTTTACACCTAGGTTTACAGCTGTCTTGTCAGCTGTAAACCTAGGTGTCATACTAAAGCCCCAAGATTCGCCAAAAGAGAGGGGCCTTGATGGCACAGAGCGCGAACATGGATGCATCGGAGCTCGCACGCGATATTGCGGCCGGCCTGGCATCGGCAACGACGGCAACGGAGCGCGCGGCACTGGTGCCCGCAGAGCTCGTCGAGGCCATTCAGCAACTAAAAACCCAACGTGACGCGGTGATCCTGGCGCACTATTACGTGGCGCCCGAGGTGCAGGCCGTGGCCGACTACGTCGGTGACAGCTTCTACCTGGCAAAGCTCGCCAAGAGCCTGCCGCAGCAGACCATCGTGCTATGCGGCGTGGAGTTTATGGGCGAGAGCGCCAAGCTGCTCAATCCCACCAAGACCGTGCTACTGCCCGAGCCGGGCGCGGATTGCCCCATGGCGCACATGGTCAAGCGCGAGACGGTCGACGCCGCGCGCGCCGAGTATGGCGATGACTTGGCCGTGGTGTGCTACGTCAACTCGACGGTCGAGATCAAGAGCTGGAGTGACGTATGCGTTACCAGCTCTAACGCCGTCAAGATCGTCTCCGAGCTGCCGCAGCAGCACATCTTGTTCATTCCCGACCAAAACCTGGGCCGCTTTGTGGCCGAGCAGGTGCCCCAAAAGCACGTCATCCTCAACAACGGCTACTGCCCGCGTCATCACATCATCACCGTCGAGCAGATCGTCGACGCGCAGGAGGCGCACCCCGACGCGCTCGTGCTGGCGCACCCCGAGTGCAAGGCCGACGTCCTGGCCGAGGCCGACTACATCGGCTCCACCGCCGGCATCATCAAGTACGCCGAGGAGTCGGACGCGAGCGAGTTCATCATCGTGACGGTCCGCGGCGTGCTCTACGAACTCGAGCGCCGCTGCCAGGGCACCGGCAAGAAGTTCTACTTCCCTGCGGTTCAGCCCACCTGCGTCAACATGGATCTCATCACGCTCGAAAAGCTCGTGCACTGCCTGGAGACGGGCGAGGGCGAGGTGCAGATTGGCGTGTCGGACGAGGCCGCCGATCAGGCCAAGCTCACGCTCGACCGCATGCTCGAGTACGCGGCACGCTAAGCCAATGTGACATGAGGGACCATCCCTTATGCCACAGTACAAGGGAGAGGATTCCTGTGGAAACCAAACAATACCCCGATATGGAGTGTGACGTCGTCATTGCCGGTTGCGGCGTGGCGGGCCTGTATGCGGCTCTTAATCTGCCGACGAGCACACGCGTAATCATGCTCTCCAAGGGCGCCGTCGATGAGTGCGATTCGATGCTCGCGCAGGGCGGCATCTGCGTGCTGCCCGAAGGTTCTGACTACGATGCCTTCTTTGAGGACACCATGCACGCCGGCCATTACGAGAACCGCCGCGAGAGTGTAGACATCATGATTCGCTCGAGCCGTTCGGTCATCAACGACCTGCTGGCCATGGGCGTGGACTTTGAGCGCAAGGCCGACGGCAGCCTCGACTTTACCCGCGAGGGCGCGCACAGCCGCCCGCGCATCGCCTTCCATGCCGATATTACGGGCAAGGAGATTACGACCAAGCTGCTCCAGGCTGTCCGCAAGCTGGACAACGTGCAGATTCTCGAACACGTTGCCATGACCGACATCCTGACTGCCGAGCGCGATGGCGCCACGGTGTGCACCGGCGTCGTCGCCGTCGCCGTGGACGAGGACGAATCAGCTCGCCCCGCCGACGAGCTGGCAAATGCCGCCGAGGGCGTGCGTGCCGGTAAGCCGTTTAAGATCCATGCCCGCCATACGCTGTGGGCAACGGGCGGTATCGGTGGCGTGTACGACCACTCGACCAACTACCCGCAGCTCACCGGTGACGCCTGCTACATCGCGCAGGAGCACGGCATCACGATGGAGCACCTGGACTACGTGCAGATCCACCCCACGGGTCTGTTCTCGCCGCAGCCGGGCCGCACGTTCCTAATCAGCGAAAGCTGCCGCGGCGAGGGCGCGATTCTGCTCAATGCCGCTGGCGAGCGTTTTACCGACGAGTTGCAGCCGCGCGACGTGGTCGCCGCCGCCATCCGCGAGCAGATGAAGCAGGACGGCACCGAGCACGAGTGGCTGAGCTTTGCCCCCGTCGAGCGCGACGTGGTGACCGGGCACTTTGCCAATATCCGCGCGCGCTGCCTGGAGGACGGCCGCGACATCCTGGACGAGCCCATTCCCGTCACGCCTACGCAGCACTACTTTATGGGCGGCGTATGGGTCGACAAGGACGGCCGCACCTCGATGCCCGAGCTCTACGCCGCGGGCGAGACGGCCTGCAACGGTGTTCACGGCAAGAACCGCCTGGCTTCTAACAGCCTGCTCGAGTCCCTGGTTTGGGGTCGCCGCGCCGCGTGGTACATGCGCACCGGCGAGTCGCTGGCCGTGGAGCAGGCCGGCGAGCCCGCACTTGACGGGCGCCACCGCGCCCTGAGCGCTGATACCCTTGCAATCGATGATTTGGCCCGTGCCGCCGGCACGCAGGCCGTGGAGGAGTAGACCATGAATCCCATTACCATGAAGCTCGTCGTCGATGATCTGATTCTGCAGGCCCTGCGCGAGGACATCACCTTTGAGGACGTGAGCACGGCGAGCGTGTGCCCCACGGCGCGCCCCGCTACCGTTGAGCTCATCGCCAAGGCCGACGGCATCATCGCCGGCCTGGACGTATTCGCCCGCACCTTTGAGCTGCTGGATCCGCAGAGCTCCGTGCTGTTCGATGTCGCGGATGGCGACGAAGTGCATGCCGGCGACCATGTGGGCCAAGTGCGCGGCGACGCGCGCGTGCTGCTTTCGGGCGAGCGCGTTGCGCTCAACTACCTGCAGCGCATGAGCGGCATCGCCACCTATACGCACCAGATGGCCGCGGCGCTCGAGGGCACCAAGACCGTGCTCGTCGACACGCGCAAGACCACGCCGGGCATGCGTGTCTTCGAGAAGGCCGCAGTCGAGATCGGCGGTGGCAGCAACCACCGTTACAACCTGTCGACGGCTGTCATGCTCAAGGACAACCACATCGACGCCGCCGGTGGCGTGGCGCGCGCGATCGAGATGGCGCGTGCCCATGCGTCCTTTACCACGACGGTCGAGATCGAGTGCGAGAACCTGGATATGGTGCGCGAGGCCGTTGAGGCCGGTGCCGACATCATCATGCTCGACAACATGACGCACGACGATATGGCTGCCGCGATTGAGCTTATCGCCGGTCGCGCCAAGACCGAGTGCTCGGGCAACGTGGACGCCAACAATATCCGCGCGCTCGCCGACCTGGGCGTTGACTTTATCAGCTCGGGGGCGTTGACGCACTCTGCGCCGATTCTCGACCTCTCGCTCAAGCACCTGCGTCTGCTGGACGGTAAATAATGGATGCCCGCGAGCGTCGCCGTTCCATCATGGCCGTGCTCGAGGGAGCCAAAGATCCCGTCTCGGGCAGTGCGCTTGCCCGCGAGGTGGGTGTGAGCCGTCAGGTCGTGGTGCAGGACATCGCCCTGCTGCGCGCCGACGGGCACGATATCGTCGCCACCAATCGCGGCTATGTACTACAGGAGGCCCCCAGCAGCCCCGCCGTGCCCACGCGTCTGGTCAAGGTTCGCCACGGCGTGGAGCAGGCGGGCGATGAGCTCACGAGCATCGTCGACGCGGGCGGCGCCGTGCTCAACGTAATCGTCAATCACCGCGTATACGGCAAGATCACGGCCGACCTGGACATCCGCAATCGTCGCGATGTTGAGCGCTACCTGCACGATATCGAGAGCGGCAAGAGCTTTCCGCTGCTAACGGTAACCAGCGGCTATCACTTCCACCGTATTGCGGCAGAAGACGAGCAGACTCTCGACGAGATCGAGACCATGCTCAAGGAGAAAGGCTACTTGGCGGACCTAATGCCCTACGAAGACGACCTGTCCTAGTAACGACGAATGCAAAAGGAGGCCTCCGCGGCGATGCGGAGGCCTCCTTTTTGTGCACGGTGTACTTGTGAGTGTGCAAGTGGGGGAGTTGTTACTCCTCGACGATCTCGGTGATCGCGCCGGCGGGGCAAGCGTCCTGGCAAGCGCCACAGGCGACGCAGGAATCCTCGTCAGCAACGGTAGCGACGTCCTGGAGCTCCAGAACGCCGGCGGGGCAGGAGTCGACGCAAACGCCACAAGCGATGCACTCGTCGGCATCAATTACGGGATGAGCCATGGTAGTTTCCTCTCTGTTGACCGACGCTACAGGCGATGCGCGTCGGTTTGATTCGGGCAAAAACATACCACGGGAGCGACCGTTTGCAATACCCTCTGACCGGCATCTTCATACCGTTCGCCGAGTATGCCGCGGCTTACTAAAAAACACGCAGGTGGGGCCGTTGAGCTGCGCAAATGTTAGCTAAAGGTGACTTGAAATATTGGGCGATTGAGCGCGCTTGCGGAAAACACGACCCGGAATCGGCGCTCAAAGCGGGTCGCGCTTTCCCCGGCGCAGCTTCAAGCCCAAACCTCAGTCAACTCTACATAGATCTCAATAGATTTGCTGAGAACTGCAACAGTCCATCTACCTGCGCTTTCGCGAACCTAAACTCTTGGAGATAAAAAATCTTATATGAATTGACTTAGATTTTGTATATTCCGGCCCATAAGGGGATACACTACATCCTGAAAGACAAGCCGAAGCGTCGCGCGGCAGTCCGCCGACGCGGCGCGAACGCAAAAGAGAGAGGGAATTTCTAATGAGTAAGATTCTTGGTATCGACCTTGGTACTACTAACTCCGCTATGGCCGTCCTCGAGGGCGGTTCTCCGACCATTATCGTGAACGCCGAGGGCGACCGCACCACCCCGTCCGTTGTTGGCTTCCGTGCTGACGGCGACCGCGTCGTGGGTAAGGCCGCTAAGAACCAGGCTGTCACCAACCCCAAGAACACCGTGTTCTCCATCAAGCGCTTCATGGGCCGCAAGTACTCCGAGTGCACCTCCGAGATCAAGACCGTGCCGTATGAGGTCAAGGAGGGCCAGGGTGGCCGTGCCGTCGTCGATATCGAGGGCAAGGATTACACCGCCGAGCAGGTGAGCGCCATGACGCTCGCAAAGATGAAGGCCGACGCCGAGAAGTATCTGGGCGAGACCGTCACCGACGCCGTCATCACCGTCCCGGCCTACTTCAACGACGCCCAGCGTCAGGCCACCAAGGATGCCGGTAAGATCGCCGGCCTCAACGTCAAGCGTATCGTCAACGAGCCGACCGCTGCCGCTCTTGCCTATGGTCTGGACAAGCAGGGCACCGACCAGCGCATCCTGGTCTTCGACCTGGGCGGCGGCACCTTCGATGTCTCCATCCTCGATCTCGCCGACGGCGTGTTTGAGGTTCTGTCCACCTCGGGCGACAACCACCTGGGCGGCGACGACTGGGATCAGCGCGTCATCGACTGGATGGCCGATAAGTTCCAGCAGGAGAACGGTGTCGACCTGCGTCAGGACCCCATGGCCCTGCAGCGTCTGAAGGAGGCCGCCGAGAACGCCAAGAAGGAGCTCTCTGCCGCCCAGCAGACCACCATCAACCTGCCGTTCATCACCATGAACCAGTCCGGCCCGCTGCACCTCAACTACACGCTGACCCGCGCCGAGTTCGAGAAGATCACCCGCGACCTGCTCGAGCGCTGCAAGCAGCCTGTCACCAACGCCCTGCGCGACGCCAAGCTTAAGCTCTCCGATCTGACCGAGGTCATCCTCGTCGGCGGCTCCACCCGTATGCCCGCCGTCCAGGAGCTCGTTAAGACCATGACCGGCAAGCAGCCCAACATGTCCGTGAACCCCGACGAGGTCGTTGCCGACGGCGCTGCCGTCCAGGGCGGCGTGCTCACCGGCGACGTCGAGGGCATCCTGCTGCTCGACGTTACCCCGCTGTCGCTGGGCGTCGAGACCATGGGCGGCATCATGACCAAGATGATCGACCGCAACACCACGATCCCGACCTCGAAGACCGAGGTCTACTCCACCGCTGCCGACAACCAGACCAGCGTCGAGATCAACGTGCTCCAGGGCGAGCGCGAGCTTGCCCGCGACAACAAGTCGCTCGGTAAGTTCCAGCTGACCGGTATCCCGGCTGCCCGCCGCGGCGTGCCGCAGATCGAGGTCACCTTCGACATCGACGCCAACGGCATCGTCAAGGTCTCCGCTAAGGACAAGGGTACCGGCAAGGAGCAGCAGATCACCATCTCCGGCTCCACCGCTCTGTCCGACGACGAAGTCGATCGTATGGTCAAGGACGCCGAGGCTCATGCCGAGGAGGACAAGAAGCAGAAGGAAGAGGTCGAGGTCCGCAACCAGACCGATAGCCTGTGCTACTCCACCGAGCAGACCCTCAACGAGCTGGGCGACAAGGTTTCCGCCGACGTGAAGTCCAAGGCCGAGGCCGCTATCGCCGACGCCAAGAAGGCGCTCGAGGGCTCTGACGTCGAGGCCATCAAGGCCGCTGGCGAGTCCCTGCAGTCCGTGGCCTACGAGCTTGCCCAGGTTGTCTACGCCGACGCTCAGCAGCAGACCGACGGTGCCGCCGGTGCCCAGCCTGCCGACGATGACGTTGTCGACGCCGACTACGAGGTTGTGGACGACGAGGACAAGTAATCATGTCCGCCCGTAAAGCTCGCACGGAGGCGGCCGCCGCTGGCACCGCCCCCGTTGACTCTGAGGAGAAGGACGTGAAGATTCCCGTAGAGGCCGTCGACGATACCGAGGCCAACGAGGCCGAGGCCGCCGAGGCTGCCGAGAACCAGGTAGAGGATTCCAACAAGGAGGCGACGATGACCGAGGACGAGATGGTGGAAGCTGCTATCCGCGCCGGTGAGGAAGCCGCCGATAACGACTTTAAGCTCAAGTTCGAGCAGGCCCAAAAGGAGCTCGCCGACGTGCGCAGCGAGCTCGATGCTGCGGCAGAGGCCCAGAAGGCCGCCGAGGACAAGGCAAAGGACGCCACCGAGCGTACCGCCCGTCTTCAGGCCGACTGGGAGAACTTCCGTCGCCGCACTGCCAACGAGCGCATCGCCGAGCGCGAGCGCGCGACCGAGAAGCTCGTCACTGCGCTGCTGCCGGTGGTTGACGATATCGAGCGTGCAATCGACCATGCCCGTAGCCAGGAGCTTTCCGACGATTTTAAGCAGTTCGTCGATGGCGTTGATGCGGTGCATGCCAAGCTGCTCGATGTGTTTGCGCACGAGGGCGTTGAGCCCATCGACCCCAAGGGCGAGGCGTTCGATCCGCTCGAGCACCAGGCCGTGGGGCGTGTCGAGGACGCATCGCAGTACGACGAGACCGTCAACGACGTGTACCAGAAGGGCTACCGCATGGCGGATCGCATCCTGCGTTCCGCGATGGTGACGGTGACCTACGGTGGCGAGAAACGCCCCGCACCGGAGCCCGAGGCGGCGCCCGAGGATGCCGCGGCCGATACGGCCGAGAGCACCGAGGAGTAATTGAGAAGGGCCCCGGGGCAACACCCGGGGCCCTTTCTGGCCTAGTGCCATATGACAGCATGAGCCGCCGTCCGCAGGGACGGCGGATATAACAGGAGAGGAGCTACGATGGCTGCAGGCAAAACCTTCTATGACATCCTGGGCGTATCCAAGAGCGCCTCCGACAAAGAGATCAAGAGCGCGTTTCGCAAGCTCGCGCAAAAATATCACCCCGATGCCGGCGGCGACGAGGCCAAGTTTAAGGAGATTAGCGAGGCCTACGAGACGCTTTCGGACGAGAAGAAGCGCAAAGAGTACGACCAGATGCTCATGTTCGGCGGCATGCCGGGCGCGGGCGGCGCGTATAGCGGTGGCTACGGCGCCGGTGCCGGCGCGAGCGGTTGGGGCGATATCTTCGACAGCATCTTTAGCGGCAACGGCGCTTGGGGCAGCGATTGGGGCTCGGGCTTTGCCGGGGCCGCGGGCGCTGCCGGTGCGGGCGCGGGCCGCAACCGTGCGCGCAAGGGCGGCGACCTGTCGCTGACCGTCGACGTAACGGCCGAGGACGCGTTCCGCGGTGTGACGCACAAGGTTACCTACCGCATTCCCTCGACGGGCGAGCAGCAGACCATTACGGTCTCGGTGCCTGCGGGCGCGGTCGACGGAGGCAAGCTGCGTTACAAGCGTCGCGGCGAGTACGGCGTTGCCGGAGGCGAGCGCGGCGACCTGGTCGTGACCACGCATGTGGAGGAGCATCCGCTGTTTAAGCGCAAGGGTGCCGACGTGACCATGGAGGTGCCGATCTCGGTCTACGAGGCGGCGCTCGGCTGCACGGTGGATGTGCCCACGCCCGGCGGCGCGACGGTTCGTCTGAAGGTGCCCGCTGGCACCCAGACGGGCAAGAAGTTCCGCTTTAAGGAGATGGGTGCGCCCGACGTTAAGCATCGCGGCCGCACGGGTGCGCTGCTCGTCGAGATCAAGGTGCAGGTTCCCTCGAACCTGTCCGACGATGAGCGCGATGCCATGACCAGGCTGCGCGAGGCCGACACGCGCGATTATCGCGAGAAGGTCAACCGTTACAAGGCGACGTTCTAGGGCGGTCGTGGCGCACGGCCGTGCCCGCGGGCTTATGATGGACGATAACGAGACGGAAAGGGGTCAGGTAGCATGGCCGAGGACAATAGGAACAAACCGCTGTACATGATCAGCGTGGCGGCCGAGCTGACCGGCATGCATCCGCAGACTCTGCGCGTCTACGAGTCCAAGGGCCTGGTGAACCCCCAGCGCTCGGGCGGCAATACGCGTCTGTATTCGCGTGCCGATATCGAGCGCCTGGAGCTCATCAACCAGCTGACCGACGAGGGCATCAACCTTGCCGGCGTGGTGCGCATCCTCGATATGAAGGAGCGTGCCGAGGAGCGCGAGCGCGAGAACGAGAAGCTCCGCGCCCGCGTACGCCAACTCGAGGAAGAGCTGCACGAGTACAAGATGCAGAAGAAGATCACCGCCCTGGCCCCGCGCGACGGCTCAGTCAACCCCGAGCAAGTCATGCGCAAGCTACTGGGCGCCGGCGGAGATCTCTAGGTTCCGCCGTTCTGACGAACGGCGGACCAGTTGACGCTGCGCGCCGTCCAGAGCGACAATTTGTCATTCAAAGGGCAAGGCATGACCAGAAGGTCTATGCCTTGCCTTTTTCATGCCAACTTGTTCGCTCTGGACGGCGTTCGCTGTCCGTCCTCTGCCTGCGGCGTTGCCTTGCTCCGGATGCGGTAGGGTAGTCATTGGGGACGTTCTTAAATGACTAGTCGAAAGGGACGCTCTTGCACAAAATCTTCCGGCCCTCGACCGGCACGTCCTTTACTTTACCTAGATAAAGTGAACGTGCAGATTCGTAACCCACTCGCAACCGTTCTATGGCACGATATTGAACGAATGTATGCTATGCGCCCGAGCCTTTCGGGCAGAGTGGGAGACAGTATGGTTAAGCTGTACGAGGACGGCATCTACCTGCGCGGCGGCAGCGAGGTCGTGCCTGCGGCCGAGGCTGCCGAGCGCGGCATTACGCAGACGCCCGAGGACGCCAAGCGTGGCACCATCGCGTATTCGATCTTTCAGGCACACAACACGTCCGGAGACCCCGAGGCGCTCAAGATTCGTTTCGATGCCATGGCGAGCCACGACATCACCTTTGTCGGCATCATCCAGACGGCGCGCGCCTCGGGCATGGAACAGTTCCCGCTGCCCTACGTGCTCACCAACTGCCATAACTCGCTGTGCGCCGTGGGCGGCACCATCAACGAGGACGACCACGTCTTTGGCCTCTCAGCTGCCAAGAAGTACGGCGGCATCTTCGTCCCGCCGCACATCGCCGTCATCCACTCCTTTATGCGTGAGAACTTCGCCGGTTGCGGCAAGATGATCTTGGGCTCCGACTCGCACACCCGCTATGGCGCCCTGGGCACCATGGCCGTGGGCGAGGGCGGCGGCGAGCTGGCAAAGCAGCTGCTGCGCGACACCTACGATGTCGCCTATCCCGGCGTCGTCGCCATCTACCTCACGGGCGCCCCGCGTCCTGGCGTCGGCCCGCACGACGTGGCGCTCGCCATCATCAAGGCGGTCTTTGCCAAGGGCTACGTTAAGAACAAGGTCATGGAGTTTGTGGGCCCCGGCATCGCGAGCATGACGACCGACTACCGCAACGGCGTCGATGTCATGACCACCGAGACCACCTGCCTGTCGAGCATCTGGGCCACCGACGAGGACACGCGCGCGTTTTTGACCATGCACGGCCGCGGCGACGACTACCGCGAGCTCAAGCCCGCCGATGTCGCCTACTACGACGGCTGCGTCGAGGTCGACCTGTCGAGCATCAAGCCCATGATCGCGCTGCCGTTCCATCCTTCCAACGGCTTTGAGATCGACGAGCTCAACGAGAACCTCGAGGACATCCTGCACGAGGTGGAACTCGAGGCTGCCAAGATCGGCGAGGGCAAGACGCACTTTAGCCTGCTCGATAAGATTGTCGACGGCAAGCTGCACGTGCAGCAGGGCGTTATCGCCGGTTGCTCGGGCGGCAACTACGATTCCGTGGTCCAGGCTGCCCGCGTACTCAAGGGCGCCAACACCGGCTGCGGCGAGTTCTCGCTGTCGGTCTATCCCACGAGCCAGCCCGTGGCACTCGAGCTTACGCGCCGTGGCTATATCTACGACCTTATGGAGGCCGGCGCAATCGTGCGCACAGCGTTCTGCGGCCCGTGCTTTGGCGCCGGCGACACGCCCGCCAACAACGGCCTTTCGATCCGCCACACTACGCGCAACTTCCCCAACCGCGAGGGTTCCAAGCCGGGCAATGGCCAGCTGAGCGCCGTGGCCTTGATGGACGCCCGCTCCATTGCGGCAACGGCTGCCAACGGTGGCGTTCTGACGCCGGCGACCGAGTTGCCCGAGGAGACTTGGGACGAGGCCTGCGAGTACACCTTTGACGACGCGCCGTATAAAAAGCGCGTGTACTGGGGCTTTGGCAAGGCGGAGCCTGCTGACGAGTTGGTCGAAGGCCCCAACATCAAGCCGTGGCCCGCGATGGAGCCCCTCGGCGACGACATCCTGCTCAAGGTGTGCTCCAAGATCATGGACCCGGTCACTACGACCGACGAGCTCATTCCCTCGGGCGAGACGAGCTCCTTCCGCTCCAACCCGCTGGGCCTGGCCGAGTTTACGCTGAGCCGCCGCGATCCGGCCTACGTCGGTCGTTCCAAGGAGGTCGACGCCGTGGAGAAGCGCCGCGTGGCCGGCGAGGCCGCGGGGGACCTGGCGGCGCTCGATGCCGAGCTTGCCGGCGTGTTTGAGGCACTGGCCAGCGCGGGTGTCGCGGCCGATGCCAAGGCGACCGAGTATGGCTCCATGCTCTATGCCAAGAAGCCCGGTGACGGTTCCGCCCGCGAGCAGGCTGCGAGCTGCCAGCGCGTAATTGGCGGCCTGGCCAACATCGTCCACGAGTACGCCACCAAGCGCTATCGCTCCAACGTGATGAACTGGGGCATGGTGCCCTTCCAGATGGAGGCTGAGCCCAACTTTGAGGTGGACGACTACGTCTTTGTGCCGGGTATCCGCGCCGCGCTCGACGGCGATCTGAGGGGCATCGCCGCCTACGTGGTGCGCGCCGATGGTGCGGTCGAGCAGATTGAGCTCTACATTGCCGATATGACGGCAGAGGAGCGCGCCATCGTCAAGGCCGGCTGCCTGATCAACTACAACAAGTTCAAGGCCGCTGCCGAGTAACGCGCTTAATTGTCCGCCCGGGGCTCACCCTTTCCCGCTCGCTCACGCGCTTCGCGAGGGTCGCGTTCGGGAAAGGATAAGCCCCGGGCTACATTTCTGCGTTCTCGTTGGGTCTTGAGGGACGCTAATAAATAGACTTGCTTGATGCCGCCTCTGTTGTCGGGGCGGCTTCTTTTTGTCGAAAACCGCCACAAAGGGGGCAGACATCTTTGTGGTGGTCCGCGGTTTGTCTTGTTCTGTAACAGGTAGACCCTTATTTGCCGAGTAGTTGTTACAGATTTAGATAAACGGAAACTGCTGAACATTTCGTCTCGATCTGTAACATCTGAGGTCCAAAACGGCAGCTAGGTGTTACAGATCGAGACAGTTGAGCGCCAGAGTCGAAAACCACCACAAAGGGGCCTGTCCCTTTCATGGTGGTGGGGGGCGAGCTCGATGCTGCCGTGCTCGCTGAACGACATTCTAATGAGCGTCTCTACAGGATTTCATCTGGGCTGGCGGGCTTGGTTGTTTTGGGGATGCCGAGTTTGGATGACGCGAAATCGTCAACATTGTCCTTAATTCCGTCTTTGGTGTAGACAGTGACCGTATAGGTGCTGTGCCCGAATTCGCTCTTGTCGCGTGTCGCCCAGGCCTGCCAGTAGGCAGCCCCGCTTCGCCCTTGGATTTTTCCGATACGGCGGAGTTCTGTTCGCTTTAATTTCCGGTCGCTATAGATGGTTCGACCGGCCTCCTCGGTGAGTCCGCACTGCCCAAGCAGCTTGTCGAGGACTTGGTTCATATGGCGCTCGTCGGTGTTTGGAGCATAGTCGTAAGCGAGGGTGATGGAGTCAAGAGGCCGGTCGTCGATCAGATAATTCATCGCCTGAGGGTCAAGGCAGAAATAAGGAGAGCATCCGTCGACCTGGCCGAGCAACGGTAACTTGGACTGCCAAAGTCCGGTGGGAATTCTATCTTCGTAGAAAACACCGCGGCAGATAAAGGAGAGCGAGGTGGCACGCGAGCCAGCGTCGACCATTCCGCATAAATCGAAGGGCGAGGCGATACCAAGGGAAAAGGGCGTGACGACGATAAAGAAGAACATCGCGATGGGTATGGCGAGAATGGCTATGACGTTGCGACCGGTGGAATGAGACGGCTTCATATGCGCTCCTCGAGACAAAGATCTGTTGAGGATAGGCAGAAATGGATATGTTCAGAGAACAATTCAAGTTTAATCTCATGGCGCGAGATGGTCGACCGTTAGCGTCGAAAACCGCCACAAAGGTGCCTGTCCTCTTTGTGGTGGTGAGGAGCGCGCGGCTTCTTTTGGTAATAGTGTTAGCTGGCGGTATCATTGGTGCAGGTGGCGAAGGTTTGCATTGTGGGGTGTTTTGCCGTGAGCCGTTTTGCCCGTATTGGATTGATTGTCTTGGCGCTTGCGATCGCTGTGGTTGGCGCGGGCGCTGTCGGTATGGCATTTCTACCTGCTGCGGTGACGGAGCCGGTGGTCAAGCCTGTGACTCAATCTGTCGAACTTCTGACCGGCGACGTCAAACCTGAGACCATTACTGTTGATTTTGATGAGCAGCCTGCCGCGCTGGGCATTAGCAATTATCCGCGCATTCAGCTTGGGGCCATGCGCTACACCATGGACGCGAGCCTAATCAGCAAAGCAACCGAGCTACTCAAGGGCAAAACATTTAAGCGTTGGTACGGATATGCGTCCTATCGGGCAAAAGCGAACGATATGGTTGGCGGATGTCACTCTTCCATCGAGCTGGACACCGCGAATGGCACTAAGTTATGTGATGTTTCGTACGATCCTGGCTACGAGGGCAATGAGGGGCCGGGTATCTACATCTTGGACGGCGATGTCGCCTATGTCATGGAGGGCAACCAGACCGAGCTCAACGATTTTATGGGTCAGTGCATTCAGGATGCCTATGAACAGACCTGCTTGCCCGACCCGCAGGCTGCACGCGATAGTGGGTCTGCCCGTACATGGTTGTTCGAGGATGAGATGTCCTGGAACGCCGAATCGGGAAGCACGGGTTCGGCGAAGGAGTAGAGACCGCGACCACCACAAAGGTACCCGTCCCCTTTGTAGTAGTTCTCGGTTTGTCTCGATCTGTAACATCTTGGCCGCTAAAAGTGGGCCTGGTGTTACAGATTTAGATTTTCGATTCAGGTGTCTTCGTTCGTCTCGATTTGTAACAGATAGAGCTCTATTTGCCGAGTAGATGTTACAGATTGAGACAAACGGGTGCCGCTGGTCATTTCATCTCGATCTGTAACATCTAGAGCCATAAACAGCCGCTAGATGTTACAGATTGAGATAGTAAGGGGACGAGGCCGCAGCGGGCGAGCGTGCCTGCTCCCTATCTCTCAATCACTCAGAAAATCTTATATATAGAGACTTAGATTTGTGTATAAGATCGAGCAAAGCTGGCAACAATACTTCTCGAACAACGTGAAGCCGCCCCGTAGGGCGGCCACCCCAAGAGAGGTGATTCCATGAGAATCGATAAGCTAGCAATGACGTCGCGCGAGGCGCTGCAGACCGCCATGAGCACGGCTGCCGACGCGCAGGCCGGCGCGGTGGAGCCGATTCACCTGCTGTCTGCCCTGCTCGGTGCCGGCGAGCGCAATATCTCCGTGATCATCGAGCGCATCGGTGCCGACCCGGCTCAGCTTGCACGCTCCACACAAGATGCCATCGACCACGCGCCCAAGGTTTCGGGCGAGGGCCAGCAGATGGGCCTGTCCAACGAGCTCGTCCGCGTCATCGAAAAGGCCGAGAAGAAGGCCACCAAGATGGGCGACAGCTTTGTGGTGACCGAGCATCTGCTGATGGCGCTTGCCGAGGACAAGGGCGAGGCCGGCCGCGTTCTGCGCGACGCAGGCGTTACCAAGGAGCGCATCGAGCAAGTCTACGAGGAGCTGCGCGGCGATGACCGCGTGACGTCTGCCGAGGACAAGACGCAGTTTGAGGCGCTGGAGCAGTACGGTCGCAACATCTGCGACCTCGCCCGCGCCGGCAAGCTCGACCCGGTCATCGGCCGTACTGACGAGATCCGCCGCACCATTCAGGTCCTGTCCCGCCGCACCAAGAACAACCCCGTGCTCATCGGTGAGCCGGGCGTCGGTAAGACGGCCATCGTCGAGGGCATCGCCCAGCGTATCGTGGCCGGCGACGTGCCGAGCACGCTGCGCGACCGTGATCTCATCGAGCTCGACATGAGCGCGCTGGTCGCCGGCGCCAAGTACCGCGGCGAGTTCGAGGACCGCTTGAAGGCCGTGCTCAAGGAGGTACAGAAGTCCGAGGGCAAGGTCATCCTGTTCATCGATGAGCTCCATACCATCGTGGGCGCGGGTGCCACCGAGGGCTCCATGGACGCCGGCAACATCCTGAAGCCGGCGCTTGCCCGTGGCGACTTGCATGCGATCGGCGCGACTACGCTTGACGAATACCGCAAGTACATCGAGAAGGACGCGGCGCTCGCCCGTCGTTTCCAGACCGTGATGGTCAGCGAGCCTACCGTCGAGGACACCATCTCGATTCTGCGTGGCATCAAGGAGAAGTACGAGATCTTCCACGGCGTGCACATCACCGATAGCGCGCTCGTGGCGGCTGCCGACCTCTCCGATCGCTACATCGCCGACCGCTTCCTGCCCGACAAGGCCATCGACCTGGTCGATGAGGCGGCAAGCCGCCTGCGCATGGAACTCGACAGCATGCCGGTCGAAATCGACGCCACCACGCGTCAGCTCACCCAGCTGCAGATCGAGGAGCAGGCGCTTATGAAGGAGACCGACGACGCCTCCAAGGAGCGTCTGGAGGCCCTACGTCAGGAGATCGCCGAGGTCCAGGAAAAGCTCAACGTGCAAAAGGCCGGCTGGCTCAACCAAAAGAACGCCATCGACCACGTGCAGGAGCTCAAGGGGCAGCTCGACGAGGCCAAGAGCGAAGAGGAGCGCGCGACGCGCAACGGCGATCTGGGCCGCGCGTCCGAGCTGCGCTATTCCGTGATCCCGGGTCTGCAGCAGCAGATTCAGGAGTCCGAGGCTGCACTCGAGGCGCAAAAGCAGCAGGATGGCGAGGGCCTCAACGAGCAGGTGACCTCCGATGAGATCGCCGAGGTCGTGAGCGCCTGGACCGGCGTGCCCGTGTCCAAGATGATGCAGGGCGAGCTCGACAAGCTGAAGGGCTTGGAGGGCGAGCTGCATAAGCGCGTCATCGGCCAGGACGAGGCCGTCTCCGCTGTCGCCGCAGCTGTGCGCCGCAGCCGTGCGGGCCTCTCCGATCCGGACAAGCCCATCGGCAGCTTCTTCTTCCTGGGCCCCACCGGCGTAGGCAAGACCGAGCTCGCCAAGGCGCTTGCCGAGTGCCTGTTCGATGACGAGCGCGCGCTCGTGCGTATTGACATGTCCGAGTACATGGAGAAGTTCAGCGTCCAGCGTCTGATTGGTGCGCCTCCGGGATACGTGGGCTATGACGAGGGCGGCCAGCTCACCGAGGCCGTGCGCCGTCGTCCGTACTCAGTGATTTTGCTCGACGAGATGGAGAAGGCCCATCCGGATGTCTTCAACGTGCTGTTGCAGGTGCTCGACGACGGCCGTCTGACCGATGGCCAGGGTCGCCAGGTGTCCTTCAAGAACACGATTATCATCATGACGTCCAACGTGGGCTCCAAGGCCATCGCCGATCTGTCCGGTAAGGACGAGGAGGAGATGCGCCATCAGGTCGACGCCGCCATGGCTCAGACCTTCCGCCCCGAGTTCCTCAACCGTATCGACGATATCGTGGTGTTCCATCCGCTCGGCATGGCGCAGATCGAGAAGATCGTCGATATCCAGCTTGCCGACGTCCGCGCGCGTCTGGCCAAGGAGCGCATGACGCTTGCCATCACCCCGGCGGCCAAGCAGATGCTCGCCGTGGGCGGCCTGGACCCGGTCTTTGGTGCCCGTCCGCTCAAGCGCCTGGTCCAGCGCGAGGTCGTGGACGCCATCGCCGCCGCCATCATCGATGGCACGGTTCGCGAGGGCGATCAGGTGACGGTCGATGTCGACAAGGACGGCGGCTTTACCGTCGTGTGCGACAACACGCCGGCGGCCACCTACGAGATTCCCGACGCCGAGTAGATTTTGGGCCATGCCTTAAAATCTGCCAGCCGTCTCTAAACGCCAAGGGCGGCGGATCCAATTGGGTCCGCCGCCCTTTTTCGTGCGACAATCGATGATGTTGAACACGATTGCATGGCAAGGAGATATGCAGATGATAGACAAGAACAAGACGAACACGCCGGCGACCGATGCCGCATCCGCCGCACCCAAGCCCACGTCCAAACCGGCACCCAAGCCGCGCGACCCCTACATCCGTGCCGAGAACGAGGACGACGACGGCTACGATCCCTACAGCGACCGCCGCCCCGAGCGCGAGCCGATGTTCGAAGCCGATCCGTGGCGCTGAGTGCCACCCAAAAGGCCACCAATAAGTTGCGGTGAAATAGGGACTGTTTTGCGGTTTGACCAGCAAAAACAATCCCTATTTCACCGCAACTGCATTAGGGATTTTTCTGCAGGGGGAGGGTAGTCAAAAAGCCCCGTCCCAAATTGACTGTCAAATTGGCTGCTCGGGGAGTCGCATTCGAGCTCGGTTGTCCTCTTAGCCACTCGATATCCTTCGGAGCAATAATAGTGAAAAACTTGCTTAAGTGTTAATCAAGCTACACGCAATCTTGCTCTCTAATTAATCAAGAATCAGTATAATTTTGATTAGCTAGAGAGCAAGATTGGAGAATCATGGCATTCAACGACTTGATCGCCCAGAAAATAAAGGACTTTGAACAGCAGGGGGTTCCGCAGGTCTTTGAGCGAGACCTTGATCTGGGAAACCCACAGGAGCCAAAGCGCGACAACATCGTAAATGTGGTTGTGGGGGCCCGCCGTTGTGGAAAGACGTATCGCCTGTATCAGGAGATGCAGCGGCTTCAGGGCCGGGGCGTCGAGCTTGACCGGATGCTTTACTTTAATTTTGAGGACGAGCGCTTGCGCCCGTATGAGCCATCGCTGCTGGCGGACGTGCTTGACACGTTCTATGCGCTGCATCCTGCTGCTCGAACCGAGGGCGCTTACATTTTCTTTGACGAGATCCAGGAAATTCCCGAATGGGGTGCGTTTCTGCGACGTGTAGTCGATACGGAGAAAGCGACCGTCTACGTGACGGGATCTTCTTCTAAGATGCTGTCCTCAGAACTTAAGAGCGAGTTTAGGGGTCGTTCTCTTATACGAGAGCTTTTTCCGTTGAGTTTTTCGGAATACGTCCGATATAAGACGGGGAGCGTTTTCGAGCCAGATGCGACCTTTTCCCCAAGCGATGCAGCGCTGCTTCGACATCATCTGATCGGATATCTTGAACGAGGGGGATTCATCGCGACACTTGAGCAGACGCCCGCAGACGCGATTCAGCTGCTACAGGAATATGCTTCGCGAACGGTCGCCATGGACGTCGTTGAACGTTACGACGTCAAGAACCCTCGCCTGGCATCTCTGTTCCTGACGCGGTGTATGGCATCTTCGGGACGAGAGCTGTCGGTGAACAAAGTGTACAACGAGTTCAAGAGCAGGCAGATACCCGTCAGTCGTAATTCGCTCAGCGACTTACTTGAGTATTATGAGGATGCCTACCTGCTGTTCTCCGTGCCGGAGTTCACGCGTTCACTGGCAAATAACATGCGGTCTGCGTCTAAGGTCTACGCTGTCGATCCTGCGATGTTTGGAGCATTCTCTCCCGCATCGGCATTGGACCAGGGCCAGAGGCTCGAGACCGCAGTGTTCAACGCGCTAAGAAGAAGGACTCCCGCGGTGAGGGTCGGATCGGTCTGCCGCTTGCTGATCAAAGAGAAGAGCAAAAACCATGAGGTGGACTTTGTGGCTGGGGACGCACTTCTCATGCGGGCTTATAGCCTGATTCAGGTGAGTGTGGATATGGCAAGTGAGAAAACGCGCGAGCGCGAAATTGCCGCGCTTGATGCCTCGATGGCCCAGTTCGATCTTGGCGAGTCGGCAATCGTTACCATGGATGAGCAGGCCGATATTCCATGCAAGCACGGTGTGGTACACGTTGTTCCCGCATGGAAGTGGCTCCTTGCCTAACCATCTACGGATCTGTGGGGCCAGGACCTCCTGGCCCCTTCATCACGGTTGGGGAGCACCATGATGCGCCCGGCTAGTCCTGGGCCTTGATGCTTGGCATCAGAATCTGGGCGAGGTAGTCGGTCTC
Organism: Coriobacteriaceae bacterium; assembly: GCA_025992855.1. Classification (NCBI taxonomy): domain Bacteria; kingdom Bacillati; phylum Actinomycetota; class Coriobacteriia; order Coriobacteriales; family Coriobacteriaceae; species Coriobacteriaceae bacterium. The sequence continues at coordinate 602,124 of DAJPGB010000001.1, forward strand.
GAGTTTGGTCGCGGCGTCGGCTTTGCCGTCTTTGCCGACCAGTACGTTCTTGATCTGGCTATAGGTGTAGCGGTTGCCGGTCGTAAGCTCGACAAGCTCAATGGCCGTGTCCATGGGGTAGGTTGACACGGGGTTCTGCGTGCGTCCGTTGATGGTCTGGGGCACCACGTACGGATAGACAGGACCGCTAGCATAGACGGTGTAACCGTTGCCTAGATTGGCCGCACCCAAAACCGTATCGCCTTCATCGGGCGTAAAGCTCTCGCCCTCGCGCACCGCGACGATCGTCACAATCGGCGTATCGCTGTCGCCGGCAAGATAGATGCATAGCGTGCTGCCATTTTGCCAAGTCTCGACCTTGCCGTACCACTCGACGGGGATATCGAGCTGGTAGAGGTCGGTTGCCTTGTGACGGGCGTCGGCATCATGGGCCGCCTGTGCCTTTTGCGCGCTCACGGCATTGACGGCGGCGTCGCGCCGCGCGGTTGCCGCCTGCTGGAGCACCTTGGCGGTGGCGGCGGAGCTCGCGCCGCCTTCCTCGGCATACTTGGCGGCGGCATCGATTTGGTCGTCAGTCACCGTGTCGGCCGAAGGCACCTTAAGCTTAAAGGTGGTCTGGGCACTCAAATCCTGCCCATCGCTCTTAATGGTGACCTGCGCCTTGGTGGTCGGCACGGTATAGACGGTGCCGTCGGACGCGATGGGGGAGGCGGCAATGGAGAGCGTGTAGTCACCGGGTAGCAGTTTGATGCCACGGCCGTGCTCGTCAACATAGAGTGTTTCGCTCACGGAAGAACCGTCGGAATCCTGCCCGCTCACCTGCACGGGAATCTTGGAGCCGGCGGAACACTCGAGCCCCGCGGCGTGTACGCCAATCTGCACCGACATCATCGTGTGGGCATTGGCGGCGGTGATGGCAGCCTGCTCTTGCCGGTATCCGTTCCAGGCTGCGTAGCCTGCGCCGCCGGCGACGAGCGCGACGGCCACAACGCCGGCAACCATCAGGTTGCGGCGCTTGGGCGACATCTTGCGATGACGAACCTCGGCTTCGCGTGCCGAAGGAACGGACGGTAGGGGAATATCGCCCATGGCGATGGTCTCGTCCACGGCAGGCGCGGAGCCCAGGCCGGGAAGCTCGCGGGTCAGCGAATCCTCGGCCGGTAAGCTGTCGAGCAGGACGGTTTCCTCGCCTGTGTCGGATTCGGGCTGGTTGCCGGCCTCGCTTTCGGTGTCTTCGTGATCTGCCTCATCCTCGGCAGGCTCAACGTCGTCTGCATCCTGATCATCGGATTGCGCCTCGGTTTCCGGCTCATCCTGCACATCAACACCCGAATCGTCAAACGCAATCTCATCGAGTGAAATCCGGTCTAAGCTCTCCAAGGCCTCAGCGCAAGCTTCTGCATCTTGGGCCGCATCCTCTTGGCCCATCGTCTCATCTTTCATATATCCCCCAAGCTCAATATCGGGACAACAATGTACCCAAAAACAGAGTCATATAGAGCTGTCAGGCAATCGGAAATCTGATTTTATCTGTGCGAGAGGTTTTGAATATGTGCGTGGATGCGCGCAACAACAAAAAGCCCCCGGAAAGCGGACAAATCGCTTTCCGGGGGCATGCAATACGTTGCATTGCGCGGAGTCGGCCAGGCGGCTTCACATTCAAGCGATGTTTGCGTCGGGCGCGTTACTCGGCGTGCGCGTAATCAACCTTGGCGCGGCGGGCGGTAGCCTTCTCCCAATCGCTGGTGCCCTCAAAGACATCCTGCTTGTAGGGGTTGCGGCCGAGCTTCTTGGCGCGGTAGGCGATGTAGATGATCGCGGCGACGTTGGCGATCAGCGCAGCGACCGAGACCGCGGTGGCGGCGCCGGGGTCGAGCGTGGAGTGGGTCACAAAGATGGACTCCTCCTGGAAGAACGGGAACACTTGGGCAAACATGCATCAAATGGCCAGCGTAAAGGCGCGGTTCTGGATCCAGCCGCCCTTGTTCCAGATAAAGGCGGCGACGGTGGGCGCCAGCAGCAGCGCAAAGCCGCAGAACCAGGAGTGGGTGGGCAGGCAGTTGTAGGTGTAGCAGAAGTTCCAGATATCGTAGGCGATGATGTAGACCCAGGTCATGTCGGGCCACAGCATGTCGGTCTTGTCCTCGGAGGCGTAGACGCTCCACCAACCGGTCATGCAGAAGATGTTGATGATACCGGCGATGCCGTTGAACACGTTGTTCCAGCCGGCCAGCTGCGTGGCACCCTCGGAGGTGACCCAGGTGGACTCGCCCAGGACAAAGAAGTGATAGGCGCTCTCGAAGTCGGACACGACGGCGATCATGATGTTGATGGCGACGATCACAAACGGCCACGCGCGGAACCAATGCGCCTTGCCGATCTTGCCCCACTGGTACTTAATGGCAATGAAGCCCCAGCAACCGGCCAGCGCCGCGTATACCTTGGCGTAGTGGAACCAGCTGTTCTGGTACACATGGGTGGGGTTGGTGAGCGCCCACTCGGCACCCTGTGAGACGCCGATGGCGATGGCGACGCAGTAGATGGTCATGGCCAGCGGAGCCACGCCAAAGATGATTGCCGCGCCGAGCTTGGTGCGGCGGCCGACCTCGTTGAGCACGATCAGGCCGATAAAGACCATGGCCCAGCCGACCCAGTGGATAAGGGTATTGCTACCCCAAACATCGAACAGCATGCTGCTCTCCTTTCACAAGCCCGCGGCCCCTCTTCCGATCGCGGGCAGTTTGGCCAAATGTCGTCAGTTCTGGGGCTTGCGCTCCGGATACTTGGCGGTATAGCCCTCGATGTGGAGTGTCGAGGCGATGATTTCCTTGACCGTCTCGTCGGGCACATCGGGATGCGTGCGGATATACATCAAAAGACCCATGATGAGGGTGTAGAACGTCTCGTAGACATGGTCGATGCGCAGCTCGTGATGGGCGACAAAATCAACCACGGTGGTGTCGCAGATGTACTGAGCCACGCGCTGAACCACGTTGTGCAGAAAGCCGCCGTAGAGTGCGCCGCTGTTGGAGGTCAGAGTGTGCGGCAGTTCATGGCCGCTGGCGACCAGCCGCTTAAAGAGCGGGGCGACGGTGTCGAGCGCGCCCTCGATATCGCCGACGGTGCGGCCGGCGTTCCACTGCTCGAGTTCGGAGATAAAGCCGTCGATCGCCTCGTCCATAACAGCGGTGACGGCGGCGTCCATATCGGCAAAGTAGTGGTAGAACAGCGAGCGCGTGCAGCCGGCTCGTTTGGTCACGGCCGATACCGATAGGTGGGACACGCCCAACTCGGAGCTTACGGTGCGCACGGCATCGAGGATCTCGCGACGGCGTTCGTCGCCCGTCAGGCGCTTTGCCGCGCTATCGGATGCAGGGACGGCATCGACCACAGAGGTATCTGCTGCGTTGTTGCCCATGTTTTGCCGCCTTTCATCCTCTTTTGCCTGACCGTTCGCCTATCAGTCTTGAATATTGTTGACGGTTCGTCAATACTATTTTTGACACAATGTCAACAATGGTGGGTGAACGGCATGGGGGCATGCCCGGCCTGCAAAAAAAGAGGGGCGCTGCGGCCTTGTCGTGCTGCGGCAAGAGAAGGGACAACCATGATTCTCAACGGACCGGGAATTAGCTACACCGAGCCCGATATCGGTTCGGAGTTCGTGCCGCCGCTGCCGGAGCATCCGCGCGAGGCAATCGTCAAGCTGTGCGAGCACTGCACCAACCGTCTGCTGCATCGCGACGAGCTGCTGGGCTACGAGTACTGGTCGTTTGCCGAGGCCGCAACCGACGAGCAGGCCGAAGTGCTCTGCAAGATGAAGATGCGCCGTCCCTATACGCTGCCCGAGATGGTCAAGCTCACCGGCATGCCCGAGGCCGATATCGAGAAGATGCTCGACGACATGAGCTACACGGGTCTGCTCGAGTACAACTGGGAAAACCCCGAGCGCGCCAAGCAGTGGGTGCTGCCCATGCTGGTGCCGGGTTCTGCCGAGTTCCTCAACATGCGCGTGGGCCAGCTCGAGGAGCATCCGGTCTACGCCAAGTTTTTTGAACAGGCGTCCAAGGGACCGCTGTCCAAGGCCACGCCTATGGTGCCGCCCGGAGGCGCCGGTATCGGCATGCACGTCATTCCGGTCGAGAAGGCCATTGACGCCGCGAGCACCTCGGTGCCTATTGAGCATATCGAGCATTGGCTCGACAAATACGAGGGTAAGTATGCCGCCAGCACCTGCAGCTGCCGCGCGAGCCGTCGCGTGATGGGCGAGGGCTGCGCCGACGACCCGGCCGATTGGTGCATCGCCGTAGGCGATATGGCCGACTACGTGGTCGAGACCGATCGTGGCCACTATGTGACGCGCGAGGAAGTCTACGACATTCTGCGCCAGGCCGAGGACAACGGCTTTGTGCACCAGATCACCAACATCGACGGCGAGAACAAGATCTTCGCTATCTGCAACTGCAACGTCAACGTGTGTTATGCCCTGCGCACCTCGCAGCTGTTCAACACGCCCAACCTGTCGCGCTCGGCCTATGTCGCCAAGGTCGAGAAGGACAAGTGCGTGGCCTGCGGTCGCTGCGTAGAGGTGTGCCCGGCCGGCGCCGCCAAGCTGGGCCAGAAGCTCTGCAGCAAAAAGGCCGGCGGACAGGTGCCCGAGTATCCGCGCCAGGAACTGCCCGACGCCACCAAGTGGGACCACACCAAGTGGTCGCCCAACTACCGCAACGACAACTGCATCGAGACGCATGAGTCCGGCACCGCCCCCTGCAAGACGGCCTGCCCTGCACACGTCGCCGTTCAGGGTTATTTGAAGCTCGCGGCCCAGGGGCGCTATGACGAGGCCCTTGCGCTCATCAAGCGCGAGAACCCGCTGCCCGCTATCTGCGGCCGCGTGTGCAACCGCCGCTGCGAGGACGCCTGCACTCGCGGTCGCGTGGACGCCGCCGTGGCTATCGACGAGGTCAAGAAGTTTATCGCCCAGCGCGATCTTGATGCCGCGACCCGCTATGTCCCGCCCGTGGTGACGCCGACGCGCGCTGGCGGCTTCGATCAGAAGATCGCCATCATCGGTGCCGGTCCGGCCGGCCTGTCCTGCGCTTTCTACCTGGCCGAGAAGGGCTACAAGCCTGTCGTGTTCGAGAAGAACGAGCGCCCGGGCGGTATGCTCACCTACGGTATTCCCAGCTTTAAGCTGCAGAAGGATGTTATCGAGGCCGAGGTCGAGATCATTCGCCTGATGGGTGCCGAGTTCCGCCATGGCGTGGAGGTCGGCCGCGATGTGACGCTCGACGAGCTGCGCGAGCAGGGCTTTAAGGCCTTCTACGTGGCTATTGGCTGCCAGGGCGGCCGCCTCGCCGGTATTCCGGGCGAGGATGCCGAGGACGTGACTGTGGCCGTCGACTTTTTGCGCGAGGTCAACAGCGGCAAGATCGACGCGCTGCCTGGCCGCACCATCGTGGTGGGCGGCGGCAACGTGGCCATCGACGTGGCCCGCAACGCCTGCCGTCTGGGATCGGCGCACGTTGAGATGTTCTGCTTGGAGAGCGAGGCTCAGATGCCCGCCAGCGAGGAGGAGCGTCGCGAGGCCATTGAGGACGGCGCGCACATCAGCTGCGGCTGGGGCCCCAAGGAGGTCCATCTGGACGATGCCGGCCGTGTATGCGGCATTACCTTCAAGCGCTGCACGCGTGTCTTTGACGACGAGGGCCGTTTTGCGCCCGAGTACGACGAGAACGACCTGCGTCGCGTGGACGCCGATCGCGTGGTCATGTCCATCGGTCAGTCCATCGTGTGGGGCGACCTGTTGGCCGGCTCCAAGGTCGAGCTCGGCCGTGGCCAGGGCGCCCTTGCCGATCCCCAGACCTATCAGACCGCCGAACCCGACATCTTTGTGGGCGGTGACGTCTACACCGGCCCCAGCTTTGCCATCGATGCCATCGCCGCCGGTCACGAGGCCGCGGTATCCATACATCGCTTTGTGCAGCCGGGCTCTACGCTCACCATCGGCCGCAACCAGCGCCGCTACACCGCGCTCGACCGCGACGATGTCGTGATCGAGAGCTACGACAACGCGAGCCGCGAGGTTGCCCATGTGGACCGCGAGCGCGAGAAAGCCGCGCCGTTTAGCGAGTACGTCGAGACCTTTACCGAAGAGCAGGTGCGCGCCGAGACCGCCCGTTGCCTGGGCTGCGGTGCCTCGATCGTCGACCCCAACAAGTGCATCGGCTGCGGCCTGTGCACCACCAAGTGCGCGTTCGACGCCATCCATCTGGATCGCGACCGCCCCGAGTGCTCAACGATGGTCAAATACGAGCAAAAGCTCCCAAGCCTCGGCAAGTACGCGCTCAAGCGCGCAATCAAGATTAAATTCGGTCGCAAGTAATGAGGTTCCGCCGTTCTAACGAACGGCGGCACTGCCGACGCTGCGCGGCGCCCAAGCACCCCATCTTGCCCCTCAACTTCGGCGCCGCGGGCAAAAGCCCAGCGGACGCCTTGTTTCGGGGCAACCTGGGGCACCTGGATCGCCGCTCGCTGACGTTTGGCTGACATCGCATCAACCGTTGTTGAAAGGTTTCTACCTTGCATGAATTGGGAATCGTTTACCACATCATTCGCGATGTCGAGAATGTGGCGCGCGCTCATGGCGTGCGTCGCGTTTCGAGCGTGACGTTGCTACTGGGCGAGGTCTCGGGCGTCGTTCCCGACTTGCTGCTCGACGCTTGGCGCTGGGCAGCAGATAAAAAGCCTATCACCGAGGGCGCGGAGCTTATCGTGGAGCCCGTCGAGGCCGTGACACATTGCGAGGCGTGCGGCTGCGACTACGCGACGGTCGAGCACGGCAAGACCTGTCCCCAGTGCGGTAGCGGCGAGACCTATTTGCTGCAGGGTCAAGAGGTAATGATCAAACAGATCGAGACCCCCGACGAGGACCCGGCAGACGCTGCTCCTGACGGCCTCTCCGACGCCCCCGATGCCGTCGACGCCGCCAACCCTCTCCATATCGCCTAACATCCAATGACTACATGGGCTAGAGTTCTAAACATATTTGCTTCGGTTAGTCAAGTCATGTCTGTTTAAACAAAATGGCGGCACGCAAACGCATTGGGATCCACCTAAAAGAGGTCTTAACGAACAGTGCACCTTTATATGTCTTTGAAAGCAATCAGCAAATCACGTTTTAGCAGGCAATAAGCTGTAAACCGGCAACGTAATCAATTTGTAACAAACTTAGACGTTTAAACAAATAATCCAACCTTTTGCGAATTTAGCTATAATTCCACAATCCAAACAGGTATACTTCCTTCATGTCATGTAGGAATTACGTAGACAAAAAGGAGGTTATGTGATGGTAAGTATTGTTCTTGCTAGCCACGGGGACTTGGCAGCTGGAATCAAGCAGACGGGCTCGATGGTCTTTGGCGATCAGCCGTCTGTAGCCGTGGTCTCGCTCGAGCCGAGCATGGGCCCCGACGACTTCCGTGCCAAGGTCGAGGAAGCAATCGCTTCCTTCGAGGACCAGGAGCAGGTGCTCTTCCTCGTTGATCTGTGGGGCGGCACGCCGTTCAACCAGATCAGCGGGCTCATCGAGGGCCACGATTCCTGGGCTATCGTCACCGGTGTCAACCTGCCTATGCTCATCGAGGCATATTCGCAGCGCTTTGACGCAAAGAACACTGCACATGCGATCGCAAAACATCTCGTGACTGAGGCTAAGGCTGGCGTACGCGTCAAGCCCGAGTCTCTGGAGCCCGAGGAGAAGAAGCCGGCTGCGGCCGCCGCTGCTCCTGCAGGCGCCATCCCTCCGGGAACGGTCATCGGCGACGGGCACATCAAGATTGCCCACGTCCGTATCGACACCCGTCTGCTTCATGGTCAGGTGGCCACCACGTGGACCAAGCAGATCAACCCCAACCGCATCATCGTGGTTTCCGACGGCGTTGCTCACGACGAGCTCCGCAAGACCATGATCGAGCAGGCGGCCCCTCCGGGAGTCCATGCCAACGTCGTGCCCATCAAGAAGATGGCCGAGGTCGTCAAGGACACGCGCTTTGGTGACACCAAGGCCATGCTGCTCTTTGAGAACCCGCAGGATCTGCTCAAGGCCATCGAGGCCGGCGTCGACATCAAGGAAGTCAACATCGGCTCCATGGCTCACTCCAAGGGCAAGGTCGTCGTCACCAACGCCGTCGCTATGGGCGATGATGACGTCAAGACTCTCGAGGCCCTCAAGGCCAAGGGCGTCAAGTTCGAGGTCCGCAAGGTTCCTTCGGATTCCTCCGAGGATCTCGACGCCATGTTGAAGAAAGCTAAGGCCGAACTGGCCGCTCAAGCATAGTAAAGGAGGGTCCGATACATGTCTGCAATCACTATTCTGCTTGTTGCGATTGTCGCGTTGCTTGCCGGTATGGAAGGCATTCTGGATGAGTTCCAGTTCCATCAGCCGCTCGTGGCATGCACGCTTATCGGTCTCGTAACCGGTCACCTTCAGGAGGGCATCCTCCTGGGCGGTTCGCTCCAGATGATGGCCCTTGGCTGGGCTAACGTTGGCGCCGCTGTCGCGCCTGACGCCGCTCTGGCCTCGGTCGCTTCTTCGATCATCATGGTGCTCGCCCTCAACGGTGGCGCCACCGATTCGGCAAAGGCCGTTACCGCCGCCATCGCCGTCGCCGTCCCGCTGTCGGTCGCTGGTCTGTTCCTGACCATGATCTGCCGTACCCTGGCTACCGCTATCGCTCACGCCATGGACGGTTGCGCCGAGAAGGGCGACTTCTCCGGCATCGAGCGCTGGCAGTACGCTGCTATCCTCATGCAGGGCCTTCGTATCGCCATCCCGGCAGTACTTCTGTGCATCATCCCGGCCGAGGCTGTTACCAACGCGCTTAACGCTATGCCCGACTGGCTGTCCGGCGGTATGGCTGTCGGCGGCGGCATGGTCGCTTCCGTCGGTTACGCCATGGTCATCAACATGATGGCCACCAAGGAGACCTGGCCGTTCTTCATCCTCGGCTTTGTCCTTGCTGCCATCCCTCAGCTCACGCTGATCGCCCTTGGCCTCATCGGCATCTCCCTTGCCCTCATCTACCTTGGCCTTAAGGATCTGGCCAAGCAGGGTGGCGGCATGGGCGGCGGCTCCGGTGACCCGCTCGGCGACATTCTGAACGATTACGAGTAGGAGGGGAGTGATACATATGGCAGAGAACAAGATTCAGCTCACCAAGGCTGACCGCAAGAAGGTTTGCTTCCGTCATCAGTTCCTTCAGGGCTCGTGGAACTACGAGCGTATGCAGAACGGCGGCTGGTGCTTCGCAATGATCCCTGCGATCAAGAAGCTCTACACCAGCAAGGATGACCAGATTGCCGCTCTTAAGCGCCACCTGGAGTTCTATAACACCCACCCTTATGTTTCCGCCCCCGTCATTGGCGTTACCCTCGCTCTCGAGGAGGAGCGCGCCAACGGTGCTCCGATTGACGACGTCGCCATTCAGGGCGTCAAGGTCGGTATGATGGGCCCGCTCGCCGGCGTCGGCGACCCCGCCTTCTGGTTCACCCTTCGCCCGATTCTGGGCGCTCTGGGCGCTTCCCTGGCCCTGTCCGGCAGCATCGCCGGTCCGCTGCTGTTCTTCTTCGCGTGGAACATCATCCGTTACGCCTTCCTGTGGTACACGCAGGAGTTTGGCTACAAGGTCGGCTCCTCCATCGCCAAGGACCTCTCCGGCGGTCTGATGGGCAAGGTCACCGAGGGTGCTTCCATCCTGGGTATGTTCATCATCGGCGCCCTGGTCGAGCGCTGGGTGTCCATCTCCTTCACCCCGGTCGTCTCCAAGGTCACGCAGTCTGCTGGCGCCTTTATCGACTGGGCTAACCTGCCCTCCGGTTCTGAGGGTGTCAAGGAAGCACTGACGATGTATAACTCCATCGGTGCTAACGCCCTTGATCAGGTGAAGGTCACCACGCTTCAGGCCAACCTCGATCAGCTCATCCCCGGCCTTGCCGCCGTGTGCCTGACCCTGCTGGTCTGCAAGCTCCTCAAGAAGAAGGTCAGCCCGATCGTCATCATCCTGGCTCTCTTCGCCATCGGCATCATCGGTCGCGTCTGCGGCTTCATGTAAGCACGTTTCGGCTTAAGACCGAGAATTGCTAGGCAAGGGCTTTTGAGCCATTGAAACGGACCGCACCCGGTGGGTACACTGGATGCGGTCCGATTGTTTTATTTGGAGGGCGAGGCGCGCATGGCGCAATCTCAGAACAGCACGGTCGATCTGGCAACGCCGGCAACCTGCCTGATGGGGCTTACCAGTCACGGTAATGTAATGGTGGGCAATAAGGCGTTTGAGTACTATAACGAGCGCAATCCCGAGGATTATATTCAAATCCCGTGGGATGAGGTCGACTATATTGCCGCTGAGGTTTTGCGCGGCACCAAGAAGATTACGCGTTTTGCTATCTTCACCAAGGACAATGGTCACTTTACGTTTTCGACGCGCGACGACAAAGAGACGCTTCGTGCGGTCCGCAAGTACGTTGACGAGGATAAGCTCGTGCGTTCGCCTGACTTTATCGATGTGACGGCCAAGGGCGCCAAGAGCATCCCCTCCGTCATCAAAAACCTTTTCCACAAAGGCAACTAGCTCCTCATAAGTTGCGGTGAAATAGTTCCTAAATACGGCTTTAGATGCTTCAGACAGGAACTATTCCACCGCAACTTCGAAGTCTAGTCATGCGACGTATTGCGATGCAGTAAATCTGCTACACTAGTACAACATGCCTCCGTAGCTCAGGGGATAGAGCACCGCTCTCCTAAAGCGGGTGTCGACGGTTCGAATCCGCCCGGGGGCACCAGAAGATTATGACGGCGTCGCGAGAGCGGCGCCGTTTCTGGTTTGTGGGAGCTGCCGGCGGATTCGAACCGTCGACACCCGCGTCACTCATTTCCCCGCGGGGGAGTTTTCGAATCCGCCCGGGGGCACCAGAGGAATATCGAGCCCGGTACCGTTACGGTGCCGGGCTCTTTTGGTTTAAGGCATGCCGTAGTATTCGCTGCTTCAGATAAAGAAAGCGCCCGCTTGCTGGGGGAGCAAGCGGGCGCCTGTGAGCGAATATGTTTGCGGCGAAAGCCGCGATGAGCGGTGGGGTGGCGACTAGTTGGTCGTACCGGAATCGTCGCCCGTGCTCGTGCCCGAGCCCGAGCCCGAACCAGAAAGTGCGACCGTCAGCGTGATCGTGCTGTCGGTGGACTGCTTGCCGGTGGGGGAGACGCCCGTAACGGTGGCATCCTCGTTACCGCTCACGGGATTGCCGTTCTGGTCGCAGAAGCCGATGTTATAGAAACCGGCGTTGTTGAGTGCGGTGACGGCGGCGGAAATGCTCTTACCGTACAGGTTGCCCGGGACGGCGGCCTTGCCGGACTTCTTGGCAATGACGACGGTAATCGTGGCGCCGGGCTTCTGCTTGCCGCTGGGGTTCCAGCTGATCACGGTGCCCTCGGTAACCGAGTCGTTCTCCTGGTAGCTAACGTCGACGCCAAAGCCTGCCATATCGAGGGCGTTGCGCGCCTGGGCCTCGGTCATGTCGGTCAGATCGGGGACGGACGTGGTATCCGGGCCGCCCGAGACCTTGTACGAGATGGTCGTGCCCTTCGCGACTTCCTTACCGGCTTCGGTGCCCTGCTCAAAGACCTGGCCCTCATCGGCCTCGTTGGCCTCCTCGGAGGCGTTGCCCTTCAGGCCAACGCTTGCCAGCGCGGCTTCTGCCTGGTCCTTGGTCAGGCCGAGAAGCTGGGGAACCTCAACCTTCTCGGAGGGCTTGGGGCCCTTGGAGATTACCAGGTTCACCTTGGTGCCCTTGGCCTTCTTGGTGTTGCCGTTGGGGGTCTGCTCGGCGACCTTGCCCTCATCGACATCGTCGTTGTAGCTCTGGTCGACGGTGCCAACCTCGAGGCCGGCCTCCTTGATCAGCTCCACGGCAGTCTGCTGGTCCTTGCCCAGTACGTCGGGCACCGTGACCTGCTCGCCGCCAAAGAGTCCCGTGGCAAAGGCCACCACGATGCCGATGACGGCAACGGCGGCAACCACGGCGGCGATGATCTTGTTCTTGTTGGACTTGGGCTTCTCGACCTCATAGGAACCCGTGGAGCCCGAAACGGCGCTACGGGCGTTGTTCTGGCCGCTCACGCCCGAGACGGGGCGAACCATGGCGCGCGTCTGGTCGGAAAGCTCGCGGGTCTTGGTGGCGCCCAGCTCACCGGGGGCGCCGATGACGCGTGTGGGCTCGGAGATGTTGACGGCGCGTCCGGACAGATAGCTGTTGAGCACCTGACGCAGCTCGTCGGCGGTCTGGAAGCGATTCGCCGGGTCCTTTTCCATGCACTTGAGGATGATGCGCTCAAGATCGGCGTCGACGCCGGAGTTAATCTGGCTCGGCGGGATGGGCAGCTCGTTGACCTGCTTGAGTGCGACCGAGATGGCGTCGTCGCCGTCAAAGGGCACGCGGCCGGTGGCGCACTCGTACATCACGACGCCCAGCGAGTAGATATCCGAGGTGGGGCCGAGGTCCTGACCACGGGTCTGCTCGGGGCTGACGTAGTGGGCGGTTCCCAGCACGTTGTTGTCTTGCGTGAGGTGGCTGTTCTTGGCGCGCGCGATGCCAAAGTCCATCACCTTGATGTTGCCGTCGGGCAGCACCATGATGTTCTGCGGCTTAATGTCGCGGTGGATGATCTCATGCTTGTGAGCGACCGAAAGCGCGGAGCTGATCTGCGAGCCGATCTGGGCGACTTTCTTGGGGTCGAGGGCGCCGTGGCTCTTGATGCCGCTCTTAAGGTCGGTACCGCGCAGGTACTCCATGACGATGTAATAGGTGTCGCCGTCCTTGCCCCAATCGTAGACGCCCACGATATAGGGGGAGGAGAGACCGGCTGCTGCCTGGGCCTCCTGCTTAAAGCGTGCGGCGAAGGTTGCGTCGCCAGCATACTGCGGCAGCATGATCTTGACGGCTACCGTGCGGTCGAGGACCTGGTCCTGCGCACGGAAGACGGTCGCCATGCCGCCTGTCCCCACCTTATCCTTGAGGAGGTATCTTCCCCCGAGGACCCTCTGTTCCATTCCTGCTCCTAACATAACTATTCGCTCAACGATGTGTGTAGTACCTACGATGTGGCCGCTGGGGCCGTGTGGCGCGTTGCCGCTAACTCTTCGGCCGCGGCGCGCCTCGGGTGTCCGATTCGATCATGGACATCACGCTCCCTGTGCGGCAAGCGCCGCGGTCAGGACGATACCGGCGATCTTGGCGGCCTTGACGTCATGCTTGTCGTAATCCTCCAAGGCCACCGAGATGGCGACCGTGGGTGAATCGTAAGGCGCAAAGCCAACGAACATCGAGTTGACGTTGGTGCCGCCGGTCTCGGCCGAGCCGGTCTTGCCGGCGACCTTGACGCCGGGGACCTGGGCATCGGTGCCGGTACCGGACTGGACGACGGCGAGCATGGCCTGCTTGACCTGGTCGGCCGTGGCGGAGCTGACGGCCTGACCCAGCGAGCGGGACTGCGTGGTCTTGACCACAGTTCCGTCCGGGGCGAGTACCTGGGCTACAAAGTACGGGTCCATGACCACGCCACTGTTAGCGATGGCGGCGGCAATCACGGCGTTTTGCATGACGGTGGTCTGCGGCCCGGGCGTGTGGTCCATGCCGACAGGCTGGCCGGCGCCGGCCCAGGCGGTCTCCCACTCGGTCATGAGCGACGGGTCGGCCATGATGGAGGCAGCGGAGGTCAGGTCCTGGCCTAGCTTTTGGCCGTAGCCAAAGGCGTTGGCAAACTGCACGAGCGTGTTTGCGCCAACTTCGTTTGCCACCTGGCCAAAGACGACGTTGGAAGACACGGCAAAGGCCTGCTGCAGGCTGATGGTGCCGTAGCTCTCGTTGGCATAGTTGGTGACCGGCGCGTTGCCGATGTCCATGGAGCCGGGCGCCTGGTAGGTGCTGGTAAGGCTGGCGGTGCCGGTCTCGAGTGCCGCGGAAAGCGTAACGACCTTAAACGTGGAGCCCGGCGTGTACAGCGCGTCCATGGCGCGATTGTACATAGAGCCGTCCTCGCCGCCGCCCGCCTGCAGCAGGGCGTCGATGTTGGTGTTGTCGTAGGTGGGCGAGCTGGCACATGCGAGCACCGCGCCGGTACGCGGGTCGATGACCACTACAGCGCCCTTAAAGCCCTTGAGCGCCTGCTCGGCCGCCGTCTGGATACGCGAGTCAATGGTGAGCTTGGCGGTGTTGCCCGGCTGGGTCTGGCCCGCGAGCGACGCGATGGCGTTGTTCCAGCTGGAGTAATCCTTGGAGCCGGTGAGCGTGTCGTTCATGACGCTCTCGATGGCGGTGGTGCCATACTGCTGGCTCACGTAGCCAACCACGTGCGCTGCCAGGTTGCCGTTGGGGTAGGAGCGTACGTAGGTGCCGTCCTCCTGCTGCAGCGACTCGGCCAGCGTCACGCCGTCGGACGTGATGATGGAACCGCGCTGGATGTACCTGGAGCGGGCGATGGTGTGGTTGTTGGTCGGCATGTCCTGATAGTCCTTGGCCTTAATGACCTGGACATAGGTGAGGTTGCCGATAAGGATGGCGAACAGCGCCGTAAAGGCGAGCACCGCACGGGTTAGACGGTTGGCGAGCGCAACGCGGCCGAGCACGCCGGATTCAGGCGTGTCGAGCAGGCGACGGCGCATGCGCGAGCCGACGGAATGGCTGCCGCTGCCGTAGGAAGACGAGGTGGCAAAGCGCGTGCCCGTCGGGGCGGCGGCAGATGCGACCTGATCATCGGTGATGGCGGCCATAGTGCCGGTGCCGGTAAGCTCTGCCTCGCGTCCGGTCGCCTCGTCACCGGCGCGCAGCAGGAGCGCGACGATGATGAAGCTTGCCAGCAGCGAGGAGCCGCCCTGGCTCATAAAGGGCAGGGTGACGCCGGTCAGCGGGATCAGGCGGGTTACGCCGCCCACGATCAAGAAGGCCTGGAAGCTGATGGCGGCCGTAAGGCCCGTGGCGCTAAAGGCGGCGAGGTCGGATTTAGCGCGGGCAGCTGTGGTCAGGCCGCGAACGGCAAAGAGCATAAACAGGATGAGCACGGCGCCGCCGCCCAAGAGGCCCATCTCCTCGCCGATAGCCGAGAAGATAAAGTCGGACTCGACGACAGGGATGTTGTTGGCCATGCCGTTGCCGATGCCAACGCCGACCAGACCGCCATCGGCAAGCGAGAAGAGCGACTGGACGATCTGGTAGCCCTGGCCCTGGGCGTCCTTAAACGGATCGACCCAAACTTGGAAACGCACCTGAACGTGAGACAGGAACTTGTAGGCGCCCACGGCTCCAACGGCTAAGAGCGCAAGGCCGATAACGACATACGAGAATCGTCCCGTGGCAACGTAGAGCATCAGCAAGAAGATGGTGTAGAACAGCACGGCCGAACCCAGGTCGCGTTCGAAGACGACGACGAGCAGGCACACACCCCACACGGCAAACAGCGGCAGCAGCAGTCGCAGGCGGGGGATCTTAAAGCCCAGGATCTTGCGGTTGGAGATGGAGAGCAGCTCGCGGTTCTCGGCCAGGTACCCGGCCAGGAACAGCACGATAAAGACTTTGGCGAACTCGCCGGGCTGGATGGTAAAGCCCGCGATGCGAATCCACAGCTTGGAGCCCGAGATCGTGGTGCCGATAAAGATAGGCAGCATCAGCAGAATGATGCCGATAATGCCAAAGGTGTACTTGTAGCGCATGACTACGTCGAGGTTCTTAACCAACGCGAGCGTTCCCACCATGAGCGCCACCGAGACAAACAGGATGATGAGCTGTGAGATGGCGAGAGCGGGGGCGAGGCGTGTCACGAACGTGATGCCGATGCCCGAAAGTATAAATACGATGGGTAGGATGGCGGGGTCGGCGCCGGGCGCCAAGATGCGCACGGCGATATGTGCCGCGGCGAAGGCGGCAAAGAGGCCGATCGGCACCGCGAGCGTCTCAAAGGAGATGGCGGCGCCCGCGGTGAGCACGTACATCGCATACAGCAGGATGACGGGGAACGCCGAGGCGATGAGCAAGAGCAGCTCGGTGTTGCGGCGACTCATAAGCGGCACTCCCTTTCTAGTTCTTTTCGGAGGCTTCGGCCTCGGCGGACTGTTCGGCGGTTTTCTCGGAATCTGATTCGGAGGTCGATCCCTGATTGGTGTTGTCGCGAATCGTTTGCGCGTCGATCACCTGGCGGGTCTGCTCTTCATCGATCTGGTGGCGGTACTTGGATATCGTGTCCTGCGCATCGTCGACACTTGTTTGCGGAATGCCCGCCTTGAGGCGGTTTTGCGTGTCTTCGGGCAGGTCGGACAGCTTGATGCTGGTTTCGCTTTCGAGCCAGTGGAGCTTGAGTCCGAGCGGCTTGCCGGGAAGGCCGCGCCAGACGGCGACATTGCCCTGGTAGGTACCCAGGTAGTACGAGCCGGTGACACCCGTGTAGGCCCAGATGCCAGCTGCCAGCACAAAGACGAGGGCCAGGATGGCGGCGATAGTAATGTTGCGGCGACGCACGCGTTGCGCCTCGCGCATAACGCCATCGTCAACCAGGTCAACGACTACTACGGTCACGTTGTCGTGGCCGCCGGCGGCAAGCGCCGCGTCCACTAGGTTGTCGACGCAGATTTGCGCGGTTGAGGACTGCGTGGCGATGTTCTCGATATCGCTATCGGGAATCATGCTCGAAAGGCCATCGGAGCACAGAATCAGGCGGTCGCCTTCCTCGATGTGCAGGGTAAAGTGGTCGGCATACATGGCGGGATCCGAGCCCAGCGCGCGGGTGATGACCGAGCGGTTGGGGTGGACGCGGGCCTCGTCGGCCGTAATCTCGCCGGCATCCACGAGCTCCTCCACGTAGGAGTGGTCGCGGGTCACGCGGATGAGCGTGCCCTCGTGGAGCAGGTAGGCGCGCGAGTCGCCCACATGGGCGATGGCGAGCGTGTCGTTTTCGATGTAGGCGCAGGTGGCCGTGCATCCCATGCCGGGTTTGCCCAGGCCGTTGAGGGCGGCTTCGATCACGGCGGCGTTGGCGGCCTCGACGGCTGCGGCCAGGCGCGCGGCGTCGGCGGACTGCGGTGCCGTCTTGGCGATGGTCTCGACGGCGATGGAGGATGCCACCTCGCCGGCGGCGTGTCCTCCCATGCCGTCGCACACGCAAAAGAGCGGCGACTGCACCAGATAGGAGTCCTCATTGTGCGGGCGTACGCATCCGACGTCGGAGCGGGCGCCCCACATAAGTTGCGTGGTGGTACCGGCGTCGTAGGTCGAGTCGGTCTCGATGCGCTCGTCGGTCAGCGGCTCAAAGCTCATGGTCGAGCCGGGATCTTTGAGCTTTGCCTCCACGGCGGCGACATCGATCTCGGCGGTGTCGCCGGGGGAGACGGTGTCGGCATCGTTGCCCGACTCGGCGTCGGAGACGTCCGGAAGGCCGAGATCTTCGGTTACACGGTCGGCGGGATCGCCGTCCTGCTGCGGCGCGACAGCCGTCGGCTCGGGGGTCGCAAAGTGCGACGGCGCGGGCGTGCTCTGGGGTTGAGCGGAGGGCTCGGGAGCTGTGGCGGGCGCGGCAACGGGCCGCTCGACTTCGGCAGGCGTTGCGGGTGCGGGTGCCGCCTCGCTTGCCGGGGCGACGGGGAATACCGGCGCGGCAGGCTCGGGGGCTGCAAACACGGCAACGCTCTCGTTCATCGCCTCGGCGACGGGCTCGGCAAAGTGAGCCGGTGCGGGCGTTGCCTTCGGTTCCGCGGGCTGCTCGGCGGTGTGCGCGCCGATGGGGGCGTCGAGCAGCCCGGTGTCGGCGTCCTCGTCATCGTCATCGACGAGTGCCGGATATTCTTGAGTTACATGCGAAAGAGGCAGGGAGAACACGGTGTCCTCGGGCTCTACGGTCGCAGGGCGCGCCGGAGCGGCATGAGCCGGCGCAGCTGCGGGGGCAGTCGGCGTCTCGGGCATGGTTGCGGACTTGTTCTCCTCGTCGATCATCGACGGTTCACCTTCATGACCACGTCGCCAATCTGGACCTCGTCACCCTCGCGCAGCGTTGCGGGCTCCACCAGCTGACGGCCGTTAACGAGCGTGCCGTTCAACGAGTTGAGGTCCTCGATGATGAGTGCCGGGCCCTGCAGCGAAAAGCGTGCGTGCGAGGCCGAGACAAACGGTTCGTTGATGCAGATGTCCGAGGACGGCGAGCGGCCCACGATGACGGGGCCGAGCATGTCTACATGGATGCCACGGATGCCGCGCGGACCCTTGTCCACATCGATCGTCCAGATAGCGGAGTCGCGGCGCTGGCCGCGTACGAGTCCCACGCCGGTTTTCATGACGGCGAACAGGAAGATGTAGAGCAGGGCGACCAGGACGATGCGGCCTGCAAAAAGGACGATATCGATGTTCATAAGCGACTATCCCCTAAATTCAAAGGTGCTTAGGCCAAACGTCAGCAGGTCGCCGTTGCGCAGCGGGCAGCGCGTGATGCGGCGGTTGTTGACGAGCGTGCCGTTGGTGGAGTTGAGGTCCTCGATCGACCAGTCCGAGCCGGTAAAGGTGAGCTGGGCGTGACGGCGCGAAACGTTGGGGTCGCGCAGGGCGATGTCCGAAACCGAACGCTCGCGACCGATGGTCACCTGCGCGGAAGTGATGCTATGGCTCTCGCCGCTCACGACGTCGACGAGCTGGGCAAGCGGGCGCTGCGGGGCGCGAGAGCTTGCCATGTTGGAGGCGATGCTGGCTGCGGCGCCCAGGCCCACGGCGGCGCCGGTCGCGGCGGCTCCGCCCATGCCGGCAAGCGCGTCGCGCGAGACGGTTTGTGGCACGGGAATGGGTGCGGCGGCGGGGTCGGGGACGTTGGGCGCAAAGGGATCGGCCGCGGCGAGCGGGTCGGGAGCGGCGGCACGGGGCGCCGGCTGCTGGGGCATGGCGGCGGGGTGCTGTTGCTGTGGAGCGGCGAATTGCTGCTTGCCGGCGCGGGGAGCGCTGACGGCGCGGCTTGCGGCCGAGTTGTTCTGGCCCAGGCCATTCTGGTAGGCGCGCTCTTCCTCGTACAGGCGACCGAGCGTGGGGGCGTCGACGTTCTCGGCAAAGACCGAGAACTTACCGGCACGCAGCTGCGGGTCGATCATAAAGCGAACGAGGGGCTCGCCGACAAACACATAGTGGCGCTTTTCGGCCTGTGCCTTCACAAACTCGCGGACTTCGCGCGAAAGCTCAGGGTAGAACGGGGCGAGCATGGGATCGTCGTCGACGGCGATCAGGATGGTATAGAGTGCCGGCGCGGTGTTGACGCCGTTGATCACCAGAGTCTGATCCTCCATGTCGCGAGCGGCCTGCTTGGCAAGCTTCTTAAAGGAGAACGGGGCACGGGTGGCACCGAAGATGCCGGCCACGTGGTCCTCGAAGATGTTCAGGAAGTTCACGAAAGATCACTCTCCGTATAGGTTCTTTGGTATCCGAGCAAATATAGGCATATCCCAACGATTATAGAGGATAGGGTTCCCGCAACCGCCGCCTTGACGACGACCGCGGCCGCAAGGCTGGCAATTTCCATATGGTGTGCAAGACAGAGCGACGCCGCGGAGCCTATTCCGCAGCCGGCGATGGCAGCGATTGCAGTCAGGTTCGAGCCCTGCTCGGCATGCTTGGCATGGGCGTTGAGCAGCAGAGATGTCAGTGCAGCTGTCGCCGCGACGAGCACAATGGCGGCCCAGGAGAGCATGTCTCCCAGCGCCGCGGCAACATTGCCGAGCCCCAGCACGCCTCCGGCGGAAAGCGCAACCGTAGCCAGGCGGCCAAAAAGCGCGCCCATCCCCGTGGCGGCCGCGGCGCTTGCCGGGCCGAGCCAAAAGGCCGCGATGCCGGCGGCGACCCCGGCGGCAAGGAGGGCGTCGCCCGTTAGACAGCCAAGTGCCACCGCGCAGGTGAGCGCGGCGCTCGCGGCGGCCTCGGTGCGGCCCCAGGCGATCCACCAACCGGACATGGTGGCGGCAAAGAGCACCGCGACGGGCAGCATCGACAGGATGCCCTGCGCCTGCATAGTGGCGTTGGCTATAAGTACCAAAAAGCCCACGGCCGAGATAGCCGAGCCAATCTGCGGGGCCAGGCCGGCGGCCGCCCCAATCGCGATGGCCGCGGCAATGAGCCCGGGAAGCGCCGCGACGCCAGCCGTTTGCATGATCAAAAAGCTAAAGGCACCACACGTTAGCGCCGAGATGGCGCGCATGGTGTAGCTGCGCGCGTGGCTCCAGCGCGTGCCGGCCCAGCCGAGTGCGGGGTCGACCTCGATGGTGTCATCCTCATAGGGCAATGATTCGATATCGTCTGCCGCGCGCTCGTCATCCGAAAGCTCGCCCACCATTTGCTCCAGGCTGCGACGGCCCTCGCGCACGCTGCCCAGACCGGCAAGGAGCTGGTCGCAAAATGCCTCGATGCTGTTGGGGCGGTCTTGCGGCATGGGGGAGAGCGCGCTCATGAGCGCAGCCTCGGCTCCCGGGGGAAAGTGCGGGATGAGCTCGCTGGGGTAGGTGGCACCGCCGATGATGCGGCCGAGCGAGTCGCCGGGCGTGGCGGCCATAAAGGGAGCGCTGCCGCACAGGCCCTCGTAGATCACACAGGCGAGGGCAAAGACGTCAGCGCGCTCGTCAACCGTGCCAGTCTCGATGTCGAGCTGCTCAGGCGGCATGTAGCCGATGGTGCCGCCGCGCGAGCCGCCAAAGCCACCGGCAGACGATAGCCGCGCCATGCCAAAGTCGGTGAGCTTTACATTGCCCGAGTGGTCGATGAGCACGTTGGCGGGCTTAATATCCAGGTGGAGCACACCGTTGCTATGGGCGAAGGTGAGCGCCTGGCCCAGCGCGTCGGCAATGGCCGCGGTCTCGTCAAAGGTGAGCGAATGGCCGTCCACGCGATGCAAAAACTCGGCTAGGGACATGCCGTCGACATATTCCATGACTAGGTAGGCATAGGCGGTGTCGTGCGTAAAGTCGATAACCTGCACGATATTGGGATGTTGAAGCATGGCGGCGGTGTGTGCCTCGCGCAGGACATCCATGATGTCGCTGGCGGGCATGCCGGCGCCGTTGATAAGGGGGATGCGCTTAATGGCGACGCGGCGGCGCAGGTGCGTGTCGCGGCAGATCTCGATGGAGCCAAAACCGCCGGTCGCAAGTGTCTCGAGCGGTTGGTACCGCTTGAGCAGCTCGCGAGAGCTGGTGCCCTCCAAGGGAACGTCCGGCGAGAACCGGGCGGTATGTTGCGAGAAAAGCGGCATGGCCAACCCTCGTGCGTTTAAAGTTCGTTTGCGAGCGGCGGGCGCGGGGCCGAGCCATTCGCGGCGGCATAGATGCTGCTAGTGTAGCACGCTCGGGTGCATGGTGAAGGTAGCGGGGCGAGGTGGCCTATCTGGCTTGGCCTTCGTCTCGACCCATCCGGAAAGTGCGCCCCAGTTTTCAGCAAAATAATGGGATGCGCTTTCCCAACGGGGCAGGCTGCGGAAACTGCATCCCAGAATATTGGCCCAGAATGGGATGCAGTTTCCGAATCGATACTCAAAAGGAAAGCGCATCCCGCTTTGATGCGGGGACTGCGGACAAAAGCTGGACCGTGATCTGGGCCGGATTGGAGTTCGCCTGAATCGTTGATGCTGGCTGGTGTGGGCGCGGAGATAAACGAGCGGATCGAGCGATATAATGACACGCTATGGAGGCCATATGCTCTTTTCCCGCCGTTCTGCTACATCTGCCTGTGCCATTGCGCTTATCGTAATGGCGGTTACTCCTTATCACCGGTTTTCATCTTCAATCGGCCTGGCATCAGGTGCGATGACTTGGCTCGTTATCCTTGGTGCATGCCTTGCGGCGTTTGTTCATGGTGCTGCGCTCCGCAAGGGGAGAGAAATAAGGCGGCCGGGGTGCCTTGGCGTCATCGGTGTTTTCCTCGGTGTTATTGCAACGGTTCCCGAATGGGCCGACCTGGTTTTCTATGCTCGCGGAGATTCTATTCCATTCGTGTTTGCACCGATCTGGCTGCTGCATGGCGTTTCGTGCGCCTCGTGCTTTGTTGGGTCGCTGCTCCTCTCATATGTTATGTGGGATACGGTGGGCTCTCCTTTGACGCAGGGGGCGACGTGGGCTGACGAAAGAGAAGCTCGTCACCCGCAGGACGCGATTTTTACAGAAACAATAGCCGCCCTGTCTTGCCTGCTGTTTTGTTGTCGAGTTTCATGGAGAGTCGTTCCCGAGCCATGGGGGATGTCCCCTGTAACGGCCGTATCAATTGGCTTAGTGCTTTTAATTCCTCTGGTCTATCTCGTGTTGGCTGTGGCCCCGCCGCTTTGCTGTCTCCGCGCCTTTGGTCGGGGACAGAGCGACGTGTTTGCCCGTTCTGTGCTCGTGGCAGTCCCTATTGGTCTTGTTCCGGCTGTCGAGGCGGCATACTTCGCAAGCGATGCCGCGATCATTGTATTGCTTGCGATGGGGTCCGCTATTGCTGTTGCCTTCGTGTGCACGTTGCTAAGGGGGGAACGGGACAACAATCCGGATATTGCCTGCGCGTCCGACCCATTCGATGCGGGAGTGTTTTCCCCTGCCCTGTCGCCTCGAGAAGAGCAGTTTGTTCGACTGCTGCTCAAAGGGAAAACGCCGGCGGAAATTGCCAGGGAGACGGGTACGAAGCCATCGACGGTGCGAACAACGCTTCACCGAGCATACGGGAAGGCGTCGGTTGCGGGCTCACGCGAGCTCGTGGCGTTGTTTGCAGGTGAGGGTGATGCTGTAGGGCCTGAGCCGCTGCAGCGGCATGCTGACGATATGCTGGTATCAGCTCGGACGCGCCGGCTGTTTCGATACCTGCTCACATCATTTTTCATCCTCCTTGCGGCGGGTCCCTTGGTAATGGCGGATAGCGATTGGGGGTCCGGTGTTTCGTGGGCTGTCGCCTTTTCTCTTGCAAGCTATGCATTGGGTCTCGGACTGTTTCTGTCGCTACGCTACACGGGTGGAAAACCGAATCGTGAAGCTGATCTGGATAGAGCGGATGGGGCGATTGGGCTTGGAAGCCCGTGCGTGTGGGCGATACTGTCTGCCGTGGAATGGGCTTT
Source organism: Coriobacteriaceae bacterium (assembly GCA_025992855.1). Taxonomy (NCBI): domain Bacteria; kingdom Bacillati; phylum Actinomycetota; class Coriobacteriia; order Coriobacteriales; family Coriobacteriaceae; species Coriobacteriaceae bacterium. The sequence goes on from DAJPGB010000001.1 coordinate 625,258, forward strand.
TGTTTATATCGCGGCATGGAGGTGCATACGCGATCCGTTGATGGCTGCACCGGTCCTGTTTTGCGGCATAGCGTCTATGGCTTCGCTCGCTGTTAAGCTGCGCCCGTTTAAGGTTCATGCCCATACTCGGGCTATCGTGCCGTTGGTCTCAATGGGCATGGTTGCCTTAATCTATGCGGTCGCTAGGGGGCGAATCCACGGGTTTGCGGTGCTGACGGGGATGCTGCTCACGTATATAGTGCTGCGAAGCTGTCCGCAGCGCAAAATGCTTGGGGTATGGATGCTCTGCTTTGGGGTGACGGCTCCTGTTTGGGTTGTCTTGCTCAACATGGTGCAGGATCTGACGGTTTTCGAGCCGTTGTTCCTCGCGTCGTTGTTGGGGCATAGTTCGGCTGTCAATGTCGTCGTGGCAACGGTGATCGTCTGCTGGTCTGTGCCCATATTCGTCACGCACATCGCGCTCGCCCGCTCGGTTGAGGACGAGAAAGCCGTCTTGGAGTACCGCGCGAACGGGTCCACCGAAACAGCCCGCGTGCGCCAGCTGGCCCTGCTTATGTCTCGCTCCCTTTCTAATGTTCAGTCGCAAATCTTGCTGATGACGGCAGAGGGCGCAACGACAAAGGCTATTGCGGAGGATGTCGGTTACGCTGCATCTACGGTGCAAGCACTGCGGTCTGCATCTTACCGCCAGTTGAGGATCAAGAATAAAGCGGAACTTGTTTCATTGTTATCGCAGGTAGATAACGTGTAAACGCCTGAGCAATCAACTCAATAGCGGGTGTTTACAGACATCTTTCTCTATTCATGCAAAGGTTGCCGTGCGTCGACGCATTGTTAACCGCTTTTGATTGGAGAAGGCCATGATTAAGCCAAGGAGCGCTATTGCTCGAATCGGAGTCGGGTTGGCGATTGTTGCGGGTTTGTCGATGGGCGCACCTGCCGCATCATTTGCTCAAGAGGAGTTTGACACTTCCCAGGTTTCTAGCATTTCGCAGAGCGCGGATGCCGGAATTGCCACATGCAAGAACAACATAGATACAGATTTCGCTTTTCAATGTTCTGGCACGAGCGCAACCGGCTATCGCCAGAAAGAAGATCCATCTTCAGTCTACATTCTTGGCGCGATCGGGATGGGGCCGGGCACTGTCGCTCGGCTCCATCCCATCGATGGGAGGATGATGACATTTGAATAGAAATCTAATGCGGCACGAGTTGTCCAAGATATTTGGCAATCCTATATTTGCGTTGGCTCTTATTTTGGCGACTGCCATTTCGATGGCAGCTGCCATCGAGGCGTGGTGGACGCTCGAAATTGAGCGCAAGCAGCTGTTATCTTTTGGCTACGGCATTGGTCTGCAGTCTCAGACATACCTCGGCCAAACGCGTGAAAGTAGCTTTGGCAACTGGATTGTTGTGAGCGCGAACGCGCCGTTGTTGGCGTCGGTGTTTTTCTATTCGCTGCCGTTGCTTGCCATGTTGGCCGGGTCGTGGTCATGCCTGTCCGAGCGTTTGAGCGGTTACGAGGCACAGATCTGCACGCGTGTTTCTAGAAATGCATACGTGAACGTGAAGATGCTGTCTGCTTTCCTCTCTGCGTTTGCGGTCACGGCTATTCCGCTACTCGTGAACTTTCTGATTGTCTCCATACTGTTTCCCGCGTATCTCCCCCGAGTCGACGAATCGACTTACGTCGGGCTCTATCTGCATAGCTATTTTTCCGGCCTGTTTTATTCCCGGCCTCTGTTATACGTGCTGGTTTATACGCTGTTCGATGCGGTGGCGCTGGGGGTTCTATCCATGGCCGTGACCGGTCTGTCGGTTGTGTTCCGCAGCAGAATCAAGGCGATGGTCGTTCCATATCTGATTATGGTTGCATGGCACTTTGTTAACGACTGGATTTTTAGCGTCCTTTCATGCGTCGGCTTTAACTGCAACATTCTTAACAGCATCAGGTCGGAATCACTAAATAACTGGCCCGACATCCGAGCGGGGGTTGCGGAAATCATCTTGCTGTTCGTCTTTTCTTTGGTTTCCGCGAGATTCTTAAAAAGACGCGAGGTGGTCTGATGCTGTTTAGGCTGGTCGCCGCGGACCTGAGGACCGTTTTGAAGAAGAACATCATCACTTTTATTGCGGTTGCGGCAGTGACCGTTGCAAACTTGGTGTACGCCTACGGATTGTCTTCTGTGTATGGGGTCAGGACGGATACCTTGGGGTTTGCGGATAATCTTGCGCTCGTGTTTGCCGGATCTGCTCCGTTTGAGCCTAGGCCCGGGGTCATGTTTGTGCCTCCGTTAGGGTGGCTATTCCTCATTCTGCTTATTCTCTATACAACACTCGATTATCCGACCGAATCGTTGCACGGGCTTGGTTTACAAGCACTTGTTCGATGCCGGGCAAGAACCCTTTGGTGGGCCTCGCGTTTTATCTTGGTGGCGGCGGTAACGGCATTTTCACTGCTCGTGGTGGTTTGCTCTGTTGTGATTTGGAGCTTGGTGGTGAGCTCCTCGTTCAGCGAGGTCATTCATGGCGAGTCGCTTCAGCTGGCTAATTTGGCGCCGTGGTTTCTCAAAGCTGCCGAGGCAGATGCGCTGCCGTTTTTCATAGGTCTCTTTCTTGCTTTCGAGGCGCTTGCGTTTGCGCAGGCAGCGGTCGGGTTTGTGCTTGGGCCGTCAGTCTCGTTTGTGGTTTTAATGAGCTACCTGATCTGCTCGGCATATGCACGACATTGGGCGCTATTGGGTAACGCCTTGATGCTGTTGCGCTGGGGCGGAATTGTCAAAGAGGGAATCGCGGCGGGCTCGAGCGTCTTGTCATCAATTGCGATTATGTCGTTATGCCTATCGCTGGGCGGACTGTGGTTTCGAAGGGCAGACCTTATAGAAAAGGGGGACAAGATATGAGCGTAATCGTTAGGGACATATCGAAGCGTATGGGTAAAAACGTTGTCCTGCGCAATGTGTCTATCGAGGTTGCCCCTGGGACTGTGGTTGGGCTTCAGGGGATAAACGGTTCGGGCAAGACCATGCTCATGCGAGCGGTCTGCGGATTGATTAAACCCACCGAAGGCGAGATCTCAATCGATGGTCAAAGGCTCGGAGTTGATATCTCGTTCCCGCCGAGTCTGGGGATGTTGATCGAGGCGCCTTCCTTTTTGGGATATCTGTCTGGCTACGACAATCTGGAGCTCATCGCTCAGATCAAGGGCGTTGCTACCCCCGAGGACATTCGCTCTGCCCTGCGGCTCGTGGGGCTCGATGCAGACGAAAAAAAGAAGTTCCGAGCATACTCGCTTGGGATGAAGCAACGTCTGGGGATAGCTGCGGCAATTATGGAGAAGCCGAAACTGCTTGTTCTCGATGAGCCAACAAATGCCCTCGACGAAGCGGGCGTGGAAATGCTCAAGCGCGTTGTGGCGATGGCGGCATCAGCGGGTCGCGAGGTTATTCTGTCCAGCCATGACGGAGAGGTGCTCGAGGAGCTGGCCGATCGGGTTTACTGCATGCGCGACGGTGCCGTTGTGAACGTTCGGGAAAGGTCGTGAGCGCGATGAAGAAGACCCTGTGGACAAGAAGGGCGGTGCTTGCTCTTTTCGGCTGTGCTGTTACTGGCCTTGCGGGCATGAGGATGAGCGTCGTTAACGGAAATCGGGCAGTCATTCCTGAGAAATACTATGCAGAGGGCGAATGGCTCTCGATGGATGGGGCGTTTCTGGGGTCGAAGGATGTGGCGACTGATGGGTATTCGTTTTGTATAGACGGGGCGGAGCTGCTCACGCCGCGCGAGTATCTCAAGCGTGCGCATGATGATTATTCAAAATATGGCGTCGTGGATACGAAAACAAAATTGAAGGACGCCGACACCACATGTGTTATCGCCGTAAAGATGCGTGTCAGGAATAAGGACAATGTCGAAGGCGGCATCAAGACGTATGTTTGGCATTTGGTACCGGAGCACGCGCCAAACTATGACTTTATGGTCAATACCGATCTGATGGCGCAGGCAATGCCGGCTTTAGACGGATTTGCAGCATTTGCCGTGCAGGTTGGAGCGGAAAACGAGTTGCTTGTCCCATTTATGATGCAAAACACCAACGATTACTTTGAAGATTACGAGACCGTCCGTTTTGAGAAGGCGTTTCCCGGAACCTATACGATGAAGATGACCGATCTGCCGGAGCGGAGGCTCTTAAGGTTTGAAGTGAAATAGCTCGAGAGTTAGGCAAAATGGGCCCATCGGCGGTACTCGCGCTCGATCCCAGGTGCCCCGGCCCGGAATGACGCGGAGCGAGGTGCCTTCGGCGTCGGCCGGTTTATCGCTTCTTCTTGTTCTTCTTCTGCTTGCGCTACTTGCCCTTGTTGTCCTGGGGCTTGTTGTCCTTGTCGCCCTGCTCGGCCTCGGCGGCAGCCTTCTCGGCCTTCATTTTCTTCTTCTTGGTCTCGATGCGGAGTTTTTTGTTGATGCGCGCCTTGAGGAAGGAACCAAACTGCTCGGCATCGCCACGGACGAAGGTGTCCTTGGGGATCGTCACGCCCTGGTCGGCGAACATGGCCACAAAGATGCGCTCGCCGTCGAGCACGTGGTCGAGCTTCTCAAACGGGAAGAACTGCGACTTGCCGCTCTTGCCCCAAACCATCAGACCGTTCTCGTTGGCGGCGACGCGGCGGTAGCGGCCGCCCATGGACTCGTCGGCCTCGACGGCATCGATAAAGTCGCGCGCGAGCGTGTGGTGCAGATTTTTGCTCCACCAGGCCAAAAAGGCGCCGAATACGATCAGGACGACGCCGAACTTGATCCAGTTGCCGCCGGCCGCCAGCATGCCAACCCCCAGCAGCGCGGCAATTGCCGCGGCGACATACAGCGAGCCACGGCGCCTGGGCGAGGCGACCAGGCGCGCAAAGTCGGTGACGAGGTCGTTTTCGTACTGATACTCGTTGAGGTACAGGATGCCGTCATCGGCCGCGGCCTGCGTCTCGAGCGCGACCTCGACCTGGTCGGCTGCTTCGGAGGGGACGAGGCTGGGCTCTGCGTGTGCCATGCTCTTTGGACTCCTATCGCGGCGGGCTCGCCGTACGGGTTATTATAAATGCAGTATGCCGTGCGACCGCATGGCCGCCGCGGCAACAAGACTCAGTATACCCGGGGGAGCACCCATGGAATCGTTGTACCGAAAGTATCGCCCGCTCACCTTCGACTCCGTGGTGGGCCAGCAGCATATCGTCTCGACGCTCGAGCACGCCATCACCGAGGGGCGCCTGTCCCACGCCTACCTGTTCTGCGGACCGCGCGGCACGGGCAAGACCACCATGGCGCGCATTCTGGCCAAGGCGCTGCTGTGCCGTAATGCCGAGGCGGCGCGCGCCGAGGGTGCAAGCGGCTGCATGCCCGACGGCACCTGTGAGGAATGCGAGCTCATCGCCGAGGGCAACCACCCGGATGTCTACGAGCTCGATGCCGCAAGCCGTACCGGCGTGGACAACGTGCGCGAGGAGATCATCAACTCCGTTAACTTTGCCCCGGTGCGTGGCAAGTACAAGATCTATATAATCGACGAGGTCCACATGCTCACGACGGCAGCGTTTAACGCGCTGCTCAAGACGCTCGAGGAGCCGCCGGCGCACGTGATCTTTGTGCTGTGCACCACCGACCCGCAAAAGATTCTGGAGACCATTCTCTCGCGCTGCCAGCGCTTCGATTTCCACCGCATCGGTAACGAGGATATCGAGCATCGCCTGGCATACGTGTGCGAGCAGGAGGGCTTCGATTACGATGACGAGGCGCTTGCCATCGTGGCACGCCATGCCAAGGGCGGCATGCGCGACGCGCTCTCCACACTGGAGCAGCTGAGCGTCTTCGGCAACGGCACCGTGCATGCGGACGACGCCCGCTCGCTTTTGGGTGAGGTTTCGGACCAGATCCTGGGCGAGTTTTCCCGCGCCATTGCCGATCGCGATGTTGCCGAGCTCTATGGACTGATCCGTGCGCAGGTCGAGGAAGGAAACGACCTGCTGGAGCTGACGCGCGACCTGGTGGCGCATGTGCGTGACGTGTACGTTGCCTGCGTTGCCGGTGCCCGTGCCGAGCTGTTTGAGGGCGGCTCCGAGCAGGCCGAGACGCTTGCTGCCGAGGCCGCTGCCTTTGGCGAGCATCCTGCCGATCGTTTGGCTCGCGTTCTGACGGTGCTCGACGATGCCGCCTTGGAGATGAGGGGTGCGAGCGGCGTGCGCCTGGTGCTCGAGATCGCCTGCACCCGCCTGACGCGTCCCGAGGCCGATTTAACGATTGAAGCTTTGGCTGAGCGCGTGGCACGCCTGGAGGCCATGGTTGCCAACGGCGCCGTGCCGGCGAGCGTGGCTGCTGCTCAGGCTGCCGCGCCTGCAGCATCCGTACCAGTTGCTGCCCAGCAGCCGACGCTCATTTCGGGCGCCCGCGCTGCCGCTCCGGCGGCATCCACTGCCCCCGCTGCTACGTCCGCGCATCAGGGCGGCATGCCTTGGGACCGTGGTGCTGCCGCTCCGGCGGCTCAGCCGGCGTCTCGTGCTGCGTCCGCACCGGCGTCCAAGCCTGCGGCGTCCGCGCCCCAGCCCGCCGCTGCCCCGGCTCCCGCACCTGCCGCCGTGCCGGCACCTAAGCCCCAGCCCAACACTGCCGCTCAGGTTGCTGCCGCCGGTGCTGCCGAGACGCCCGCGGTCGAGGATGCCGGCGAGCTCCAGCGCAAATGGGCCGAGGTTGTCGAGCGCGTCAAGGCGCGTCAGGCTTCCTACGCAGGGCTTTTGCTCAACGCTCGCGCCACGGCCGACGACGGCTCCAAGCTCACGGTCTCGTTCCCCGCGGGTTCGACTTTTGCCATTAAGATGCTCGGTCGCGCCGATACGCAGTCGGTGGTCCTGCCGACGGTTTGCGCGGTCTTCGGTCGTCGTACCGTCGACTATGTCCTGGATGGGGGTGGCACGCCGGCTCCTCAACATGAGGAGCATTCTCTATCTGCACGGGCTGCGGTATCTGCGGACCCGCAACCCGTGTCCTCGGCGGCCCCTGTATCCTCGAGCGCCAGCGCGCCGCAGCAGCAAGCGGCGCCGGTAGCGGCATCGACCCCGTCGGCGCCTAAGCCCGCGGCGCCCAAACCGGCTGCTCCGACACCCGCGCCCAAGCCCGTCTCGCCTGCACCCAAGTCATCCGACCTGGGCAAGGCCCCCTGGCTGCGCTCGGATAACCCTGCCGGCGCTCCCGCCACGGGCAAGCTCCCGACTGAGCCTGCGCTCCGTGCGCCCGAGCGTGCGTCCGCTCCCAAGGCTCAGCCGTCCGCGCAGTCTGCACCGTGGGAATCCGAGCGGGTGCCCTACGACGATGCCATGGTCGCCGGTTTTGCCGCCGATGCGGGCGGGGACGATCTGCCTCCGTTCGACGTGCCGGGTGCGACGCCCGCGCCCAAGCCCGCTGCAGCTGCCCCCAAAGAGGAGAGCGCTCCTGCAGCTCCCTGGGAGTCCAACCCCGGTGCGGGCAGCCCCTTCGGCCATCAGGGCGCAGCCCCGAGCATCCCGCAGACCGAGGACGAGGCCAAAGACCTCATCCGCAGCGTCTTCGGTCAGGCCACCATCTTCAAACCGGTGGAGTAGCTGCGCAGGCGGGTATACTGCTCAAGAAGAGAACCCTTTGAACGGAGCGAGCTTATGATGTGGGAATATGTCCGCCTTGAGGACGATACGCAGGTTTCGTATTCCGAAGTCCGGGAGGACAACACGGTGAAGGTTGTTGTGGAGCGCCCGCGCGATTGGGGTTTTGACACGGCGGAGTGTATCTTGCCGGCATTCAATTGGGTGTCACACGAGGGCTTTAGCGAAGCGGACCTCAAAGAACTCGATGATTTCGTGCGTAACAATGCCCCGCTCATCCTGCGTTTTGCCTACGAAGGCGGACGAGTCTATGCCTAGCCTGTTTCGACTCGGGCCGTACATCATCTTCTTCTGGACGGGGGAGAACGGCGAACCTGTCCATGTTCACGTTGCGGTCAAGCGCCCCACTGCCGAGGCAACCAAGATATGGCTTACCCGCTCCGGCGGATGCAAGCTGGCCCATAACAAGGGCGATATTCCTGCTCGGGATTTACGCGATATCATGCAGTTTGTTTCATCTAACCATGCGCTGATTTGCAAACGTTGGAAAGAAACAACTGGCGGGCTATCGTTCTACTGTTGAGAGTCGCTCGCCGGGCTTAGGATCCCCAGCTCTTCAGGGGTTTTGTCCGGGCGCATCTGTATTTCGGACATATGCAACGTGGTGCCGCGTATATCGCATTCGAGCAGACAGGTGCGTGACGGTCGGCCTAGGATGCTGAGGTCGATACGATACGCCGCATGGCTGTCCGTGTATTCGACTTGCTCGGCGTTGACGGTTGCTCCGATTGTCAATAAAGAGCCCGGTTCGGCATCGACAATCTTGAAGTCCTTTATCTTGACCTTGAACTCTTGGTAGAGGGACGGGCTGTTGTAGTAAACGGTTCGGGTTCCGTCGGTGCACTTATCGGTCGTCTCCCATTTGACGATGGGCTGGTCCGAGCTGGCTATCAGCAGTTCTGCTCCAAAGGCTATAGCATGGGTGATGACAACCAGCAATGCCCAGCCGACAAAGAGATAGAGAACCAAATATGCAACGGGGTGTTTTGAGCGGATGTTTTGGAGCGCGTCGGGGGCGTTCATGGGGCACCTCCAAATTGCTATCTATGGCAATCAAATTATACCCCGCCGTCATGCGTGCCGCCTCGAGTAGTGGCTCGGCATTTAGCCATTTAGTGGTACGCATTAAATGTCGGATTCCGGCTCTACGAGATTTAGCTTTCAATATTATGCAGATGCGAATTATTCAACTTTGCATAATCTTGGGGGCACATCACGCTCCAGGACATGTATATCGACTGAGGTAACACGTCCGCCCCGTTCTCTCGCCGCGCGCCGTGGTACGATTTTTGAGTTTGAAAGTCCCGCCGTGCTCCGGCTGCCCTTGCAGCTCGGCGCGCGGCCGCACGTAAAGGAGCCATCATGGCCGGTATGAACATGCAGCAGATGATGAAGCAGGCCCGCAAGATGCAGGAGCAGCTTGCCGCCGCGCAGGAGAACCTCAAGTCCCAGACCGTCGACGCCTCTGCCGGCGGCGGCATGGTCAAGGTGACCGTCAACGGCGAGATGGAGCTCGTCAACCTCACCATCGATCCCGATGCGCTCGATCCCGAGGACGTCGATATGCTGCAGGACATGATTATGGCTGCCGTCAACGAGGCCGTTCGCGGCGTCAACGAGCTCGCCAACAAGCAGATGGGCGCCATCACCGGCGGTCTCAACATCCCGGGCATGCCGTTCTAAGACGCGCATATATATGAGTGCGAACCATAGCCTGCAAAAATTGCTCGATGAGCTGGGCCGTCTGCCGGGCATTGGTCCCAAGTCGGCTCAGCGCATCGCCTATTACCTGTTGGAGGCTGACGCCGAGGAGGCGCGCCGCCTGGCCGAGGCCATCCTGGAGGTTAAGCAGGAGGTCCACTTTTGCAGCCGTTGCTTTAACTACGCCACGGCCGACGAGTGCTCCATCTGCCAGGATTCGATGCGCGATACCACTCGCATTTGCGTGGTGGGCGAGCCGCGCGATGTCCAGGCGATTGAGCGCACGGGCAGCTATCACGGTCTCTACCACGTATTGGGCGGCGTGATCAGTCCCATGGACAAGATTGGCCCCGAGCAGCTGCACATTCGCGAGCTGCTGGCACGCTTGGGCCACGAGGATATCCATGAGGTCATCATCGCCACCAACCCCAATATTGAGGGCGAGACCACGGCGAGCTACCTGGCCCGCACTATCAAGCCGCTGGGCGTTGAGGTATCGCGTCTGGCGAGCGGCCTGCCCGTGGGCGGCGACCTGGAGTATGCCGACGAGCTTACGCTTGGGCGCGCTATCGAGGCCCGTCGCACGATTTAGGTGGCGAGCCTGCTCCTGCCGTATGTTTTCCTCGCGACGCACGGGGTAGTCATAATTTCCCCGTGCGACTGTAGGTTTGTTGTGCAACAAAGATGCTTTGTATCCGCTTATCGCATGGATGCTTCCGCTCACATCCTTAATTTGCCCATTCGTTGCGCAACCTTTTGGGTTCGCTGATACACTCAAATATGGATTCGAATGAATGCGCCGCTCCCGAGCGGCGTGTTTTTGTTGGAGGAGAACGCATGCGGCCCGGTGGCACTCAGACAAAGCGCGGCACCGCGGTGCGCATGCGACGCCGACTGGGCTTGGCGCCGCGGGCGTACGCACTGCTGTCTTGCTCGCTGGTGCTGGTCATAGCTGGCGTTTCTGCCTATGGCATGACCGTGCCGTCCATGATGCAGGCACATGCCGCACGCGAACCGCGCGTGGGGCATGAGGTCAAAAGTGATCTGGGCACCACGACTGGATATGCTTGGGCAAGTGTGGTCGCGCATATTGTGTTTGGCGCCGACGACGCGGACGGCGCCGAGGCCCCGGACAACGAAGTCACGCTTGCCAATGGCAAAACCATCGTGCTCACCAACACCAAGATCATCGATCGATTGTCCAACAATAGCGTGGCGGCAACGGTGAATAAGGTCGAGCAGCAGAAGGAGCAGGACGCCCAGCAGTCCGGAAAGCCCGGCAGCTCGGATACTTCTGGCTCCGGCTCGGATTCGTCGAGTTCGGGCGGCGGCTCTGGGTCGGGTTCCTCTGCCGGAGGGTCTGGAAACGGCGGCTCGACGGGCGGCAACACTGACAACGATACAAACTCCGGCGGCCTTTCCGCTGCTGAGGAAGAGAGCATTCACAGTTGGCTTGTGACCAAGTACAACATGCTCGACGGCTATGTTTCTCGTGCCAATGACGTGGTTTCGACCTATAACTCTACGGGAGATCCCAGGCCGTGCGACAGCTTGGTCGGGGAGATGTTTGTCATTCGAGCCGAGTTCGGTCGTCAGACATTCTCGCCCCGGTCAAAGTGGTATCAGCAGTATGCCAATCTGTGGGGCTGTTACACCAACCTATGTCAATGGGTCGGCCATTACGGCGATGATGACGTCGCGCTCGGTAACTTCAACAATAACGTGGCGGCGCTTGCCCTATGATGACCGATCTTGCATCCACCACACCACAATCGCTCGGTCGCGATCCCATGGTCGGCCTGCGCCTGGCGCGTGTCGACGGGTTTGAGCCGGCCATTGCGCTCGGTCAGGACGAACTGCCTGCCTATCTGCGTCGTTTTACGATACTGTTTGCCGACGATGCCACCATGCGCCGTGGCGGTATCGGCCGCGTGACGCGTGCCGTCAACGCCCAAGGCGAGGCCGTAGCACTCAAACAGCTCATCTTGCCGACGCGCGATGAGTTTGACGACGATGCCGCCCATGAGGCGCTGGTCGCCAAGTTCAAAGCGGCATTTCGCGAGGAATATGAATGCCATCGCGCCCTTTCGGGCCTTAAGGGCTTTCCCCGCCTCTATGGCTGGGGCGAGGTTGACGGTGTGCCTGCAATTGTCATGGAATGGGTCGAGGGCGAGACGCTCGCCCGCTTGCGCTCGCGCTTTGCCGTGGACGATGCCGGCCGCCTATCGCCGCTTGTGGCGGCGCGCTTGGGGCGCGACCTGTTCGACCTGCTCTGCCGCATGAGCCTGGTGGGGGAGGGCTTTGTCCATCGCGATATCTCGCCCGCTAATATTATGGTGCGCACGGCGCGTTTACCGCTTGACCGGCAGCTTGCCGAGGGCACCTTTGACCTGTGCCTGATCGACTTTGGCTCGTCGCTGGCGCTCGATCCTGCGTCGGCCGTGGCCGGTACCGGCGGCAAGGCGTCGTTTACGGAGCGCTATGCCACGCTGCGTCGCGCGACGGTGGCCTACGCTCCGCCCGAGATGCTCACCGACGATATTCCCGACCTGCGCGCTTTGCGTATGTCGCCGGCGATCGACGTCTATGCCGCAGCAAGCACGGTTTACGAGCTCATTGCCGGCGCCGCGCCATACGAAGCCGCGCCGGGCACTTCGGGCACCTCGGGTTCGCGCAAAAAGACGCGCGACATCGCGAGCCCCTACCGTCTCAAGATGGACACGCGGCCCGACTATCCCATTGGTGCCCATGCGCCCGGTTGCGATTTGACTCAGCTGCTTCGTCGTGAGCCCGATGTGGCGCTCGCTGCGGCCGAGCAGGCCCAGCAGCTGGGGCTTGAGCCGGATTCCGAGGAGCTACGCGATGCGCTGGCGTTTGTCGATGCCCAGCTGTTCGACGTGGTGATGGCCTGTCTGTCCAGCCATCAAAAAGATCGTCCCGAGCCGGCGGCGGTCGAGGCGGCGCTCTCGGCGTTTTGTGACCACTATGCGCAAAATGTCGGTCGTTCGCTCCGCGGCGAGCCGCTCACGCCGTGCCCCATGGATGCGTCTGGCCGCGCGGTTCGTCGCGCGCTGATGGTCGGCGCGACGGTCGTCTGTGGCGTGGTTTGGGCTGTGGTCGTGGTTTCGGCCGCGCTGCTGGCGTCGGGCGCTCGCGTGACGGCGACTTTGGGATCGCTCGTGTGGTCTGGGTCGCTACCGGGTATTATTGCCGCACTGGCGTTGGCGCTGCCAGGCATGGCCGGCGTTGCCGCGGGGACACTTGCGCGCAATCGGCGTTCGGGCTTCCTGCAGGGTGTGCTTGCGCTTTCTGCCTGCGAGGTTCCGGTGCTGGTTGTGGCTGCATGTAGCGTATTTTCCCAACGCGCCGTGATGGGCGGCCTTGTTGCCGCTCTGGTTGCAACCTATACGCTTACGTGGTTTTTGCTTGCGATGGGCTTTGCCTTTGAACTTCCCGTTTCGGCACCGCGACGCACAAAAGCCCAGATGGCGACTCCGCTTGCCGGTGGAGCCGCAGCTGCCCGTACTTTTGGCGGACCTGTCGAAGTATCGTCCGATTCTATTTCTACGACCAAGGAGGCCTAGGTCATGGCATCTCAAGTTGAGCTCACCCCATGCGGGGCCATGTTTGACATCTTTAAGCGCGCGGCGCATCTGAGCCATATCGAGCTGTGCGGCTTGGTGCTTTCGTCCCGTCCGCTCGCCGACGGCCGCAGCCCGCAGAGCCGGGCCGCCGATCGCTCTTGGGTTTCCCGCTTTATCGTTCGCGCGCCGGTCGGCACGCTTCAGCAGCGCTACTTTGCCGAATACGGTACCTCGGCTGCGCGTATTATGTCGCAACTGGCCCTGCGCCAGCGAAATCCCATGGACTCCACGGCTGTGATCAATATGGTGTGCGGTCCCGCAGGTGAACCGATGGTACGCGCGCTCGAAGAGTGTCACCAGGACACGAATCTCTATCGCAACGCGCTCGATCGCCTGTCCCAGGCGGCAGAACTCATGCCCGCCGAGCGCGCCGAGGCCGTGCTGGTGCTGTTTGTCGCCGTCGGTTGTTCGGCGGATGTGCGGTCCTCGGTGAACTATGCCATCGACTACGCGCACGCGACCTGTGGCGGAGGCACATCCACGCCTCGTTCGCTTGGCATGTCGATGACCGCGGGCGAACGCGAACCCGCCCCGGCGCACCCCTTGGGCTTGCTGCGCGTACAAAACAGTTTTGTCGTGAGCGCCCCGCGCTGGATTCAGCCGAGCGAGCAGGGTGTTGAGATTGGCGCGCTGGCCACTGGTGAGGGCGATATTACCGACGTCGGCGACGATGTCTCGGCCCGCCATGCTCATATCTGGTGCGATGCTCAAAATATCTGGCACGTCGAGGACTTGTCGTCCACCAACGGAACCGTGGTGGTAAACGGGGCCACGCGCGTCTGCATTCAGGTCGAGCCCGGCCGTTCCGCCCAACTCAATCCCGGCGACGAGCTCAAGCTCGGCGAATCCACTACCTACGCCATCCTCTTCGGTGCTCTCTAGCCGGCAGATAGGGACGTTTCTTTTCTGCCGGCACTTGGGGACACTCCTCGGCGCGCCAGAGCCAGTCGCCCGGGGATGGAGGGGCCATTTTGGCCCTTGGCGGTCAGTCGGGGCGAAACTAGAAGATCTTTCCGATTCGCGGCTGTTCATGCTTGTAGAGCATCTAAAACAATAGGATGTTATTCTGGAATATGCCGGGTGCGTGAACTTGCCTGTCTTAGCCTTAATAAGGTATAGGGGAGTTTGGCTCAGGGGTTCCGTCTTGTTCTTCAGCGCAGTATTGTGGGACAGATTTGCTGAGATTGGCGCCTTACACCGCAGAGCGCACGGAAGGCTCTCGATTTGTGTTCTGGCCCCAGAATACAGGGCCTGATACTTACCAACTGTGGCATGGATGTAACATCTGTAGAAATCAACCCTTTTGTTGTCGACCTTTGTAAGAAAAACACTGCCATCAACTCTTTGGATGACGAAACTAGGGTGCTTGAGGGGAGCCTTTACTCCCCTCTGAGAGATGACTCATGTTTTTCGCTTGTCGTTGTGAATCCTCCGTTACTGCCGATTCCGGATGAGATTCCTTATCCCTTCGTTTGAGATGGAGGACAATCGGGTCTGGATAAAACACTTCGTATTCTTAAGGGTGGCGATACGCATTTAGAGAAAAACGGTAAATACTGCTAATAGGGGTGACGACGATGGTGCAGGGGCGACCCGCGATGCTCTCATCAATACGTCGGATACTTGGGAAATCAGGTCTAGATGCATGTATGATGATGCTGTGTGGCTATTCAATTAATCCGCGTTCCGAATGGGTGCAGGGTATAGCTGCGACATCGTATGCTTTTGACCCGGCGCGATACTCAGATATTTCTGAGGCGGTTGACGAAGTTTATACGCACTATGCCGCGCAAGGCGTTTCGGAAGTTTGCACATCTACGTTACGGGCTTAGGTTTCTTCAAGCGAGCAGGCCGGTTGCGTTATTTCGAGCGATTTTTCTAGTCTAGACGACAAAAGGCAAAGGATTTGATGGGTATAAAACGCGGACGTTTGTGGGCGGATGCTCAAATCTATTGTGGCAATCGGGCGGTTGAAAAAGATATTTCAACCGCCCGATTGCCAGGTTCGTCGGAGGAGATGTCCGATTCCGACTCTCTTGTAGGAAGAGCTTGAGATCGTATTGGCCCAAGGCAATCTTAAAGCAGTCTCATTGGCAAATCTTCGCTCCTGTTGTGTTGAGGTGTAAGGTATCAGTGATTGATGTTTTGTGGCGGGTAGATTGGGGCCTTCCTTG
This sequence comes from Coriobacteriaceae bacterium, assembly GCA_025992855.1. Lineage (NCBI taxonomy): Bacteria > Bacillati > Actinomycetota > Coriobacteriia > Coriobacteriales > Coriobacteriaceae > Coriobacteriaceae bacterium. The sequence continues at coordinate 640,450 of DAJPGB010000001.1, forward strand.
ATTCGATGCGTTCTCTCGAGGTTCATCAGAGCAAAAGGGGCTTTCGTCTTCATTGCTATCACGGTGATTGGAACCGCTCTCTCCTATGCCATGCCATACGTGAACGGGAAATTCTTAGATTTTCTTCTCGGTAACCGCAGCGAAAGAGACGCCGTACTCTTCGCGCTCCTGGTTGCGTCAATAGGAGTTTTCTCCACCCTCTTTACTTATTTTGCAGGAACACTTTCCATTCGCATAACCACGAGACTTTCCTTTGATCTTCTCAGGGAGGCCGTCTTGCGTTTTGAAAGAGACGATTACTTGGTGAGTCGGACCATCGATCCAGCCTATACAACGCAACGGATTATTTCCGACTCCAGCGTGGTCTCATCCTTCGTTTTGGCGAATTTTATCAGTGCGCCGCTGTCCATTGTAGCCATTCCCATCGTATTGCTTATCATATGGTCAATTGATTCAACTCTCGCGGTGTTTTCCATCATTCTCCTCATCGTGTATTTCTGTGTAATTACTGGGTTGAGGAAACTTTTGTATAGGGTCACGTATGAGAAGAAAGAGGCGGACAGCGCCTTTTACGCCGCAATTGCATCGCAGCTTAATCAGATTCTCAACATTCAACTGACATCTTCGTACGGCAAGAGCGAACAAGCGCTCGACGCTGGGTTTAAGAGCTATTTTCCCAAAGTTTTGCGCTCCGGAAAGCTATCATATTCTCTGACATCGCTCGATGGTCTTTTCGCAGCGTTGTTTCAAGCGGTGATACTTGTTGTTTCCGGAGTACGAATCATTAACGGAACTATGTCAATAGGCGAGTACACTATCATCGCTACATACTTCGCGGTTCTCTTTAAGACTTTGAAAAGTATGATGTCATTGTTCAAATCCTATCAAGATGCCAAAGCATCATGGGATAGGACGGCTATCGCGACGAGAGAAAAGGAGAGATCGGGGTGGAATCGGACCGATTTAGCTAAACTCGATGAAATAAATGACATTTCGGTATCTGATTTGGAATTCTCGGTTGCCCTTCCAGACGGATCTGTCCGAGAGGTCCTCGGCGGGTTTTCTTTCAAGTTTTCCGGTCCTGGTACATATTGCATAGTTGGGGAAAACGGAAGAGGCAAGACGTCACTTCTTTACTTGATGCTCGGGCTATACTCATCGAAAGGCAAAGTAAAATACAACGGCGTGCCAATCGAAGAATGCGACTTGGATTACATACGTGCGAGAGAGATATCGTGCTGCCCACAGTCGTGCTTCGCGCCGGACGAAACGGTGAAAGAGCTGTTAGAGTATTTCGACACGCCCTTTTCTTCCTATCACCGGGGTGTAGATGGCCTACTTTCGCTGGAAAACAGCGTGAAGGAGTTGCTCGGGAAACGTTGCTCCGCGCTTTCGGGCGGTGAGCTGCGCCGAGTGTACTTATGGTCGGCGATTTCACGCAAGTCGTCAGTTTTGGTACTCGACGAGCCCACGACTGGGTTAGACGCTGTAAGCCGCGCCGAGCTTGCGGCCTATGTTAAGCGCAACAAGCAAAGCCAGCTGATCATCGTTGTCTCTCACGATGACGAGATGGTCGGCGCGGTAGAAGGGGTAGTGGATTTAGGCAGCATGTACCAGGGTAAATGATGACAAGTGTAGTGCTACCCAACTGGCAGAGATAACAAAAAGGCGATGCAGATGCACGTAGCATTCAGGCGGTTCGGACTCGGTGCCTTCACGCCATCGCAACGCTTTCAGATATAGTTCTCGTTCTCTTACTAAAGGAAACTTTAGTCTACGTCATCTTGTCGAGACAGAGGTGAAGCGAAGTGTTGTCGCGACGTATCTTATTCCAGGTGGCTCAGTATCAGCGTGAGAATCGCACCAAAGTGTACTTACGATTCTCGTGTCCCACGGACAACATGAGCTGAGCATTGAGGTTCCACCCTTTGCTGCAACTACACGGGGTTGGACGGCAATGAATATGCCGGGCCGCATACCACGCGCAGCGGGGGTCCATGTCCCAGTATGTTGCCTACAGCAGCCTCGATGTCCACGCACACATCATCTCTGCCTTCGCGTTCAATCCATTTGCCGGAGAGTGCGAGGGTTGCCAGGCCGTAGAATTCGAGCCGAACAAATGAAATGCGGTATCAGCGCATAGGATTAAACTGACGATTGCTTTGCACTGAGAATACGCTTGGAAAGCCGCTATGGGTGGCGGCCCGGGTTAAATAGAGAAGCCCGTCCGATCACTTTCATGTGGCGAACGGTCGGGCTTCTTATTCCACTTGCCAATGCTCGGCTCATATTGGAAGAAAGCTACGCTAATGTTTGCGTGACACTCCTATTTTCTCCGAAGAAAGAGTCGGATAATGAAGAATAGAATTAAAAAAGGTGCCAGATATAACGCAAGTATAAAGGCTAATCCAACGAGACCTTGCAATAATGGCATAACTCCTCCCAGACACGAGATTTTGGTATTTGTTCCCATCTTATTCTGAATTGGACCAAATAGTTCCTAGCCACAAAACTACTCGTCAACTGGATCGCACCAATCTGCTGGCAAAACACAGCTTGATTCTTTATCGACATAGCACCAATTCGCAACAGGGCACTCGGCGATGTCGTAAAAATTGCATATATCAACTCCAAGACAACAAGGCTCAACGGGAGGATGTTCATTTGAACCAACAGGATGGATATGCTTCATAACAGCTCCTCACCTTAATCCAATTAGAGACTACGTTTGATCAATGCCACAGTGATCTACAACGCAGATGCTGCCGCCATCCATGTCATAGTCGCAGTAATCGTATGCACCACAGCCATCTGCTTTATCATAAACAGTACAGATGTCAGTAATGCCCAAGAGGCAGTCAAAAGACATCGGCTTCACGCCTGCCTCGTCGCCACTTCCTGGATTAATCGGATGAATATGCTTCACGACTACCTCCCTTTGAGTGCAGAAAAACCTCAATATTGTGTATAACAAACCAAGATGTCTAGTTCACCATATTTCTAGAATGGTTTCGGCGAACGTAGCAATAAGCTTCGCAGACGGTAATCAGAAGAACGAACACCTCCACAATGGTGACAGCAATGCGCTGAACCGCTTATTCCGATACAGTAGCTTCTCGTTGATTTTTCTCCTGCGAAGATGAGTGGCGGGAAATAAGGTCAAAAGCCATCTCGTAGCACATTTTTCTATATTCACATGATGCAGGGTGTAGACTCTTGGGCAAGTAGCCGTGCTCGTCTGCAGCCTCCCAGCTACAGCCCCCACCACAGAAAGACCGAGCCCAACAGTCCGTACAGTCAATTCTTTTTTCGACACCCTGACTCCAGTTTTCAATATACCTAGTTTCGTCAATTCCGGTGACGATGTTGCCCATTTTGAATCGCATCATCCCGACAAACCTGTGACAGGGGTATACGTCCCCTTCGGGAGTCACGGAAATAAAACGCCTGCCAGCCCCGCATCCGACAAAGGCGATCCTGTTGCTCATAATCAAATCAACTGCAGTTTTCAATGTTCTAAACAAGGGCTTTTCCCCTTGATCAATCTGTTTGAGATATTGATCCGCCAAATCTATTAGGCCCGCCCTGATTTTGTTTAATGAGTGTTCGTCGAGTTTGATATTCTCATCGAATGAGCTCACGGGCGAGAAGTAAATCCTTCTGAAGCCCATCTCTTTAAACTGAAGATAGTCTTCAACAAGGTTACAGTTATTATTTGTTAAGGTCGCTCTTGCGCCGAAGGGGAACGACTCGGAAAAACGACGAACGTTTTTGTCGATATCGGAGAAAGAGCCGCCTCCCGTCTTGTACGGGCGCGATGCATCGTGCTTGCATCCTGTACCATCGAGACTAATCAGAACAGAAAACCCGTGCTCCTTGAAAGAATTCACAGCAGTGTCATTCAAAAGCGTTCCGTTGGTCGTAATAGAATAGGTAAAGTTTCTATTGGGGTATATTCTTTTTGAATAGTCGACCGTTTTCCATATCAGCGGCTCGTTAATCATGGGTTCCCCACCAAAAAAGACGATCGCAAGCGTTTCGTTTTCCGATGAACTTGCGACGAGGTAGTCGACCGCCTTGAAGGCTATCTCGTCTGTCATCAGCAGAGGAGACGTTCCATAATCTCCTTTACCGGCAAAACAGTAACTACAACCAAGGTTGCATGCATGTGAAACGTGGAGTTCGATGGATCTAAGTTTTCGAGGCGTGTCTTTTGTTAAGAAAGTCCGCTCAGACAATCGTTGATACTCATCAATGTCGTCTTCAAGTTCTGCTATGGTCGTTTGGTCGTAGCCTTTCGCAGCAAGTGACTTTGTTAGCAACTTCGAGTTGACCGTTCTTCCCGATGCTTCAAATATGCGAAGCGCATCTTCTGATGCTTGGTCAACCTGAAAGCAATTGCGAGTGACCTCATCGAAGCAGTAACGACGATCACTTACTGAGAAAAAATGCATACGTTCCTCAATTTCATGCTGGACTGGCACTAACCTTGTTTATTGTTGCGCAGCTATAAAAAACCACCAGCGGGGATTCGGTGTGCGGCCCAATCGGACTCCCAAAAGGTTCTATTTGAGACTGGCAAGCTTTGTGTTGTTGGCACTTCGACAGCGCTCTTTATTCCAACATGGAGCCTCGCAGTTTGAGTCGACTTGCCTCTGGAAGGTCCGATCTTAACTTGATTTAGGATGAAAACAGATTACAGGCGCGCTCCTCTAGAAAGAAAGGAAACCAATCGCCGCCTTTCACCAGGAAAGTTTTTATAGCCCACCTCGAGCAAAATGAAAGATGCGAGAGCGATTGGGGAACAACGCGAATCTCCCCTTTTGGGTGGGAGCGAGCCTTCAGCCACCGGCGAACGACTCGCCCTGGTCAGAATCTGGAAGTGGTGCCGGGCCGCTTGGGCCTCCCCGGTGACTTCGTTGGGCTTACCTGCCTGACGTCGAGGAGTACATCCGCAAGATTCGTTCCCTATGCCGTTTGCTCTCACGCCCGCCTTAGTTCCAAGTCGGGCGAGCCGCCGCGCTCATGCGACCCGTGGCGGCGACACGTCGACGCCGCGCTCGCTGAGCACATCTTCGGTCGCGGGCGAGCACGAGGTCGCGCCGGCGCATCCGCTGGGACTGCTGTGCGTGCAAAACGGCTACGTGGTGAGCGTCCCGCGCTGGATTCAGCCGAGTGAGGAAGGCGTTGAGATCGGCGCGCTGGCAACGGGGGAGGGCGGCATCACCGACGACGTCTCGGCCCGCCATGCCCATATCTGGTGCGACGAGTCTGGCGCATGGTTTGTCGAGGACCTGTCGTCCACTAACGGCACCGTGGTGGTAAACGGGGCCACGAGTGTGTGTATTCAAGTAGAGCCCGGCCGCTCCGCCCAGCTCAACCCCGGCGACGAGCTCAAACTCGGCGAATCCACCACCTACGCCATCCTGCTCGGCGCCCTCTAGCCGGCAGTTAGGGACGTTCCTTTCCTGCCGGTACTTGGGGACACTCCTTGGCGCGTCAGAGCCAGTCGTCCGGGGATGGAGGGACCATTCTGGCCTTTGGCGGTCACCCGAGGTAAACCTTTACCGCCCGCCTATATTTGTCGAAATTACACTTAACGGCGGGGTACAATAAACCCGCATGCGGATTTCCGTTGCGGGCGCTTCCCATCGCCGGGGCGTGCCCGGGAGCATCCGGCATGCGGCCTTTGCGGCGCTCGGTCATGTGCAAGACGGGCGGTCGGGTCTGTGGGGCGCATCAGCTGCCCCTCGCCTCGGCATGTCTTCTCTCCACGCCATGTACCTGCTGCTCAGTCTGCCTGCCAGATGATTGGAAGCAACAGCGAAAATCCCATCACGCCAACATCCCGGCGATCGCCGGGGCCTGTATACCTATATGAGAGGAGAGGGGTATATGGCGCGTAAGTTTAAGTCTATGGACGGCAACGAGGCGGCCGCATATGTTTCGTATGCGTACACCGAGGTAGCGGGAATCTATCCCATTACGCCGTCCAGCCCGATGGCCGACCATGTCGACCAGTGGGCGGCCCAGGGTCGCAAGAACATCTTCGGCACCCCGGTCAAGGTCGTCGAGATGGAGTCCGAGGCAGGTGCAGCCGGTACCGTTCACGGTTCGCTGGGCGCCGGTGCTCTGACCACCACCTACACGGCTTCTCAGGGCCTGCTCCTGATGATCCCGAACATGTACAAGATCGCGGGCGAGCAGCTCCCGGGCGTCTTCCACGTCTCCGCGCGTTGCGTCGCTTCCCACGCCCTGAACATTTTTGGCGATCACTCCGACGTCATGGCCTGCCGTCAGACCGGCTTCGCCATGCTCGCCGAGGGCAACGTCCAGGAGGTCATGGACCTCTCGCCGGTGGCCCACCTTGCCGCCATCGAGGGCAAGACTCCGTTCCTTAACTTCTTCGACGGCTTCCGCACCAGCCACGAGATCCAGAAGGTCGCCATGTGGGACTACAAGGATCTGGCCGAGATGTGCGACATGGACGCTGTCCAGGCTTTCCGCGACCACGCGCTCAACCCTGAGCACCCGCACACCCGCGGTAGCCACGAGAACGGCGACATCTTCTTCCAGAACCGCGAGGCCTGCAACAAGGTCTACGACGAGCTTCCCGCCGTCGTCGAGGGCTACATGAAGAAGATCAACGAGAAGCTCGGCACCGATTACGGCCTGTTCAACTACTACGGCGCTCCCGATGCTGATCGCGTCGTCGTGTGCATGGGCTCCTTCTGCGACGTGCTCGAGGAAGTCATCGACTACCTCAACGCTCACGGCGAGAAGGTCGGCCTGGTCAAGGTTCGTCTGTTCCGTCCGTTCTCTATCAAGCACTTCGTCGACGTTCTCCCCGAGACCGTCCAGAAGATCGCCGTCATGGACCGTACCAAGGAGCCGGGTTCCATCGGCGAGCCGCTCTACCAGGACGTCGTCTCCGCTCTCTACGAGGCCGGCAAGACGGGCATCAAGGTCGTCGGCGGCCGTTATGGCCTGGGCAGCAAGGACACGCCTCCCGCGTCCGCGTTCGCTGTCTTCGAGGAGCTCAAGAAGGACGAGCCCAAGCGCGAGTTCACCATTGGCATTGTCGATGACGTGACCAACCTGAGCCTGCCCGAGGCCGAGGATGCGCCCAATACCGCAGCCCCCGGCACCATCGAGTGCAAGTTCTGGGGTCTGGGTGGCGACGGTACCGTCGGCGCCAACAAGAACTCGATCAAGATCATCGGCGACCACACCGACAAGTACGTCCAGGCCTACTTCCAGTACGACTCCAAGAAGACCGGCGGCGTCACCGTCTCGCACCTGCGCTTTGGTGATTCCCCGATCCGTTCGCCGTACTACGTGACCAAGGCCGACTTTGTCGCTTGCCACAACCCCAGCTACATCGTTAAGGGCTTCAAGATGGTCCGCGACGTCAAGCCGGGCGGCACCTTCCTGGTCAACTGCCAGTGGAGCGACGAGGAGTTCGCCGAGCACATGCCCGCCGTGGCCAAGCGCTACATCGCGAACAACAACGTCAACGTCTACCTGATCGACGCTATCGACCTGGCCGCTAAGGTCGGCATGGGCAAGCGCACCAACACGGTGCTCCAGTCCGCCTTCTTTGCGCTGGCCAAGGTCCTGCCCGCCGAGGACGCCCTGCAGTACATGAAGGACGCGGCTACCAAGTCCTACATGAAGAAGGGCCAGGCTATCGTCGACGCCAACCACAAGGCCATCGATGCCGGCGCTACCGCTTTCCGTAAGTTCGAGGTTCCGGCCGACTGGGCTACCGCCGAGGACGCCGCTCCCGTCGAGCTCTCCGAGGAGACCAAGTCCGCTATCGCCCAGCAGGTCAAGAACCTGCTCGAGCCCATCGATCGCATGGACGGCGACAGCCTGCCTGTTTCCGCCTTCGTCGATTGCGCCGACGGCCAGTTTGAGCTGGGTGCCTCCGCATACGAGAAGCGCGGCGTCGCCGTCGTCGTTCCCCACTGGGACGAGACCAAGTGCATCCAGTGCAACCAGTGCGCCTATGTGTGCCCGCATGCCACCATCCGTCCGTTCGCGATGACCGAGGACGAAGCTGCCGCCGCGCCCGAGGCTACCCGCACGCTCGACGCCATGGGCCCCAAGGCCAAGGGCATGAAGTTCACCATGGCTGTGTCCCCGCTCGACTGCATGGGTTGCACCAACTGCGTCAAGGTCTGCCCCAAGGGCGCCCTCGAGATGGTTCCCACCGAGCAGGAGATGGACCAGCAGCCCGTTTGGGACTACATGGTCGAGAATGTCTCCGAGAAGAAGGAGCTCATCGCGGCCAACGTCAAGGGCAGCCAGTTTAAGCAGCCCTACCTGGAGTTCTCCGGCTCCTGCGCCGGCTGCGCCGAGACCGCCTATGCACGTCTGGTGACCCAGGTCGCCGGCGACCGCATGTTCATCTCCAACGCCACCGGCTGCTCCTCCATTTGGGGCAACCCCGCTGCCACCGCTCCTTACTGCAAGGACAAGGACGGTCACGGCCCGGCGTGGAACAACTCCCTGTTCGAGGACAATGCCGAGCACGGTCTGGGCATGGCCGTTGGCTATGAGGCCGTTCAGCACAAGCTGATCGCCGCTACCCAGGACATCATCGCTGCCGATGGTCCGTCCGATGAGCTCAAGGCTGCCGGCCAGGCTTGGATCGACTCCGTCAACGACGCCGAGGCCTCCAAGACCGCTGCCGCTGCCTACGTTGCCGAGCTCGAGAAGTGCGGCTGCGACGCTTCCAAGGCGATCCTCGCCGACAAGGCTTACCTCACCAAGAAGTCCTTCTGGATCTTCGGCGGCGACGGTTGGGCCTACGACATCGGCTTCGGTGGCCTGGACCACGTCCTGGCTTCCGGCCACAACGTCAACGTCTTCGTCTTCGACACCGAGGTTTACTCCAACACCGGTGGTCAGGCCTCCAAGGCCTCGAACCTGGGCCAGGTCGCTCAGTTCGCCGCTGCCGGTAAGGTGACCAAGAAGAAGTCTCTGGCCGAGATCGCCATGAGCTACGGCTACGTCTACGTGGCGCAGGTCGCCATGGGCGCCAACCCGGCTCAGACCCTCAAGGCCATCCACGAGGCCGAGGCCTACGACGGTCCGTCCCTCATCATCGGCTACAGCCCCTGCGAGATGCACTCCATCAAGAAGGGCGGCATGCAGAACTGCCAGGCCGAGATGAAGAAGGCTGTCGAGTGCGGTTACTGGAACCTCTTCCGCTTCAACCCCGAGGCTGCTGCCGGCAAGAAGTTCTCGCTCGATTCCAAGGAGCCCGCGGGCGGTTATCAGGAGTTCCTGATGAACGAGGCCCGTTACGCTTCGCTGACGCGTTCCTTCCCCGAGCGCGCCGAGGAGCTCTTCAAGGAGAACGAGCAGGCCGCCATGGACCGCTACGCTCACCTGCTGAAGCTCAAGACGGTGTACAACGAGGCCTAGGTCTCCCACCGCAGGATCTGAGGGCTGACCTTCGCGGACGTCCTCGGACATGAAAGAACCCCCGCTGCGCACTACGTGCGGCGGGGGTTCTTTCGTCCTGCGGAGTGTCCGCGAAGGTCAGCCCTCAGATCCTGCTACGACTACGTCCTCGGATTGTGTGGGCTGATGAAGGACGTGGCTGGTCGGGTATTCCGTCCCCTTCGCTGTTTCGCGGCTTTGCCGCGAAAGGCGCGTCACTTTGGGGATGGATGGGGGGCGTGGCTGTTGCAACGCCTTATCCCTTTGCTTTTTCGCGCCTTTGGCGCGAAACGCGCAGCACCTTGGGAAATGCATTGATGCGTGGACGAGGCTGGATTGTGGATTCTAATGGCTAGAGAGATATGGGTGCGAACGAGAAATCGTTATTGGGGTCATCCTTTTCCATAAACTCATCGAGACAAAACGTCATGTAGATTGGAACGTACAGAACCTTGCCCTCTTTGCTGAGATTCTCGTGGCTTAGTACAACGGCCTCGGGAATTTTGTACTCGCCCACACTCATCAGACGATCGAGAGCCGCATGCGCTCGAACCTTCTTGCCCGATTTGACCTCGATTGGGACAACATGCCCGTGGGCGCCTTCGATCACAAAGTCAACTTCACCGACCTCGCGCGCTTGGTAGTACCATGCATCCGCCCCGAGGGCAACAAGTTCCTGCGCGACCACGTTCTCATAGAGACCACCAAGGTTGGGAGTTTTCATGTCAAGATAGACAGCGCGTGCAGTGCTGCCGGGGTACCGCGATGCTAACATGCCTGTATCAGACTCGTATAGTTTGAAGGCTGTCGTTTTCTCCGTCCTCTTGAGAGGACTCCGTGGCTCCGTCACCCTGGCGACCATCAATCCAACACCTGCGTTAACAAGCCACAGGAAATCCTGCTCATATTTTTTAAGGCGAGCTCCCTCACCCAGAGACGAAACAACAAAGCGATGAGACTCCGCCTCAAGCTGAACGGGAATTTGCTCAAAAATCGACCGAACGTTAAACGCTCGAGTCGATGCATATTTTGAGATATCGCTTTTGTACTGATCGACCAGCTGAGTTTGAAGCTCACGTGTGCTCACGAGCGAATAACCCGAATCAATATAATTCTGAACGACCTCCGGCATGCCGCCGCAAACGATATAAGCTCTATAGTTCTTGAGCATCGCCTCATGAATATAGTTTTCGACAGGATGTTTCTCGACAAGGCAGCTGCGAATGCCTGCAAGCACATTCTCGCTAACGCTGTTTGCCCAACAAAACTCTTCAAAATCCATCGGGCGCATAACAATGTGCTCTACATACCCCACCGGAAAAGAAGAGATCCCCTTAAACTCAGTCCCAAGCATAGACCCCGAGAAGACATAGCTAAAGCGCCCATCCTCGACTAACGCCTTCATGAGTGTAACGATCTGCGGATACTCCTGAATCTCATCGACAAAGACAAGCGTATTGCCCTCAACAAGCGGCGCATCCGCAAGAAGGGCTACGCGGTTGATAAAGTCAACGGAGTTCTTTGCGCCAACAAGTGCATTCTTTGCTTCGACATCGAGTAGTAAATTGACCTCAAAATACGAAGCGTAGTTGCTTTTTCCAAACGCGCGAATCGCATAGCTCTTGCCAATCTGACGCGCACCAGTAACGAGTAATGCCTTATTGGAGTTATTCTTCCAGCTCAAAAGCCTATCAGTGACCTTACGGCGTAGCATTAAACCCCCAAATGACAAAAATTGACAGATAGAATCGCCTAAAATCATACAAAAATTGGCAGATAATAATGTCGTAAATATACAAAAATTGGGAGATAGCAAAGGTTCGAATAGGCCTCAAAGCCACTGAAACAGTGCTCTACTTTGCGAAGGGGCTGGGGACGCTGTTGGGTGCGTCTCCAGCCCTCTGATTCTTACTTTGGATCCCGATGGTGGGATGTTGTCGGTGCTGCTTGCTTGGTTACCTTGTCTCGCCGCTCTCTGTGCGTAGGCGGTAGCCGTGGACGAGGTCGCTAATAGCCGGCCAGGGAATCTGGCGGTCGACCCAAAATTGGAGCTGGACCAGATAACGCTCGGTGGCGCGGGTGAGGGCGGCGAACTGGTCGTGGGTCGTGACCTGCGCGTAGAGGTCGCGGCTGTGGGCGAGGATGGCGGTTGTGTCGTCCATCTTGCCGGTGACGTCGAAGGCGCCCGAGAACCAGTCGCATAGGCGGGCGGCGCTGTTGTTGAGGGTGGCGAGGTCGGCGGTGCCGTCGTTGGCGTTTTCGTTGGCCTGGGCTCGCAGGAGGGAGAGGGCGTCGGCGGCGTTCATACAGTAGCCGACGGTGAAGTTCCAGACGGCGAATTCGCGGCCGGTGTCGAGCTTGCGGCGGCGCATGTAGTCGATATCGCGCGGTTCCTCGAGCATCATTTGATCGGCGAGGGCCTCAAGTGCAGCGGTGTACTCGGCAAGGTCGAGTGTGAGCAGGGTGTTGAAATCCATCATCTTTAGGCCTCCGCTTCGATCTCGACGATTTCGTTTTTGATGTACATGCCCTGGTTGTCCCAGACATTGCGGCAGGCGGCGGCAAAGCGCTCGCGGTCGGCTTCGCAGATGCGGGCGAACATGTTGCAGGTGCCAAAGGGCTCGCACACGTCAAAGAAGATGCAAATTGACGACCAGCCGCCATACCAGCTCACGGCGCCCGCCGGCTCGTGAAAGACGGGGTTCTCGATGTGCTCGTAATTGGCGATGGGGCCCGATACGGGATAGGTTACCTCGGCATCGCAGATCTTGGCCGAAAAGATACGTGACTCGACTGGACAGGATGATTCGAACAGCTTGCATGCCTCGGGAGCCTTGTCCCAGAGCATGTCGGCGAGAAACGTCTCGCCATTCAGCGTAATCTTGAGCATTTTTGTCATAGTAAGGACCTCCTCAATCCGTCGCTCAAGGGGTTCGCTGGCGGATAAGGAGAAGACAGCAGCGGGGTCGCCGAACCCAAACTTCACGACAGGTCTCTGTCGCCCCAGCCCGCGCTGTTCTTCGCTAAAGTACCATGCCGCAATTGCGCGTGCAATAACAGTTTTTGATTTTCTGGAAGCGGCAATCGACGAGACGGCTCGCCGGCTGCCGGCCGACGCGCGGCATAGGCACTCGTCTATTCCTTATGCTGGATGAAAAACGCCATGTTATTGCAGGGCTGCATACTCGTCCAATAAGTGCATAGAATCTCGTATAGTGCGAGTAAGATATTACGCTTCCTGTTTTGTGTTTAGCAAAGATACAGTTTGCATAATCTGGTCTAATCCCTGCTCTATTAAAATAAAGTCGCACGTAAATGGCGTAAACATATCTGAGCTGGGGTTCTGTACGCTGAGCGGATAAAAACGACCGTTCACCGTTCAACTATTTTCAAAATGAATAAAATGAGCGATAAAGAGAATATAAACCTTAATAAACTCGCGTATCGCACGGGCGCGGGTTATTAATGGGTTGTAGGCCTTTTACAGAAAGGATTCCAGCAATGTCTAAGCCTCTTGGCAAGCCCGATCGTATCGTCGTCGCCCTTGGCGGCAACGCCCTCGGCAACAACCCCGTTGAGCAGATCGAGGCCGTGAGCAACACCGCCCACGCTCTCCTCGGCCTGATCGAGCAGGGCAACGAGATCATCATCACCCACGGCAACGGCCCGCAGGTCGGCATGATCCAGAACGCCTTCGCCGCCGCCCACGACGCCATCGGCACCCCCGAGATGCCGCTGCCCGAGTGCGGCGCCATGTCCCAGGGCTACATCGGTTATCACCTGCAGCAGGGCATCGGCCGCGAGATGCACAAGCGCTACAAGCGCTGGCACGCCGCCACCGTCGTCACCCAGATCGAGTGCGACCCGGACGACCCCGCGTTCAAGAACCCGACCAAGCCGATCGGCCCCTTCTACACCGAGGAGCAGGCCAAGGAGTTCATGGCCGAGGATCCCTCCAAGGTCTTCGTCGAGGATTCCGGCCGCGGCTGGCGTCGCGTCGTCGCTTCCCCCGATCCCAAGAAGATCGTCGAGGCCGACTCCATCCTCAACCTGCTCGACAACGAGTTCATCGTCATCGCCTGCGGTGGCGGCGGCATCCCCGTCGTCCGCGACTACGAGAACAAGGGCTGCTACAAGGGCGTTCCCGCCGTCATCGACAAGGACCTGGGCGGCGAGCTGCTGGCCGAGGACTGCGACGCCGACGTCCTGTTCCTGCTGACCGCCGTTGAGCACGTCGCCATCAACTTTGGCAAGCCCAACCAGGAGGAGCTCGAGGACATCACCGCCGACGAGGCCGAGCGCCTGGCCGACGAGGGCCAGTTCGGCAAGGGTTCCATGGAGCCCAAGGTCCGCGCCGCCATCAAGTTCGCCCGCTCCCGCAAGGGCCGCACCTGCATCATCGGCGCCCTGGACAAGGCCGCCGAGACCATGGCCGGCCTCTCCGGTACCCGCATCCACGAGTAGCCTCTACTCCATTGCCTCTCTCGTGGGCGCCAGGCAAGGCGCCCACAAACTAGCCTCTCTTCATGAGCCCCGCAGTCCGCTCCGACTGCGGGGCTTTTGCTTCAACCCGGCACTTGGGGACGTTCCTTTCCTGTCGGCAGCTTGGGACAGTTCTTTTCGACAGCGCGAGCGGTCGTCTACAAAGGCTGCCCCTAACGACCACTCATTTAAGTCTGTCCCCAATGACTAGTAGTAGGCCCACATGGCTTCGACTTCGTTAAGGACCTCTACGACGCCCCAGCGGCGGACGCTGCGGCTGGCCGAGTTGGGGTCGTAGACGCCAATCTGGTCGGCGTCGTCAATACCGTAAAGCACAATGTAGTGGCCCACGTTGGTAAAGGTGCCCGGCCGAACGGCGGCGATGACGGGCGCTCCCGAACGCAGCGCCTGAGTCATCGAGTCGCGATCGTTATGGAGTTCCGTTCCGTTAAGTCCCAACTGCCACGCGCCGCTCGTCATAAACGACCATTCGGTTGCGCCGGTGGGGGCGTAATTGCCCGCCTCGGAAAGCGCGCACATATCGACGGGGGTCATATTGGTGCGTCCCGTCTTAAAGATGTAGACCATGGTGAGGCACGTAGGCCCGCAGGCATTTTGGCGGATGGTGCCGCCGGCGTAAGGCAGCTCCGACCACGCAGGGTCGATCTGATAGATATGGGGCATCGTGCCGGCTTGCCATTGCGAGCGTGGGGTCGAAAAGGCGAAAGAATAACCGGGTGCGACGGGGGCCTTGAGCAGCTTGTCCTCGGCGGTGGGCTCGAGACCGGCCGACCCGTGGGACATACAGGAGCTCATAAGCACAAAGACCAGACAGGTAAGGATAGAGCACAGTGCGAGGCGAAGTCGACGAGCCGGCAGGGCGGTGGCATTCGCGTGCGATGTCGAGCGGTAGGGCTTGCCGTCGCGTCCGCCTTGGGGATGCGAAAAGAAGCGGTTGATATGGATGTTGGGCTGACGTGCGCCGTTGCGGCGCAGTTGCGGAACCTCGGCCTGACGCTGTCGAGTGCGCGCGCCCAAGCGGCTATCTTGCTGCGCGCTTGTGCCCGTGCTCAGACGGCCACTCTGCCGTGTTCTGCTTGACTGCTGCCGAGACGAAGCTCTGGGTTGCTCTTGGAGGCGTTGCGGATTGCTGCTCGTGGCACTTCTGGGTGTAGGCGCGGTACGGCCAGCAAGGCGAACGCTTTGTCGCCGTTGATCACCGTCGTTGTATCCGTATGCCATTCGTACCGCCTTGTCTCATGTATAACCTGTCTATCCTACAAAAAAGATGTGCAACAAATGGGCCTGCGCGTCAAAAGCTCGGTAAACGGTATGAAAGGCGCAAAACGCACGGCCTCAAAAACATCTCTATATGCGTTCGATGAGCGTGCGCCCGTCGGTCAGGCGGCAACAATGAGCGGCAAACCGTGCCGTTCGTCCTAAAAACGGCGCCACTCGTTTTGCAGTTCTGCCTTCGGTCGAGCTACAAGCGGAGCTGCTGCGCCAAGGCCGTATCTTAAAGCCACGAAATAAAAGAGCGCGGCAAAACAGACCGCGCAAGGGGTGACGTCAAGGGGCGTCAAAAAGGAAAGGAGGGGAACAATGGCGGACAAGAACGCAGAAGTTGCAGTCGAGGATAACGGCGGCATGAAGAAAACGCTTTCGCTCTGGAACTTCTTCACCATCGGTTTCGGTGCCATCATCGGTACCGGTTGGGTTCTGCAGGTCGGCGACTGGATGGTCGTAGGCGGCGGCCCCGTTCCCGCTATGATCGCATTCCTCTTGGGTGCAATCTTCCTCGTGCCCGTCGGAGCTGTTTTCGGTGAGCTCACGGCTGCCATCCCCATCTCGGGCGGCATCGTCGAGTACGTCGACCGTAGCTTTGGCCGTACGCTGAGCTACATCACCGGATGGCTCCTTGCCCTGGGCAACGGCATTCTGTGCCCGTGGGAGGCCATCGCCATCTCGACCCTCGTGTCCGAGATGTTCGGTAGCCTGCCCGGTCTTGAGTGGCTGCGCGCCGTCAAGCTCTACACCATCCTGGGGGCCGACGTCTACCTGTTCCCGACGCTGATCGCGCTCGGCTTTGCAGTCTACGTCATCTTCCTCAACTTCCGCGGCGCCAGCTCGGCCGCCAAGCTCCAGGCCTTCCTGACCAAGGCCCTGCTCTGCGGCATGCTGCTCGCCATGGGCGTCTCGCTGTTCACCGGCTCGCCGGACAACGCCATGCCCGTGTTCTCCCAGGTCACCGGCGCTGGCGGCGGCAAGGCCGCTACCGAGAGCACCAGCCTGTTTGCCGGCATCGTGTCGGTCCTGGTTCTGACCCCGTTCTTCTACGCCGGTTTCGACACCATTCCTCAGCAGGCTGAGGAAGCAGCCGAGGGCCTCAACTGGAACAAGTTCGGCAAGATCATCTCCCTGGCCCTGCTGGCCGCCGGCGGCTTCTACATGGTCTGCATCTACTCGTTCGGCACCATTCTCGACTGGCATGAGTTTGTTAAGAGCCCGGTTCCCGCGCTTGCCTGCCTCAAGGGCATCAACATGCTTCTGTACCTGGCCATGCTCGTCATCGCCACGCTTGGACCCATGGGCCCGATGAACTCCTTCTACGGCGCCACGAGCCGCATCATGCTCGCCATGGGCCGCAAGGGCCAACTGCCCGAGAAGTTCGCCGAGGTCGACCCCAAGTCCGGCGCTCCCAAGCTCGCCTGTGTCGTTCTGGGCGTCATCACCGTCATCGGTCCGTTCCTGGGCAAGAACATGCTCATCCCTCTGACCAACGTGTCGGCTCTCGCCTTCATCTTCTCCTGCGGTATGGTCGCCCTCGCCTGCCTGCGCATGCGCTTTACCGAGCCCGACCTGCCTCGTCCCTACGAGGTGCCCGGCGGCAAGTTTGGCATCGGCCTCGCTATCGCTGCCTGCGCCATCATCATCGGCCTGCTCGTGATTCCGTTCTCTCCCGCCTCCCTCAACATGGTGGAGTGGAGCATCGTGATCGGCTGGTTGGCTATTGGCCTGGCTCTCATGGCTTTCACTAATTCCCGCAAAAAGTAACGCCTAGCCGGGGCGGATCGGGTGCGCGGGCCCCTCTCTTCCGCGCACCGAACCCGGCGCCACTTGGGTAGCTTTGTGAGGCCTTAACCCAACACGGCCTCGCCCACTATATGGATCCATAAGGAGGAACCATGTCCACTAAGTATGCAATCGTTGGCGGCAAGCTCATCGACGGTACCGGTGCCGAGCCGGTCGAGAACTCCCTCGTTCTCGTCGACGACAACGGCAAGATCGAGTACGCCGGCGCTATGCAGGACCTTCCCGAGGGCGTTGAGGTCATCGACGCCGCCGGCAAGACCGTCCTTCCCGGCCTGATCGACACCCACCTGCACTTCTCGGGCAACCTGACCGACGATGACACCGATTGGGTCATGCAGCCGCTCCTCGAGAAGCAGGCCGTCGCCGTCAAGCAGGCCTACGACTGCCTCACCCACGGCCTCACCACCGTCTGCGAGATCGGCCGCTTTGGTATCCAGATCCGTGACTGCATCGACAAGGGCGTCTTTAAGGGCCCGCGCGTTCTGGCCACCGGCCTCGGCTTCTGCCGCGTTGCCGGCCACGGTGACTCCCACCACTGCACCCAGGAGCTCAACAAGGAATCCCATCCCTGGGGCGACCAGGTCGACGGTCCTTGGGATCTGCGCAAGGCCGTCCGTCGTCGCCTGCGCGAGAACCCCGATGCCATCAAGATCTGGGCTACCGGTGGCGGCATCTGGCGCTGGGACTCCGGTCGCGACCAGCACTACTGCTCCGAGGAGATCCAGGCTGTGGTCGAAGAGGCAAAGATGGTCGGCATCCCCGTGTGGAGCCACTGCTACAACAACCACGCCGCTGCCTACGATTCCGTTCGCTTTGGCTGCGAGCAGCTGATTCACGGCTTCGATATCGATGAGCGCACCATGGACCTCATGGCCGAGCAGGGCACCTTCTTCACCCCGACGATCGCCTTCCTGCCCACCTGGTACGCCACCTATCCGCCCGTCTACGTCCCCGAGCTGCACGACAAGTACGAGGGCACCCTGGTCGAGAAGGAGCTGCAGCGCAACTACGACTGCCTGCGCGAGGCCAAGAAGCGCGGCGTCGTCATGACGATCGGCTCCGACTCCTTCTCCTTCGTCACCCCGTACGGCACCTGCTCCATCGAGGAGATGTACGAGTTCGTCGACAAGATCGGCTTCACCCCGGTCGAGACCATCACCTGCGCCACCCTCAACGGTGCCAAGATGTGCCACATCGAGGACGAGACCGGTTCTATCGAGGCCGGAAAGTGCGCCGACCTGCTGGTCGTCAACGGTGACGTCGCCGCCGACATCCACGTGCTCAACACCGACAACATGGACGTCATCATGAAGGACGGCTGGATCGTCGAGGCCGGCACCTTCGGCGAGGCAAACAAGTACAGCGCCTAAGCTACCGTTCATCGATGGCTGGATGTAAAACACAGTATTTGATTGCATAATGCAATGGAGAGGGTCGCTTGCGGCCCTCTTTATTGCTATGGGTGCGATAGATAAAAGGGGATGACGGTGGATTTAAACAGGCTGATTCTGGGCAAGAGCTACAACTCTACCAAGGTCTTTCGTACGGCCCAGCATGTGGTCCAGGCCATCCTGCTCGGTGTTGTCGTTCCGGCGCTTATCCTGCTGCTTATCTGGGATTTAACCGATAATCCCAATCCCGTTCCGGGCGTTGTCGTTATTGCCGGCCTGGTCATGCTGTGCTTCTTCTTCTCGTATGTCTTTGTGGTCCCCGACGACCTCACATCGAGCGCAACCGACCGTACGCTCGCCATCGCATCAAAAATATTCGCCTACACGTCGCGCGGCCTTACGCCCGAAGCGGCCCTGGGCGCCTCTAAAATCATCCTGTCCGAGACCATCGCCTCTGCCATCTGCTTTACCGATGGCAAACAGGTGTTGGCAAGCTGGGGCGAGGACTCGGCAAAGTGCCCTGCCGGCACCCCGGTCGTGCTCAAGACCACGCTCAGTGTGATTGAGACGGGCGAGCAGAGCGTGTTTTCTCGTGACACCTCCAATGAGACGGGCGGTTATTTTCCCCGCCTGCGCGCCGGTATTGTCGCACCGCTTACCGTGCGCGGGCATTGCGTGGGTACGCTCGAGCTGTACTATCCCCGCCTGAGCAGCATTGATATGCGCCAGACGGCCCTTGCCTCGGGTTTTGCCGACCTCATTTCCACGCAGCTCGCCAGCTTTGAGCTCGAGCGCCAGGACGAGCTCACAGCCCGCGTTGAGCTTCGCGCCCTGCAGTCGCAGGTCGACCCGCATTTTCTATTCAATACCATTAGCACGATCGTGTCGCTCGTTCGAACCGAGCCCGACAAGGCGCGATCGCTGCTGATCGACTTTTCCAACTACTATCGTCAGACGCTTTCTGACTCCGATACGCTCACCACGCTCGAGCACGAGGTGGAACAGGGCACTCGTTATATCAATCTTATGCAGGCCCGGTATGGCGACGGCCGTCTGCGCGTCTCGGTCGACATCGACTTTGAGGTGCGCGACAGCCTGGTGCCGCCGTTTATCTTGCAGCCGCTGCTCGAAAACTGCATCAAGCATGCGCAGCGCGAGATCGA
Organism: Coriobacteriaceae bacterium; assembly: GCA_025992855.1. Lineage (NCBI taxonomy): Bacteria > Bacillati > Actinomycetota > Coriobacteriia > Coriobacteriales > Coriobacteriaceae > Coriobacteriaceae bacterium. The sequence continues at coordinate 660,032 of DAJPGB010000001.1, forward strand.
GCCGCTTTCTATTCATGTTAGGGCTTTCGAGACCGATGACGGCTTGGAGATCATCGTCGAAGACGACGGCATCGGAATGAGCGAAGAAGTCTGCGCGCATCTGTTTGAGCAGCATCGCCGAGAGGAGCCCGAGAGCATTACCGCCGACGGCTCCGTCAAGCGAGGTTGCGGCCTGGCGCTCTTCAACGTGCTTCAGCGCATCCAT